>JBAQND010000001.1:0-13314 GCA_049303455.1 Thiobacillus sp.
CAGCCAGGCGTAGAAGGGCAGCTGCACGGCTTCGTCGGGCGTCTTGAGTTTCTTCTTCAGGCCCTGCGCGGCGCTGGTCTTGTAGTCGATCACGTAGCGGGCGTCGCCTTTTGAATCGACGCGGTCGACGCGGCCGTGCAGGGTGATCTCGCCCAGGCCTTCAACGGTGTGCGGCACGGCGAAATCGGTTTCGCCGGATTCGTAGCGCCAGCCTGCGGCCGCGTGCGCCAGCCAGGCGTCGATGTAGGCGGGCTGGATGCTGTCCCACTGGCTCGCCCAGGCGGCGGCGGTGTATGCGGGCAGCGCGGCGAATTCGGCGGCGGAGCGGGCGTTCAGCTGCGCCAGCGCGGCGTCGCGCTCAGGCGGGGGATTGCTGTCGTGAAAGGCCTTGAGGATGCGGTGCAGGGCGTTGCCGTAGTCGCTCTTGTCGAGCGCGTCGTCGGCTTCGTCGAGTTCGCGGATGCCGAGCACGCTGCGCGCGAAAAACCGGTAGGGGCAGTCGAGCAGGGTCTGGTAGGCGGTGGGCGAGTAGTGGCGCGGCAGCTGCGTGGCCGTGACCGTCGGCGCAGGCTGCACGCAGGCGGTGGGCAGCGGGCTCGCCTGCGTGGGTGGCGTGCCAATGTGCTGTTCGGGCAGGTCGGTGCCCCACGCGGCCCGGTGCAGCGCCTGCAGCCGCAGCACCAGCGGCGAGGCGGGGTTGGGCTCGTCGTTGTTCCACGCCTGCCAGCTGATGAGCGCGGGCCCCTGGATCAGCAGCTGCATCAGGTCGGCAGTGGCGGCCTCGGCTTCGTCGCTTGCGGTCGACAGGCCCAGTTGCGCGCGGGTGGCCTGGGAGAATAGGCTGGGCGCGGGGCGTGCGGGCAGGTGGCGGGCGTCGGCGCCGATTACCGCGACGGCGTCGAACAGGCGCCCGCGCGCGGCGGGCAGCGAGGTCAGCACGAGGGGGCTGGCGACGCTGGCGTCGATGAAGCTCGCTGATTCCAGCGCCAGATTGAGCCAGCGTCGCCATTCATTGAAGCCGTATTTTTCGCCGTCGTCCGCCAGATCGCGACGCAGGGTGTCGAGGCTGTCAATCACGCTGGCGCCGGCGGCGTCGGCCCTGAGCAGTGCCAGTGCGTCCAGGGTGTCGAGGCTGTCAATCAGCCGGGTCAGCCACACCGCGAGCGGGGCGCGACGCTGTTCGAACCCCTGGCGGGCGTCGAACAGCGCGGCCAGCCAGGCGGGCAGCGCGCCGAAGTCGCGCTGCGCCAGCCGCCGGATATCGGCCATGCCCTGCGACACGCCGTGCCGGCGCAGCGCCAGCTCGAACTTCAGCACCTGATCCTGGCGCGCGGCGGGATCGCCCAGCAGGAAGGGCGATTTCAGGAGGTCGAGCAGTTCGACGTGCGGAAAATCGCTCGCCACGCACTCCAGCCAGCGGTCGATGACCGCCGCGGCGGCGGTGGTCGACAGCGTCCAGCCGGTTTCGTCGGCCACCAGCACGTCCATCCGCTCGAGCAGCGCGCGCACCCGGCGCGCGGTTTCGCGGTCGAGCGCGATCAGGGCGAGCTCGCGCCTGCCGCCATTCAGCTGCCCGGCCACCCAGGTGGCGACGGCGCGCGCTTCGGCTTCCAGGTGCGGCGCAGGCGCGAGCGTGAGGCGGGCCTGCAGCGGCGAGTCGGGGATGCGCCGGGCCAGCGCGGCGGCGCGGTCGCGCAGCGGCGGGTCGGTCAGCTGCCAGGCCTGATGCAGGGTGAAAGCCACGGCGTTTTCGGTGTCCGGCTCGAACAGCGTGAGCGGGGCGGCCTCGGCGCAGCGGACGAGAAACTGCTGCTCGACGGCGGTGAGCGTGCCCAGCGCGTAGCCGTAGACGGGCTGCGGCGCTGCCCCGATGTGTTCGGCCAGTGCGTCGAGCGCGCGCGCATAGCGCGCCTGCGGATCCAGGCCGTCGCTGTTGAGCGCCTGCCACACCGCCTCGATCAGGGCCGTTTCACGGTCAAGGCTGCCGGCGTGCAGCGCGCGAATCCGTGAACCGATCTCGCCGCCCAGCCGCGCGGCGGACAGTTCGTCGGCCAGGGCCAGCAGTTCGCCGGCGAGCGCCCAGCGGTCGACCGCGCCCAACCAGTCGACGCGCCGCAGTACGCCGTGCAGGCGCGCCAGGCGCCGCGCCTGCGGCTCGGCGCGGTCCCCGGTCACGCCGTCGGCCCACGCCTTCAGCGGGGTGATGGTCGGCGGGATCAGTGCGCGGCGGCCGGCAGCCTGCGCCAGCGCGCGGGCAAAATCCTGCCCGGCGCGATGGTTGGGGACGAGTACGGTCAGCCCGGACAGCTCGGGCAGGCGGTCGGCGTGTTGATCGAGCAGGTGGCGGGCGACGGCATGCGGCAGTGCGCCGTCGCCGGGGATTTTCAAGCGGTTCAGCGCTCCAGGTATTGCAGCTTGTGCTTGACTTGGGCCCAGTCGTCGGCGTCGGGCAGCGGGTCCTTGCTCTCGATGATGACCTTCCATTCTTTGGCGAGCTCGGCGTTGAGCGCGATGAAGGCGCGCTGGTCGTCCGGCACGTCGTCCTCGGCAAAGATGGCCTCCACCGGGCATTCGGCCACGCACAAGGTGCAGTCGATGCATTCCTCGGGGTCGATGACGAGGAAGTTGGGGCCCTCGTGGAAGCAGTCCACCGGACAGACATCGACACAATCGGTATATTTGCACTTGATGCAGGCTTCGGCTACAACGTAGGTCATTCGTGTTTACCCAGATGATTTGTGGAATGCCTGGATGCTTGCAGGCGGCAATTTTGATGTAGCATATCGGCACAAAACCATTTTTTCCAGTCTTACCGCCTCCCCAAACCATCCAGGCCTTGTCCGGCCGGCCGCATAATCAAATAGGAGCCTCACCAATGAGCGAACATGTTCATTACATATCCGACGATTCGTTCGAACAGGAAGTCCTGCAGGCCGGTGTGCCGGTGCTGGTGGATTACTGGGCGGACTGGTGCGGCCCCTGCAAGATGATTTCACCGATCCTTGACGAAGTGGCCAAGGAATACGCCGGCAAGCTCAAGGTGTGCAAGCTCAACATCGATGAAAACCAAGCCACCCCGCCGAAGTTCGGCATCCGCGGCATCCCCACCCTGATGATTTTCAAAAACGGCAACGTCGAAGCCACCAAGGTCGGCGCCCTGTCCAAGTCGCAACTGACCGCTTTCGTCGACAGCAACATCTAACCAACATCTAACATAACCAACATCTAACAACAAAGTCTTACCGGATGGCGCATCCCTGCGCCGCCTGCGCGCAGCACCATCCGGCTTCACTCCTCCCTCACCTCCCGGCTCTTTCAAGCGAGCCTACTCAGGCCCCGTCCATGTACCTTTCCGAACTCAAGCAAAAACCGATCACCGAACTTCTCGAACTTGCCGCCACCAACGGCATCGACAACGCCAACCGCTTCCGCAAGCAGGAACTGATCTTCGCCATCCTGAAAGCGGTGGCCAAGCGTGGCGAGAGCATCTACGGGGACGGCGTGCTGGAAGTGCTGCCGGACGGCTTCGGTTTCTTGCGTTCGCCGGAAGCGTCGTATCTGGCCAACACCGACGACATCTACGTGTCGCCGTCGCAGATCCGCCGCTTCAACCTGCACACCGGCGACAAGATCGAGGGCGAGATCCGCACCCCCAAGGACGGTGAACGCTATTCGGCGATGACCAAGCTCGACAAGATCAACGACGAGCCGCCCGAAGCCAGCAAGAACAAGATCCTGTTCGAGAACCTCACGCCGCTGCACCCCGACCAGCCGCTCAAGCTTGAGCGCGACGTCAAGGCCGAGGAAAACATCACCAGCCGCGTGATCGACATCGTCGCGCCGATCGGCAAGGGCCAGCGCGGCCTGCTGGTGGCGCCGCCCAAGACCGGCAAGACGGTGATGCTGCAGCACATCGCCCACGCCATCACCTCCAACCATCCCGACGTCGTGCTGTTCGTGCTGCTGATCGACGAGCGCCCGGAAGAGGTGACCGAAATGAGCCGCACCGTGCGCGGCGAAGTCATCGCCTCCACCTTCGACGAACCCGCCAGCCGCCACGTGCAGGTGGCGGAAATGGTGATCGACCGCGCCAAGCGGCTGGTCGAGCACAAGAAGGACGTGGTGATCCTGCTCGATTCGATCACCCGCCTGGCGCGCGCCTACAACGCCGTGCAGCCGGCTTCCGGCAAGGTGCTTACCGGCGGCGTCGACGCCAACGCGCTGCAGAAGCCGAAGCGCTTCTTCGGCGCCGCGCGCAACATAGAGGAAGGCGGCAGCCTGACCATCATCGCTACCGCGCTGGTCGACACCGGCAGCCGCATGGATGACGTGATCTATGAAGAATTCAAGGGCACCGGCAACCTCGAAATTCACCTCGACCGCAAGATGGCGGAGAAGCGCCAGTACCCCGCCATCAACGTCAACCGCTCCGGCACCCGCCGCGAAGAACTGCTGATGCCGCAAGACATCCTGCAGAAGGTGTGGGTGCTCCGGAAGCTGCTGTACCCGATGGACGACATGGAGGCGATGGAATTTCTGCTGGACAAGATCCGTGCGACGAAAAACAACAGCGAGTTCTTCGACTCGATGCGGCGGGGTTGATCGGGGCGCCTGTCTCCGCTATACTCCCGCGTTCTCCGAATTCAACTCATTTAAGGAATTGCCATGAAAGCCGGCATTCACCCCGATTACAACGAAGTGGCCGTGACCTGCTCCTGCGGTAACACGTTCAAAACCCGTTCCACGCTGGGCAAACCCACCCTGCAGGTGGAAGTCTGCTCTGCCTGCCATCCGTTCTACACCGGCAAGCAGAAGATCGTCGACACCGCGGGCCGCGTCGAGAAGTTCCGCCAGCGCTACGGGATTAAATCAACCGCGGCTTGAAGCAAGCCGGTCTGCGCGATGCATGCAAAAAGCGGCCATGGCCGCTTTTTGCATTTTTTGCGGTGCGGCAACGGTATCATTTCGTGCGCCGCCTTCTTCAAGGAAGAGACTGACATGACTTCCCGCGCTTTTCGTCGTATTGCCATCATCGCCTTCGGTTCGCTGGCGCTGACTCACTGCGCGCAAAATCCGGTCAGCGGGGACAAGAACTTCGTCCTGATGTCAGAGCAGCAGGAAATCCAGCTGGGCGCCCAGGCACACCAGGATGTGCTGAAGGAATACGCGGCGCTGGCCAACCCGGCGCTGCAGGCCTACGTGAATGAAATCGGCCAGCGGCTGGGGGCGCGGAGCCATCGACCGCACCTGCAATGGCATTTCACCGTGGTCGACAGCCCGGACGTGAACGCCTTTGCCTTGCCCGGCGGCTACGTCTACATCACGCGCGGCCTCATGGCCTACCTGAATTCCGAGGCCGAACTGGCGGGAGTGGTCGGCCACGAAATCGGCCATGTCACCGCACGTCACGGCGTGCGCCAGCAAAGCACCTCCACCGCGGTCGGGCTGGGTGCGGTGCTGGGGTCGATCCTGGTGCCGGGGATGGGCAACCAGGCGGGCGCGTCGCTGCTGCAAACGCTGGCGCAGGCATGGACCGCGGGCTACGGCCGCGAGCACGAGCTGGAATCCGACCGCCTCGGCGCCGAATATCTGGCGAAAAGCGGCTACACCCCGCAGGCGATGATCGATGTTATCGGGGTGCTGAAAAATCAGGAACTGTTCGCCGCCGAACAGGCCAGGCGCGACGGTCGTCAGCCGCGCACCTATCACGGCACCTTCGATACCCACCCCAGCAACGATGCGCGTCTCAAGCAGGTAGTGGGCGCGGCGAATCAATACAGCGTGGCCAATCCGCGCGCGGGCCGCAGCGACTACCTGCAGAACCTGGCGGGCGTGGTCTTTGGCGACAGCCCCGGGCAGGGCCTGGTCCGCAACAACATGCTGCTGCACGAAAAGCTCGGCCTGGCGATCCAGTTCCCGCCGGGTTGGCGGGTGCAGAACCACCCCGCCCGGGTGGTGGCCTTGAGCCCGCGGGGCGACGCGCTGGTCGAGCTGCGGCAGGGGCCGAAAAACAACAAGCCGCTGGATACCCTGCAAAAGGGAATCCAGCTGGATGCCGGCGCGCGCTTTGACAGCGGCAAGCTCGGCGGCTATCCGGCGGCATTCGCGGCGGGCGCGCAGCAGGGCAAGCCGGTGGTGGTGGCGGCTGTGGTGTTCAACGGCACGCAGTACCTGATTGCCGGCATGGCTCGCGACAAGCCCGCCTACGCGCGCGAACGCAACACCCTGCGCGCGGCGATCAACAGCTTCCGCGCGATCACCCCGGCCGAGAGACAGGCTGCCCGGCCTTACGTGTTGAAACTCGTCACGGCCCGGCCCGGCATGACGATGGCAAGCCTGGCGCAGCAGTCGCCGCTCGGGGCGGACGCCGAAAACCAGCTGCGCCTGATGAACGCCCTCTATCCAAGCGGCGAGCCCACACCGGGCCAGCGCCTCAAAATTGTTCAGTAAGCGCCTGCCCGCGCTGTCGCAGCACCCGCAAGGAGTACGCCGGTGGGTGCCCCGCTGCTGCGCAGCGACCCTTCCGCAGCTCGGGCTGCTGCTGCTCTGTGCGGTCTGGCTGTTGCCGGGGCTGGTGGGGCACGCACCTTGGAAAGGCGGCGACGGCGAGCACTTCGTCCGCTTGTGGCTGCTGCTGCAAGGCGACGTTGCGCCGCAGGCTGTGGCGGCCACGCCGCCCCTGTATTACTGGGTGGCGACCGCCACCGCCTGGCTCGCTTCGCCCGTTCTGGCCTTACACGATGGCGCACGGCTGGCCTCGGGCGTGTTCATCGCGCTGGCGCTGTTTTTTGTCGCACGCAGCGCGCGCGCGCTGTACGGCGCAGACGCCGGCTGGGCGGCGGCGCTGACGCTGCTGGGCTGTGTGGGCTTGCTGGTGCGGGGGCACGAACTCAATGCCTATACCGCCCAGTTCGCCGCCGCCGCGATCATGCTGTATGGCTTGGCCAGTCTGCCGCGGAACGCTCGCAGCGGCTGGGCGCTGGGCATCGGCGCGGCGCTCATGCTGCTTGCCGGCGGCGCGGCGGAGGCGGCGTTGATGCTGGCGCTGGCGCTGCTGTTGCCCCTGTTACTTGAAGATTATCGTTCCGCGGCGGCGCGCCGCGCGCTGCTGTTGGGGGTAGGCCTCGCGCTTGCCGCAAGCGCGGCATGGCTGGCCTATCTCGCCACGCAGGCGATCCCGTTTGTTGGTGTGCTCAACCTGCAGCGCTGGCTCGGCGGCGAAGGGCTTCATCCAACTTACTACCCTGGCATTCTGGCTTGGTACGCCTGGCCGGCGTGGCCGCTGGCGGCCTGGGGGCTGTGTCGCAGCCGACGCCAGTGGCGCACGCCCGGCATTGTGCTGCCGTTCGGCGCGCTGGCGGGCCTGCTCGGCTTGTACGCCCTGGCAGCCCATCCCGGCGAGGAGCAGGGACTGGTTCTGTTGCTGCCGCTGGCCTTGCTGGGCGCGGCCGGGCTGCTCAGCCTGCGGCGCGGCGCGGCCAGCGCCCTGATGTGGTTTGCGCTGATGCTGTTTGGCTTTATCGGGCTGGTGTTATGGGTCTACTGGAGCGCGCACGACCTCGGCAGTCCGGCGCGACTGGCGGCGCGGCTGACCAAGCTGGGCATGACCGGCGTCGGCGAATTGCGCCCGTGGGCACTGGCACTCGGCCTCGTCGTCACCCTGGCCTGGATCGGGTTCCTGGCGCGGGTCGGCCGCTCGCCGCTGCGCCCCATCCTGGTGTGGACGGCGAGCATGACCTTCATGTGGGCCCTGCTGATGGCGCTGTTTCAGGGGCCGCTCGACCGCCGCCTGAGTTATGCCAGCGTTGGCGAGGTGCTGGCGGCACGGGTGCCGCCCGCGGACTGCCTCCAGACCTATCGGGTGCGCAGCCAGCAGCGCTGGCTGCTGGCCTATCACAGCGGTCGCCGGTTTGCGCCCGCCGACCCCGGCTGCAACTGGCTGCTGGTGGAAACCCGCCGCCGCGAAGATGCGCCGCGCATTCCGGACGGCTGGGTCAAGCAGTGGGAGGGCGCGCGTCCCGGCGACCGCTCCGACCGTTTCCATCTCTATGCCCGGCCGCGGCAGTAAATTGGCGTCAGTGCGCGTCGCCGCCGTCATCCTGGCAGGCGGCCAGGGCCGCCGCATGGGCGGCGCCGACAAGGGGCTGATCGAGTATCAGGGGCGTCCGCTCATCGACTGGGCGCTGGCCGTCCTCACCCCGCAGGTCGACGAACTCGTGATCAGCGCCAATCGCAATCTCGATGCGTACGCGGCGTACGGCCACCGCGTGCTGCCCGACACCCTGCCCAACTTTCCCGGCCCGCTGGCCGGCGTACTGGCGGCGCTGCAGGCGGTGGCGGCGGACTGGCTGCTGGTCGCACCCTGCGACACGCCGCATCTGCCGGCCGACCTGGCGGCGCGGTTGCTGGCGGCGGCGCAGCGCGCGAACGTGCCATTGGCGGTGGCGGCGGACGCGGTGCGCGTGCACCACAGCAGCTTCATTGTGCGCGCCGACCAGCGCGACAACCTGGCCGCGTACCTGGCGCGCGGCGAGCGCGCGGTGCGTCACTGGCAGGCGGGATTGCCCTCGACGACGGTGCGCTTCGAGGCCGCCTGTTTCGCCAATGTCAATCAGCCACAGGATTTGCGGGCGGGCTAAGGCCCGGCGCTCGGTTTTCCCGTCGCGGGTAAACTGGTGCGCCTGATGCCGACGCGTGTCGGCCATGAAATCGCCGCTTAACCCCCCCCGGAGGACATGCCATGAAAATCGCAATCCAGTCCATGCTGATCAAACTGCAGGGCAAGGACGGTTTATCACCCCGCGTTGATACACGCTGGCTGGTGCTGGCCTGCTCGCTGCTGTTCGGCATGGCGGCGTCTGCCGCGACGCCGGTGGAGACGCCCTACGGCGCGGTCAGCCTGCCCTTCACCCTGCACCAGGTGCCGGGCACCCCGGTTTATTACATCGAAGGCTTGTCGGGCGTTCCCGACTCGGTGAACGAGGGCCACACCTCGAATGCCGGCTTCGTGGTGACGGAGGCGGGGGTGGTGGTGTTCGACGCCCTCGGCACGCCGGCGCTGGGCTATCGGCTGCTGCAGCGCATCCGCGAGGTGACAGACAAGCCCATCAAGTGCGTCGTGGTCAGCCACTACCATGCCGACCACATCTATGGCCTGCAGGCCTTCAAGGAGCATGGGAACGCGCCGACCGTGGTGGCCCAGCGCGGCACCCTCGGCTACGCGGGGGGCACGGCGGACAGCCAGGGCGAAGATGCCGCGCGCCGGCTCGAGCAGCGCCGCCAGGCCCTGTTCCCGTGGGTCGACGAGAAGACCTTCATCGTGGCGCCGGACGAGGTGTTCGACCAGGAAATGCGCTTCGAGCTGGGCGGGGTCCAGTTCGAGGTCCGGCATCTCGGCCCGGCCCATGCCCCCGGCGATTCCATCATGCTGGTCAGGAACTACGGGGTGCTGTTTGGCGGCGACGTGCTGTATGGCGGCCGCGTGCCCTTTCTCGACAGCCCCGAAACCGATATCGGACGGTGGCTGACGGGCCTGGATTACATCGCCGGCCTGAAGGACCAGATGCGCTACATCATCCCCGGCCATGGCGCGATGTCGGAGGACGCCGGGCAGGTCGTGGCGGCGACCCGTGATTACATTCTCTATGTGCGCGAGGCGATGGGCCGGGCGGTCAGGGACTTCGTTCCCTTCGACGAGGCCTACCGCAACACCGACTGGTCACGCTACAAGAAGCTGCCGGCTTTTGACGGCAGCAACCGCGGCAATGCCTACCGGATTTATCTGGACGAGGAAGCCCGCTCAGTGAAGTAGCCGGCGGGTGCCGACGCCAGCCCAGCCCGAATCAGTCGTGGGCGATTGTCTTGTCGGTGAACAGATAGTCCCGCAGTTCCTTGTCGAACCTTGGGTCACGCCGACGGATCCACTCCAGCACCATGGCGGCATGCTCCTTTTCTTCGTCGCGATTGTGCTTGAGGATTGCGCGCAATTCCGGGTCCTTGCAGGCATCCACCCGCTGGTTGTACCAGTCCACCGCTTCGAGTTCCTCCATCAGCGAGACGATCGCCCGGTGCATGTCGCGCGTCTCCGTGCTGAGTTCTTCGATCGGTTCGTGATAACCCTCGTTTGACATGTTGTGCTCCCTTTGCATTGTGGCAAGAATAGGTCTGGTATGGCCGGCTGATTTGACTACTTGAACCGCGCGGTGGCGGAGCGCACTGCTTCGCTGACCGACTCCCACGCGAGCTCGACGCCGGCCTTGAGGTCGTGCCAGGCGCCCTCGCTTGCGGATTCGAGCTCGTTCAGCTCGCCGCGCGCGTGATCGCGCTTGCTGCGCAGGGTTTCCAGCTGCTTGTGGTATTCGGCGCGGGCGCTGGCTTCAGCGGCATCGGCCTTGGCCGATAGCACATCGATCTCGGCATTCCATTGATCGAGCTTGGCGTGCATCTTGCGGACGAAGTCTTCTTTCGTGCTCATGTCATTTCCTTTTGATCGCGCGAACAACCCAAGTGTAGCGGCCCAGGCCTGGCCCGGGGCGCCCCGGGCCAGGCGCGGGCCGTCAATCAGCCCTGCCGGCTCTCGGCGATCTGTGCGCAATACTGCTGCAAATGTTCCGGCACGCCAGGCGGGCACGCGCCGCACTCGCGGTTGCCGGGCACCGCGTAGTCGATGAACTTGGGGTAGGGGAGCTTGAGTCCGTTCATCAGCGCGACGAAGTCCGCTAGCGTGCGCTCGCCGCCGAGGCGGGGGTTGCGCGCCTTTTCCTGGCCGATGCTGCTGATGCGGCGCTGCTCGTAATCGTGCGCCGGGTAGACCAGGGTGTCGTCGTCGAAGGCAAACAGCTTGCCGCGCACCGAGTGGTAGAGCGCCGCCGGGTCGCCGCTCTGGAAATCGGTGCGGCCACAGGCCTCGATCAAGAGCGCGTCGCCGGTGTAGAGCCGGCCGGCGTGGGCGTAGGCGAAGTGGTTGTCGGTATGGCCAGGGGTGTGGATCGGCGCCAGTTCGACCGAGCCCATTTTGAACGGCACGCCGTCGACAATGCCGACGTCGGTGCAGGGCAAGGCATCGAGCGCGGGGCCGGCGATCTTGCTGCCGGCGATTTCCTTGAGTTTCTTCGCGGACGTGATGTGGTCGGCGTGGATGTGGGTTTCGACCGTGTACGCGAGCGTGAGGCCGAGCTTGTTGACCTCGGCAAGGTCGCGCTCCCAGGTGGGCAGCACCGGGTCGATCAAGAGCGCCTGGCCGGTTTCCTCGCAGCCGAGGAGGTAGGTGTAGGTGCTGGAAACGGGTTCGAACAGTTGCTTGAAAATCATGGATTCTCCCGATCGTTATCTCTAAAGTCCGGCAAGCACCTCGTCCAGAAGTTCCACCCAGTGTCGCACCGGGATGTTGCTGCCGGATTGCAGGTGGGTGAGGCAGCCGATGTTGGCGGTGGCGATCAGCTCAGGCTGGCCGGCCTGAAGATTTCCGAGCTTGCGGGCCTTGAGCTGGTTGGCGATCTCGGGTTGCAGGATCGAGTAAGTACCCGCCGAGCCGCAGCACAGGTGTTTTTCGGCCACGGCGGTGAGTTCGAACCCGGCTTGCGTCAGCAGCATTTCAACACCGCCGCTGAGTTTTTGCCCGTGTTGCAGGGTGCAGGGCGGATGGTAGGCGATGCGTTTTTGGGTGAGGGGTGAGGCGTGAGGGGCGAGGGATTTCAACGCGGCCGCTTCGCACACGAGGATTTCCGAAATGTCTTTCGTCGCGGCCGCTACCCGCGCCGCCTTCTCCGCATAGGCGGCGTCATCACGCAGCAGCCAGCCGTAGTCCTTCACCATCACGCCGCAGCCCGAGGCGGTCATCACGATGGCTTCCACGCCGGCATCGAGATGCGGAATCCAGGCGTCGATATTGCGTCGCATGGCGGCGAGGCCATTGTCATGGTCGTTGAGGTGATGCGACAGCGCACCGCAGCAGCCGGCTTCGCTCGCTGCGGTCAGCGAGATGCCGATGCGGTCGAGCACCCGCGCGGTGGCGGCATTGATGTTGGGCTTGAGACCGGGCTGCACGCAGCCCTGCAATACCAGCATGCGGCGGGGGTGGTGCGCGGCGGGCCAGTTTCCGGCAGCTTCCGCGGCGGGGACGCGGGACTTCATGGAACCGGGCAGCAGGCCGCGCACGCCCTGGCCAATCTTCAGCGCGGCGTTGAACAGCAGCGGTGTTCCGAGCCCGGTTTTCAACGCAGCGCGGGTGGCGGTCGCCGCCGCACCACGTCCGACTTTCTCCTCGACGAGATGGCGGCCGATGTCGAGCAGCTTGCCGTATTCGACGCCCGACGGGCAGGTGGTCTCGCAGTTGCGGCAAGTGAGGCAGCGGTCGAGGTGGAGCTGGGTCTTCGCCGTCGGCGTCGCGCCTTCGAGCACCTGCTTCATCAGATAAATGCGGCCGCGCGGCGAGTCGAGTTCGTTGCCGAGAATCTGGTAGGTGGGGCAGGTGGCGAGACAGAAGCCGCAATGCACGCAATTGCGAAGGATGCGCTCGGCGACCTCGCCATCGGAGGTGTTGCGGTAGGCGTCGGCAAGATTGGTCTGCATGTCAGAAATCGGGGTAGAGCCGGCCGTGGTTGAAAATGCCCCGCGGGTCGAAGCGCTGCTTGAGGTTGCGGTGCAGCGTCGCCAGCGCCGGCGCGAGCGGGGTGAAGGCGCCGTCGGCCGGAATCTGGCCGCGGAACAGGGTGGCGTGGCCGCCGCCGGCTGCTTTGGCTGCTTCGCGCAAGGCCGCAGGCGGCAGGTCTGAGGCGAGCCAGCGCACCGCGCCGCCCCATTCGATCCACTGCGCATCGCCCAGATTGAGGGGCGGCGCGGTCGGCTTGACCGCCAGCCGCCACAGGCCCTGATTTGAAGTCGGCGGGCGCGGGTCGAAGAAGGGCGTCGTCTGGTCGCGCAGGCGCTGCCAGAAGTCGGCTGCATCGTTCAATGCTTCGCCGCCGAGTTTGGCCTGCGCGGCGTGCACCGCGGAGGCTGCGCCCGACAGCCGCACGGTCAAAAGACCCGCGTGCCAGCTCGTTGCCGAGAGCGGCAACGGCTGGCCCGCCCACTGGTTCATTTTCAGGATGGCGGGGGCTTCGTCGAGCGCGAATTGCAGCGTGGTTTCCGTCGCCGGTTTTGGCAGCACCTTGAGCGAGACTTCGGTGATCAGGCCGAGCGTGCCGAGCGCGCCGACCATCAGCCGCGACACGTCGTAGCCGGCGACGTTCTTGATCACCTGGCCGCCGAAGCGCAGCGGCTGGCCGGTGCCGTCGATCATGCGCACGCCGAGCACGAAGTCGCGCGCCGCGC
>JBAQND010000002.1:0-7145 GCA_049303455.1 Thiobacillus sp.
GGTAGTGCGCGAGGGCATGATGGACGTGATGCGTCCGGGCGGCACCGCGGCCAGATCGGCGGCCGGCGCGCCCTACACCATCGCCGGCAAGACGGGTACCGCGCAGGTGGTCGGCATCAAGCAGGGCGCGCGCTACGAAGCCAGCCAGCTGGCGCGGGAACACCGTGATCATGCGCTGTTCATAGCCTATGCGCCGACCGAAAACCCCACCATCGTAGTGGCGGTGATGGTGGAGAATGGCGGTTCGGGCAGTGGCACCGCAGCGCCGATCGCGCGCACGGTCTTCGATTATTACCTGACCGGGAAGCGACCCGGCGACATGAAGCTGGAGGCAGGGCTCGCTAATGAATAATCCGGGCAAGCGATGGAAATCGATTTTGATGCAGACCAAGGCGCAAGACGCGCGCTTGTGCCATTCACAACTAGCGGCTTGCAACACGGGTATGCGCCAAAAGCGGGCTCAACCCGGAGATCTGTTGTGTATTCGGGCGTCTGTGGCGTCGCGAGGCTTGCGAAAGGAGCAATTCTTCGCTGCCACCCGTGCCTTGCTCGCGCCCAGAATACACAACAACGCTTGGCCGGATTGTTTGCCAGGGGGGGCTCACGGTGCCGCGGACTAGCCACTGGATCGTGCGCAGGCTGAGTCATCTGGACGGCATGCTGCTGGTCCTGGTGCTGCTGCTGCTGGGCGTCAGTCTGGCGGTGGTGGCGAGCGCGTCGGGCCAGAACCCGGCGCGGATCAGCGGCCACCTGATCAACATGGCGCTGGCGCTGGGGATCATGGTGGTGATGGCCAATGTGCCGCCGCATCTGCTGTCCCGGGTGGGGCCGCCCCTGTTTGTTGCGGGCGTGGTGCTGCTGATCGGGGTGGCGCTGTTCGGCGAAGTCCGCAACGGCTCGCGGCGCTGGCTGAATCTGGGCTTCATGGCGTTCCAGCCGTCGGAATTGCTGAAACTGGCGCTGCCCCTGACCCTGGCCTGGTATTTTCAGCGCAACGAAGCGGTGCTGCGTGCCCGGCATTTCCTGGTTGGCGGCGTGCTTCTGCTGGTGCCGTTCCTCCTGATCCTGCGCCAGCCCGATCTGGGCACCGCGCTGATGCTCGGGGCATCGGGTTTCTATCTGCTTTTCTTTGCCGGGCTGCCATGGAAGGTCATCTTCGGCGGCGGCGTGCTGGGAGCAGCCAGCCTGCCGGTGGTGTGGAGCTTGATGCACGACTACCAGCAGGGCCGTGTGCTGACCCTGCTCGATCCCATGTCGGACCCGCTCGGCGCGGGCTATCACATCATCCAGTCCACCATCGCGATCGGTTCGGGCGGGTTGTTCGGCAAGGGCTGGATGCAGGGCACGCAAAGCCAGCTCGACTTCATTCCGGAGCGGACAACCGACTTTGTATTCGCTGTGTTCGGCGAGGAGTTCGGCTACGTCGGCGCAATTCTGTTAATCGGGTTGTATCTGGCCATTGTCGCGCGCGGGCTGGTCATCGCGGCGCGGGCACCGACGCTGTTCGGTCGGCTGATGGCGGCCACGCTGAGCCTCAATCTGTTCACCTACGCGTTCGTCAATATGGGCATGGTGTCGGGCATTCTGCCGGTGGTCGGCGTGCCGCTTCCGCTGGTGAGCTACGGCGGCACCGCGCTGATCACGCTGCTGCTTGGAATGGGCATCCTGATGAGCGTGGCGACGCATCGCCAGCTCAATAAATCGTGACGCGATAAAATGCGGTCATGAATAGAATATCGATACCGATCCTGGGCGGGCTTGCCGTCATTCTGGCGCTGGCTGGCTGCGGCAGCAGCCCCTCCACGCCCACCCAGTCCGCGCCCGCCACGACGGCAAAAGGCGGCGGCTATTACCTCGACGACGGTCCCGAGGCCCGCCCACCGCCCAACCTGGATGCCATTCCCGACGCGGTGCCGCGCGACGAGCCGCTGCATCGCTTCGCCAACCGACCCTATGCCGTGCTGGGCAACACCTACACGCCGCAGACCGAACGCCGCGCGCATCGCGAGGAAGGCCTGGCCTCGTGGTACGGCAAACGTTTTCATGGCAAAAAAACCGCGTCGGGCGAGGTGTACGACATGTATGCCATGACCGCCGCGCATCCCACCCTGCCGCTGCCCAGTTACGCGCGGGTCACAGCGCTCGACAGTGGGAAATCCGTGGTGGTGCGCATCAACGACCGCGGCCCGTTTCACGGCAAGCGCGTCATCGACCTGTCGTATACAGCGGCCCACAAGCTGGGTTATCTGAAACGCGGCAGCACGCGGGTGCGGGTGGAAAGTCTCGACCCCGCCGCCTATGACACGCAAGGCGAAGCGTTGCGCGATGGGGTTTACCTGCAGGTGGGCGCGTTTTCGCGCGCCGACAATGCGCAGCAACTGCTCGACCGCCTGACGCAGGCACTCGAACTCGACCCCGGCAGTAGCTGCATGGTGCTCAGCGACAAACTGCACCGCGTGCAGCTCGGACCCTATCCAAGCGACGACGCTGCGCGGGCGGCGCGCGCGCGCGTGCGGGAACGTCTCGACCTGAATGCAGTCTTGGTCAGACGTGATTAATTAATTAAAGGCTTAAGGATGAAGATTTTCTGGTTGGGGCTGGCGCTCCTGTTTTCCGCATCGGCCTGGGCGGCGCCTGCCGGCATCATGGCGCGCGCCTGGGTGGTGATCGACCAGACCAGTGGTCGTGAACTCGCCGCGTACCAGGCCGATTTGCCGCTGGCGCCGGCTTCGCTGACCCAGCTGATGACGGCCTATGTGCTGCTGGGCGATATCCGCAAGAACAAGCTGAGCCTGGGCGAGGCGCTGACCGTGCCGGAAGCCGCCACCGTGACCGACGGTGCGCGCGTGTTTCTCAAGACGGGCGATCAGGTGAGCGTCGACACCCTGCTGCAGGCGATGCTGGTGCAGTCGGCCAGCGACGCCACGCTGACGCTGGTGACGGCGACCGACGGCAGTGAAGCGGCGTTTGTCGAGCGCATGAATCGCGAAGCCAAGCGGCTTGGCATGACCAAAAGCCGTTTCATGAACGCCACCGGATTGACCGAGCCGGGGCACGAATCGAGCGCCCGCGACCTCGCCCTGCTGTCGCGGGCGCTGATGCGCGACTTTCCCGAGCGGCAGGATTTTTTCGCGCAAAAGGAACTGGCCGTCAAGGGCGTCACGTATTACAACGGCAATCGTCTGCTGTGGCGCGACAGCACCGTCAATGGCCTCAAGGTCGGGCGCACCGCTGAGGCCGGCTTCTGCATGGCGGCATCGGCCCAGCGCGGCGACCAGCAGCGCATCGCGGTGGTGCTCGGCGGGCGTTCCGACGCGCAGCGCACCCAGGATGCGCTGCGTTTGCTGAATTACGGGTTCGAGAATTTTGACAGCGTGCGGCTCTACCGCGCGCAGCAGCCGGTCAAGGTGGTGCCGCTCTACCGCGGCGCGCGCGCCTCCGTGGGCATGGGGTTTGCACGGGATTTTCATCTGCTGGTGCCGCGCGGCAGTGCGTCGCGCGTCAAGGCCGAAGTCATCACCCAGCAGCCGATTGTGGCGCCGGTGCGCCGGGGCCAGCGCCTGGGCGCGCTGCGGCTGACGCTCGACGGCAAGCCGATCGGCGACTATCCCCTGGTCGCGCTGCACGACGTTGCCGTGGCCGGCCTCTTCGGACGCGGCTGGGATTCGATCCGGCTTTTCTTCGGCCAATGAGCGTTTATCTCAACGGACAATTTCTGCCGCTGGCCGACGCGAAAGTGTCGGTGCTCGACCGCGGCTTCGTCTACGGCGACGGGGTATACGAACTGGTGCCGGTGTACTCGAAAAAGCCGTTCCGGCTCGACGAACACCTGCGCCGCCTGCAGGGCAGCCTCGACGGCATCCGCCTCGCCAATCCGCATGCGACCGACGGGTGGCGCGAACGGGTCCTGCGACTGGTCGAATTGCAGGACTTCGCCGACCAGTCGCTCTACATCCAGGTCACCCGTGGCACGCCAGTCGAGGGGCAGCCGCCGCGCGACCACGCGTTCCCGAAAGGGGTGCCGCCGACGGTATTCATGTTCGCGCAGCCGCTGCTGACGTCCACCCCCGCGCAAAAGGCCGCCGGCGTGTGCGCCGTCAGCGCCGTCGACAACCGCTGGCTGCGCTGCAACATCAAGGCCATCTCGCTGCTGGCCAACATTCTGCTGCGCCAGCAGGCGGTCGACGTCGACTGCGCCGAGACCGTGATGCTGCGCGACGGCTTTTTGACCGAGGGCGCGGCGAGCAATATCTTCGCGGTCAAGGACGGCGTGCTGCGGGCGCCGCCGCCGTCGAACCTGATGCTGACCGGCGTCACTTACGATGTGGTGCTGGAGCTCGCCGCGGCGAACGGCATTCCGCACGAGGTGCGGGCGATCGCCGAAGCCGAGGTGCGTGCCGCCGACGAACTGTGGATGACCTCGTCGACCAAGGAAATCATGGCCATCGTGAAACTCGACGGCGCCCCGGTCGGCGCCGGCGTGCCGGGGCCGCTGGGGCAGCGGATGAATGGCCTGTATCAGACCTTCAAGCTGCAGGTGATGCGCGCATGAGGCGCTTATGAGCGAAGAAGAAACCCTGCTGGTCTTCCCCACCGACTTTCCGATCAAGATCATGGGTGAGCGGCGCGACGACTTCGCGCAGACCATGGTCGAACTGGTGCAGCGTCATGCGCCCGACTTCATGGCCGAGACCGTCGAAATGCGGGCATCCAGCGGCGGCAACTACCTGTCGGTGACCTGCGTGGTGCGCGCCACCTCGAAGGCGCAACTCGATGCGCTGTATCGCGAGATCACCGCGCATCCGTGGGTGAAGATGGCGCTGTGATTGCCAGGGCTCAGGATTCAGGGATCAGGGATCAGGAAAGCGCAGCCGTCGTGCGCGGCCTGGGGCGGGTCGAGTACGAGCCGACCTGGCGGGCGATGCAGGATTTCACCGCGCAGCGCACACCCGACACGCCGGATGAAATCTGGCTGCTGGAACACCCGCCGGTTTACACCCAGGGGCAGGCCGGCCGCGCCGAGCACCTGCTCGCCGCCACCGATATTCCCGTGGTGCCGATCGACCGCGGCGGTCAGATCACCTATCACGGGCCGGGACAG
Source organism: Thiobacillus sp. (assembly GCA_049303455.1). Taxonomy (GTDB): domain Bacteria; phylum Pseudomonadota; class Gammaproteobacteria; order Burkholderiales; family Thiobacillaceae; genus Thiobacillus. The sequence continues at coordinate 5,102 of JBAQND010000002.1, forward strand.
GTCGTGGCCTACGTGCTGGTCGACCTGCGGCGGCGCGGCTACGGCATCCGCGACCTGGTCAGCCGCATGGAGCAGGCGGTGATCGATCTGTTGGCGGCGCATGGCGTGGCCGCGGCGCGGCTGGCCGGCGCCCCCGGCATCTACGTCGACGGCGCCAAGATCGCCGCGCTCGGCCTGCGCGTGAAGCACGGCTGCACCTATCACGGGCTGGCATTCAACGTCGACATGGACCTGGCGCCGTTCGCCGCCATCAACCCCTGCGGCTACGCGGGGATGGCGGTGACGCAATGCCGCGATCTGGGCGTCCCGCTGTCTCCGCCGCAGGCCGGGCATTTGCTCGCCAGCCAGCTGCTGGACGCGATTTATAGTTGACTGATTTACTCTGTAATTAGTATTCTTGCGCCTTCCATTGGAGTTATCTATGAGCACCGACACCCTGCCGTCCGATCCCAAACTCCTGATGCGCTCGATCATCCAGCGCATCGCCACCGGTCCCGACCTGTCCAAGGACATCAGCCGCGCCGAGGCGCATCTTGGCACCAAGGCCATCATCGACAACGTCATCGACCCGGTGCAGGTCGGCATTTACTTCATCGCCCTGCGCATGAAGCGCGAGACGATGGATGAAAACCGCGGCGTGCTCGACGCGGTGCTGGAAACCACGCAGCGCGTCACCGCCGAGGTGGACGAAGTGGTCGACATCGGCGACCCCTACGACGGCTACACCCGCTGCCTGCCGGCCGCGCCTTTCCTCGGCCCGCTTTTGGCCGAGCTTGGCGTGCACGTGGTCAGCCACGGCCTCGACAAGGTCGGCCCCAAATTCGGCGTCACCGCGCGCCATGTGCTGGAAGCGGCCGGCGTGCCGGTCGACCTGTCGCCGGTCGACGCCGCGGCGCGTCTGGCCGACCCGGCGATCGGCTGGACTTACGTCGACCAGGCCAAATCCAACCCCGGCATGCATAACCTGATTCCGCTGCGTGCGCAGATGATCAAGCGCCAGGTGCTGACCACGGTGGAAGTGCTGTCCAAGCCCATCGCCGGCAAAAAGCTGACCCATTTCGTCACCGGTTACGTGCACAAGCCGTATCCGCCGGTGTACGCCGACCTCGCGCGCGAAGCCGGCTTCGACACCGCCTGCATCGTGCGCGGCGTCGAGGGCGGGGTGATCCCGTCCCTGCGCCAGACCGGCAAGTACTTCCAATACCACGACCGCGGCGCCGAAATCGAAGCGAGCGTCGACCCGCTGGCGCTCGGCATCAGCCAGCCGGTGCGCGCGGTGCCGCTGCCGGGCGCGGTCGCCACCGACGCGGGCGAGGACGAGATCGTCGCCGCCATCGACATCCGGGCCACCGCGCACGCCGCCGCCGAAGCCGGCATCCTGGCGCTCAAAGGCGACCGTGGCGCGACCTACGATTCGCTGGTGCTGGCCGGCTCCGTCATCCTGCACCACGTCGGCCGCGCGGCCAGCGTCGCCGACGCTGCCGAGCAGATCCGCGCCGTGCTGGATTCCGGCAAAGCCCTCGCCAGGGTTCAGTGATGGGGGATTTTGTCGCCATCGCCACCGCGGACGAACTCAAACCGGCGCAGATGAAACGCGTCGTCGTCGATGGACGCCGGCTGCTGTTGTGCAATGCGGGCGGCACCCATTACGTCGTCGACGAAATGTGCACCCACGAGGACTACTCGCTGTACCTGGGCTGCATCAAGGACGGCAAGATCAAGTGCTCGCTGCACGGCAGCTACTTCGACCTCACCACCGGCCAGCCCACCTGCGACCCGGCGGACGAGCCGATCAAGACCTATCCGGTGAAGGTCGAAGCCGGCCAGGTGTGGGTGCAGGTCTAGGATTCGGGGGTCAGGATTCAGGATTCAGGATTCAGGGAATGAGCGACCGAAGGCCGCGAATAAGATTCCCCTGACCCTCATGGCACTCGGTTAAGCCCATAACACCTGGAATTGGGGTGGGCTGAACCCTTCTGGTGGTAGGCTTTTGTTGCGAAACGAAAGTCACCACTCACAGGAGGCCAGCCCGAATGAAGGATAC
>JBAQND010000003.1:0-47475 GCA_049303455.1 Thiobacillus sp.
GCATCGGCGATATCCACATAGCCGATCGTGCCCTTGATCTTCTGCACGTTGGCAGCGACCCCCGGGTTGCCCTTGCCGCCCACCGCATTGGCCGGCCAGTTCACCGTGTTGCCTGCGCCGACTTCGCGCTGGAAGGCCATCGACTGCTTGGCCAGGTAGTGGGTGAATGCGTAGGTGGTGCCCGAACCGTCCGAACCGTCCGAACGGTGTGACACGGTGATAGCCAGATTCGGCAGCGCAACGCCGGGGTTCAGCCTGGCGATGGCCGGGTCGTTCCACTTGGTGATCGCGCCGCGAAAAATGTCGGCGGTCGTGACGCCGTCCAGCTTCAGCTTGCCGGATTCAATACCAGGAACGTTCATGACGATGGTCACGCCCCCCCATCACGGTCGGAATCTGTACCAGTTTGGCAGCCGCCAGGACTGCCTCCTTGAGCGGGCCATCCGTGCCACCGAAATCGATGGTCCTGGCCTTGATCTGCTTGACGCCGCCGGAGGAGCCAATGCCCTGGTAATTGACCTTGTTGCCGGTCGCCGCCCGATAGGCTTCGGCCCACTTGGCGTAAATGGCGTAGGGGAAGGTTGCACCCGCGCCCGTGATGTCAGCAGCCAGCGCGCTCACCGAAAAAGCCAGACCCAAGGCCGCAGCCATGGTGCCTTGAACCAGTTTGTTGAATATACGCATGCGAATCTCCGATAGTAGTAGTTGACGCTGCCGCATGGCCGAGAGCGTCATACTAACGGGCGAATATTACAGATATATTTCAGGACGGGAAGTCAGCCGGCAGCGGCAGTGGTTCTCACAACACCTGCTATCGTTTCAGCAGTGTGTCTGACCTGTTCCGCATCGCGTCCTTCAACCATCACGCGGATCAACGGCTCAGTTCCGGACGCACGCAGGACTACCCGCCCATTGCCGTTCAAGGTCGCCTCGGCCTCCGCCACTGACGCGCTGACCGCCGGCGTTGCGTCCACCTTGTAGCCTTTTGCCACCCGGACATTGATCATGACCTGGGGGTAAATGGCCAGATCGGCGGTCATTTCCTCCAGGGTTTCACCGCTCTCCCGCACCGCGCGCATCACCTGCAGCGCCGAGACAATCCCGTCGCCGGTGGTGTGCTTGTCGAGGCACAGTATATGGCCGGAGGTCTCGCCGCCGAGCGTCCAGCCGTTGGCGTACAGGCGTTCCAGCACATAGCGGTCGCCCACCTTGGCGCGCTCGAACGGGACATGAATGCGGTCGAGCGCGTGCTCCATGCCGAGATTGGTCATCAGGGTGCCGACCACCCCCCCCTTCATGTAGCCGGTCTGGATGCGGTGACGTGCGATGACGTAGACCAGTTGGTCGCCGTCGTAAATCCGTCCCTGGGCGTCGGCCATCATCAGACGGTCGCCATCGCCGTCGAGCGAAATCCCAATATCCGCGCGATGCGAGCGCACCGCATCGGAAAGTGCCTTGGTATGGGTAGCGCCGCATTCGTCGTTGATATTGAAACCATTCGGCTCATTGCCGATGGCCACCACCTCGGCGCCCAATTCGTGCAGCACGTGCGGGGCAATGTGGTAGGTGGCGCCATTGGCGCAATCGACCACGATGCGCATCCCCCGCAAGTCGAGCTGATTGGGAAAGGTGCTCTTGCAAAACTCGATATAACGCGCCGCTGCATCCTCCATGCGTCGGGCGCGTCCCAGCTGGCGCGCCTCGACCGTCACGATCGGGTGGTCCAGCCACGCCTCGATGGCTTCCTCGACGCTGTCGGGCAATTTCTGGCCGTTGGCCGAAAAGAACTTGATGCCGTTGTCCTCGAACGGATTGTGCGAGGCCGAGATCACCACCCCGGCCTGCAGGCGCAGTGCCCGCGTCAGGTACGCCACTGCCGGCGTCGGCATCGGCCCGGTCATCAGCACGTTCACCCCAGCGGCGGTGAGGCCGGCCTCCAACGCAGCTTCCAGCATGTAGCCGGAAATGCGGGTGTCCTTGCCGATCAGCACGGTCGGGTGCTGGTTCGGCGGCAAACTGCCACGGTCGGCCACCAGCACCTGCCCGGCCGCGTAGCCCAAGTGCATCACGAACTCGGGGGTGATCGGCGACTCGCCCACCCGGCCCCGCACGCCGTCGGTGCCGAAATATTTACGTCCCATCCTGTTGTTCCTCCACTGCATTCCAGATGGCCAGCGCATCACGCATGGCCGCTACATTGTGTACCCGGAGCAGGCGCGCGCCGCGCGCCACCGCCATCAGGTGCGCCGCCACCCCGGCAAACTCGCGCTCATCCACACCCCGCCCGGTCAGCGCGCCCAGCATGGACTTGCGAGACAGTCCGGCCAGCACCGGCAAACCCAATTCAGCCAGGCGATCCAGATGGCGCAGCAAGGCCAGGTTGTGCACCAACGTCTTGCCAAAGCCGAAGCCGGGGTCGATCACCATCCGCTCGCGGCCGATCCCTGCGGCTTCGCAGGCCGCGACGCGGTCCTGCAAGAATTGCCCCACCTCTTCCACCACATCGGTATAGCGGGGCGCCTGCTGCATGCGCTGCGGCTCGCCCTGCATGTGCATCAGGCACACCGCCGCATCGGACGCCGCCACCGTTTCCAGTGCGCCGGAGGCACGCAGGGCCATCACATCGTTCACCATGGCCGCGCCGGCATCGAGCGCCGCCCGCATCACCGCGGGCTTCATCGTGTCGACCGACACCACGCAGCCGTGGCCGGCAAGCGCCTCGATCACCGGCAACACACGACGAATTTCTTCGGCAGCCGGCACAGCTGCCGCGCCGGGACGGGTGGACTCGCCACCCACGTCGAGAATATCGGCGCCGGCTTCCTGCAACTTGAAGCCGTAGCGGATCGCCGCCTGCGCATCGTCCAGACGCCCCCCATCCGAAAACGAATCGGGCGTGACATTGACGATGCCCATGATGAGGGGCCTTGCCAAGGAGAGGCGGTGTGCACCTGCGCGGAGAAAGGACATAAAAATAGAGGGGCCTAAGCCCCTCTATTGTAGTGCGTGAACCCGAATCCGCTTCAGGCTTCCTGCACCGGCTGGGTGGTCGGCGCCGGTGCACTCGGCTTGTCACCGCCGCCTGCGGTCGGCGGCGTGGTGGCGAGCGGCTTGGGCTGGCGCACCGGACGCCCTGCCATGATGTCGCCGATCTGATCGGAATCGATGGTTTCGAATTCCAGCAACGCGGCCGTCATTGCTTCGACCTTGTCGCGGTTGTCCGTCAGGATTTTCTTCGCCACCGCGTATTGCTCGTCCAGAATGCGGCGAACTTCGGCGTCGATCTTCTGCATGGTGGCTTCGCTCACGTTCTTGTGCGTAGTCACCGACCGCCCCAGGAACACTTCGCCCTCGTTTTCGCCATAGACCATCGGACCCAGGGCATCTGACATGCCGTAGCGCGTCACCATGTCGCGCGCGATACTGGTGGCACGCTCGAAGTCGTTCGATGCGCCGGTCGAGATACTGCCGACGAAGATTTCCTCGGCCACCCGGCCGCCAAACAGCATGCTGATCTGCGACAGCATTTCATCCTTGTACAGGCTGAAGCGATCCATGGTGGGCAACGACATGGTCACGCCCAGGGCTCTGCCACGCGGGATCACGGTCACCTTGTGGACGGGATCACACCCCGGCAGGGACATGCCGACCACCGCATGGCCCGACTCGTGGTAAGCCGTTTTTTTCTTGTCCTCGGGCGTAATCACCATGGACTTGCGTTCGGCGCCCATGAGGATCTTGTCCTTGGCCTTCTCGAAATCGTCCATGTCGACCAGGCGCTTGTTGCCGCGGGCGGCAAACAGGGCGGCTTCGTTGATCAGGTTGGCCAGATCGGCGCCGGACATGCCGGGCGTGCCGCGCGCCAGGATATCGGCCCGCACGTCGGGCGCGACCGGCACCTTTCGCATGTGCACCAGAAGAATTTGCTCGCGGCCGCGAATGTCGGGCAAGCCCACCACCACCTGGCGGTCGAAACGGCCCGGGCGCAGCAGGGCCGGGTCGAGCACGTCGGGACGGTTGGTCGCGGCGATGACGATGACGCCGGCGGTCGCTTCGAAACCATCCATTTCCACCAGCAACTGGTTCAGGGTCTGTTCGCGCTCGTCGTTGCCGCCGCCCAGGCCCGCGCCACGCTGGCGGCCGACCGCGTCGAGTTCGTCGATGAAGATGATGCAGGGCGAACTCTTCTTCGCCTGCTCGAACATATCGCGCACCCGAGCGGCACCGACGCCGACGAACATTTCGACGAAATCCGAGCCGGAGATGCTGAAGAACGGCACCTTGGCTTCGCCCGCAATCGAACGCGCCAGCAGGGTTTTACCGGTGCCAGGAGGGCCAACCATCAGCACACCGCGCGGAATATGGCCACCCAATTTCTGGAACCGGGTCGGATCTTTCAGAAAATCCACCAGTTCGGCCACGTCTTCCTTGGCCTCGTCGCAACCCGCCACGTCGGCAAAGGTCACCGGATTGGCGTTTTCGTCAAGCAGGCGTGCCCGGCTCTTGCCGAACGAGAACGCGCCGCCCTTCCCGCCCCCCTGCATCTGGCGCATGAAGAAGATCCAGACGCCGATCAGCAACAGCATGGGGAACCAGGAAATCAGCAGGCTCATCAGGAAGGAGGGCTGCTCTTCCGGCTTGGCTTCGATCGAGACGTTGTTTTTCAGCAGGTCGGACACCATCCACGGATCGCTCGGCGCATAGCTGGTGAAGCGCTGTCCATCGCTGCGCTCGCCCTTCAGCACGTTGCCCTCGATCACCACCTTGGTGATCTGCTGCTGCCGCACCTCTTCGATGAACTGCGAGTAGGGCATCTGCGTCTGCGCGGTGCGCTGCGCGCCGAACTGGTTGAAGACCGTCATCAGGACGACGGCGATGATCAGCCAGACAGCGATGTTTTTCGACAAATTGTTCACTCTTGCTCCTTGGTGCCGCACATTTGATTCAAGCGCGGCACGTTAAATCCCAGCACAGCACATTTAGACTCATTCTAATCCTACTCTTGCCGGCTTGTCACGGCAGTTTCCGCTGCCGCAGCCCTTGCCGCTACGGGGCGACGCCCCAGCAGATACACTTCGGCACTGCGATCGCGCGAGGCATCGGGCTTGCGGATCTGCACCTGCTCGAATGCCTGCCGCATCTGCGCCCGAAAATCCTCAAAGCCGACGCCTTGAAAAACTTTGACGAGAAAAGCGCCGTCTGGTTTCAACCAATTCACAGAAAATTCGAGCGCCCACTCGCACAATTCATATTGTCGCGCCTGGTCTGACAGCATTACCCCACTAATATTGGGCGCCATGTCGCTTAATACAAGGTCAACCCGCCCGTTTTTCAGCTTTTCCTCGAGCCAGGCCAGTGCCGCCGGCTCGGTGAAGTCGCCTTCCAAGCTGTCGACGCCGGGGATGGGCGCCATCGGCAGCAAGTCGATCGCCAGCACCCTGCCCTGCCGCTTTATTTTCTCCACCGCCACCTGGCACCAACTGCCGGGGGCCGCGCCCAGATCCACCACCGTCATGCCGGGGCGCAACAGATGGTCGCGCTTGTCGATTTCCAGCAGTTTATAAGCGGCACGCGAGCGATAGCCGTCCTGCTGCGCTTTTCTGACGTAGGGATCGGTCACGTGCTCGTGCATCCAGGCACTGCCTGATTTGGTTCGCTTCGGTTTCTGCGCCATATCGTGTTTCAGCTACAATCCGCGCTCGGAATTAAGGAAGACGCATGAAATCACTCACGCCCGCACAACGGCAATACTTGAAGGGACTGGCACACACGCGCCAGCCGGTGGTCATGATCGGCAACCAGGGGTTGACGGCTGCCGTGTTGAAGGAGATCGACCTGGCGCTCAGCGCGCATGAACTGATCAAGGTCAAGGCCGCCAGCAACGAGCCGGACACGCGCAGCGCCTGGCTGGATGAAATCTGCGCCGCCACGGGCGCGGCGTCGGTGCAGCAAATCGGCAAGGTGTTGGTGATTTATCGCGCTGCCGCCAAGCCCGTCATCGTCCTGCCGAGCTGAATGTCGCCTGGCGGGGCTTATCGCGCCAGTCCCGAACGCCAGACCAGCAACAAGCCCAGCGCGCTCTGGATCAGGTAGAGAATGCTCGAAACGCCGTGCCAATGGCGGAAACGGTCGGCAAACACGCTTTGCATCACGGCATGCGGCAGGGCCTGATCCTTCAGGCCCTGCATGATGGGCTGAATGCCGAAGAGGCCGATCAGGACCAGGGCCAGCATGACCACCACCGTCCAGACAAACAGCGTTTTCAGCGCCGCGGCGCCGTCACGCGCAATACGATAAAACAGCAAATAGCCCGCAGCCGCGATGCCGATCCAGGCCATCACCTCGAACAGCTTGCCGGCCAGCATCCCGGCCAACTGCTTGTCGCCCAGGTTGGCAAACAGCACGGGCGCGGCGACATAGCCGGTCGCCCAGATACCCCCGATCCACAGCACCAGCATCGTCCCGGCAAGGCCGTCCCAGAAACGCCGCATTATTTGTATTGAACGTCCAGCACTTCGTATTGGCGCACGCCGCCCGGGGCCTGTACGTCCACGCTGTCGCCGGCATGCTTGCCGATCAGCGCGCGCGCGATTGGCGACGACACGGAAATCATGCCCTGCTTGATATCGGCCTCGTCGTCGCCGACGATCTGATAGGTCACGGACTCACCCGATTCGAGATCTTCCAACTCGATCGTGGCGCCGAAAACGATGCGGCCATCCACATCCAGCGTCTTCGGATCGATGATCTGCGCGTTGGAAAGCTTGCCCTCGAGATCGGCAATGCGGCCTTCGATGAAGCCCTGTTTTTCCTTGGCGGCGTCGTATTCGGCGTTTTCCGACAGGTCACCCTGGGCGCGCGCCTCGGCAATCGCCTGGATGACAGCGGGGCGTTCCACGCTCTTCAATTTCTGTAACTCGGCGCGCATCTTTTCCGCGCCCACGACGGTGATGGGGAATTTGCTCACTAGCCTGCCTTTTCAGATCAGTGCAGCCGCTGGTGCAGCGACTGCAGGGAATATACTTTTAACGAATCGCCGTGCTGCATGCCCATGCAGGCGGCATGGGCGCCGGCCAGGGTGGTGAAGTACACGACCCGCCGCGCCAGCGCCTCGGCGCGGATGGCGTAGGAATCCTTCACCGCTTTCTTGTCTTCAACCACGTTGACGATGAAGTCGATGTCGCCGTTCTTGATCATGTCGACGATGTGTGGGCGGCCTTCCTTGACCTTGTTGACCACGGCCACCGGTATGCCTGCCGACTCGATCGCCTGCGCGGTGCCGCGGGTGGCGACCAGGCTGAAGCCGAGATCGAGCAGGGCCTGCGCCACCTCGACAATGGCGTCACGATCGCCCGAACGCACGCTGACAAAGGCGCGCCCGCCCGGCTTCGGCAGTTCGGAACTCGACGCCAGCTGCGACTTGACGAAGGCTTCGCCGAAGTTGTCGCCCACGCCCATGACCTCGCCGGTCGACTTCATTTCCGGGCCGAGGATGGTGTCGACGCCAGGAAACTTGCGGAACGGGAACACCGCTTCCTTGACCGAGAAATACGGCGGGATGATCTCTTTTTCGAACGCCTGCGACTTCAGCGAGATGCCGGCCATCGCGCGAGCAGCGATTTTCGCCAGCGGCGCGCCGATGGCCTTGGACACGAAGGGCACGGTGCGCGACGCGCGCGGGTTCACTTCCAGCACGTACACGGTGTCGCCCTGGATCGCAAACTGCACGTTCATCAGGCCGACCACTTTCAGTGCCTTCGCCATCGCCACCGTCTGACGACGCATCTCGTCCAGCACATCCTGCGACAAGCTGTAGGGCGGCAGCGAACACGCCGAATCGCCCGAATGCACGCCGGCCTGCTCGATGTGCTGCATGATGCCGCCGATCACCACCTGCTCGCCGTCGGACAGCGCGTCGACGTCCACTTCGATCGCGTCGTTGAGGAAGCGGTCGAGCAGCACCGGCGACTTGTTCGACACCTTCACCGCCTCGGTCATGTAGCGCCGCAAGTCGGCTTCCTCGCGCACGATTTCCATCGCGCGGCCGCCCAAAACGTAAGACGGGCGCACCACCAGCGGATAGCCGATTTCCTCGGCCATGCGGATGGCACTCTCGGGATTGCGCGCGGTACGGTTGGGCGGCTGCTTCAGGCCAAGGTCGTGCAGCATCTGCTGGAAACGCTCGCGGTCTTCGGCCGCATCGATCATGTCGGGGCTGGTGCCAATGATGGGCACGCCATTGCGTTCCAGATCGCGCGCCAGTTTCAGCGGCGTCTGCCCGCCGTATTGCACGATCACGCCCCAGGGCTTCTCGATGCGCACGATCTCCAGCACGTCTTCCAGCGTCAGCGGCTCGAAATACAGGCGGTCGGAGGTGTCGTAATCGGTGGAGACGGTTTCCGGATTGCAGTTGACCATGATGGTCTCGAAGCCGTTTTCGCGCAGTGCCAGCGCGGCATGCACGCAGCAGTAGTCGAACTCGATGCCCTGCCCGATGCGGTTCGGCCCGCCGCCCAGCACCATGATCTTCTTGGCATCGGTCGGATGCGACTCGCACTCTTCCTCGTAGGTCGAGTACATGTAGGCGGTTTGCGTGGAAAACTCGGCCGCGCAGGTGTCGACCCGCTTGTAGACCGGGTGCAGCGCCAGTTCAGTACGGCGCGCACGCACCGCATGCTGGTCGGTATTCAAAAGCTTGGCCAGGCGGCGGTCGGCAAAGCCGGCGCGCTTCAACTGGCGCAGTTCGTCGCGCCCGAGGTCGATCAAGGCACGCCCGGCCAGCGAGGTTTCCAACTCGATCAGGCCCTGAATCTGGTCGAGGAACCACGGGTCGATTTTCGACAGCGCGTGGATTTCCTGCATGCTCATGCCGGTGCGGAATGCATCGCCGACAAACCAGATGCGATCGGGACCGGGCGACATCAGCTCGGCCTCGATTTCTTCCTGGTCGGCGGTCTTTGGGTCGAGGCCGTCGGCGCCGACTTCCAGCCCGCGCAGCGCTTTCTGCAGCGATTCCTGGAAGGTTCGGCCGATCGCCATCACCTCGCCCACCGACTTCATCTGTGTGGTCAGGCGGTCGTCGGCCTGCGGGAATTTCTCGAAGGCGAAACGCGGGATCTTGGTCACCACGTAATCGATCGACGGCTCGAACGCAGCCGGGGTCGCGCCGCCCGTGATGTCGTTGTGCAATTCGTCGAGGGTGTAGCCGACCGCCAGCTTGGCCGCCACCTTGGCGATCGGAAAGCCGGTCGCCTTGGAGGCCAGCGCGGAAGAACGCGACACCCGCGGGTTCATCTCGATCACCACCATGCGCCCATCTTCCGGGTTGATGGAGAACTGCACGTTGGAGCCGCCCGTTTCGACACCGATCTCGCGCAGCACGGCCAGCGAGGCGTTGCGCATGATCTGGTATTCCTTGTCGGTCAGCGTCTGCGCCGGCGCGACGGTGATCGAGTCGCCGGTGTGCACGCCCATCGGATCGAAGTTCTCGATCGAGCAGATGATGATGCAGTTGTCCTTGCGGTCGCGCACCACCTCCATCTCGTATTCTTTCCAGCCGAGCAGCGATTCCTCGATCAACAGCTCATGCGTCGGCGAGGCTTCCAGGCCGCGCTCGCAGATGGCGACGAATTCATCGCGGTTGTAGGCGATGCCGCCGCCCGAGCCACCCATGGTGAACGAGGGCCGGATGATCGACGGGAAACCCAGCGCCGCCTGCACCTGCAGCGCTTCTTCCAGGCTGTGGGCGATCGACGAACGCGCGGAACCCAATCCGATCTTGGTCATCGCCACCTTGAATTTTTCGCGGTCTTCCGCCTTGTCGATGGCTTCCTTCGACGCGCCGATCATCTCGACGCCGTATTTTTCCAGCACGCCGTGCTTGGCCAGATCGAGCGCGCAGTTAAGCGCGGTCTGTCCACCCATGGTCGGCAACAGCGCATCGGGACGCTCTTTCTCGATGATCTTCTCGACCACCTGCCAGGAAATCGGCTCGATGTAGGTGACGTCGGCCATGTCCGGGTCGGTCATGATCGTCGCCGGATTGCTGTTGACGAGGATGACCTTGTAGCCTTCCTCGCGCAACGCCTTGCACGCCTGCGCGCCGGAATAGTCGAATTCGCACGCCTGCCCGATGACGATGGGGCCGGCACCGATGATGAGGATGCTTTTTAGGTCAGTGCGCTTGGGCATGGTCGGCCATCAACTTGATAAATCGGTCGAACAAATAGCTCACGTCGTGCGGGCCGGGGCTCGCTTCCGGGTGGCCCTGGAAGCTGAATGCGGGGGCATCGGTGCGCGCAATCCCTTGCAGCGAGCCGTCGAACAGCGAGACATGGGTGCTGCGCAGGTTGGCGGGCAGCGTCGCCGGATCCACCGCGAAGCCGTGGTTCTGGCTGGTGATCGCCACCCGTCCGCTGTCGAGATCCTTGACTGGATGGTTGGCGCCGTGGTGGCCGAACTTCATCTTCACGGTCTTGGCGCCTGAGGCAAGCGCCAGCAACTGGTGACCGAGGCAGATGCCGAAGGTCGGCACGCCTGCGGCGACCAGTTCGGCAATCGCCTCAATCGCGTAATCGCACGGCTCCGGGTCGCCGGGGCCGTTGGAGAGGAAAATGCCGTCCGGCTTCAGCGCCATCGCCTCGGCCGCGGTGGCCGTGGCCGGCAGCACGGTCAGCCGACAGCCGCGCTCGGCCAGCATGCGCAGGATGTTGCGCTTGACGCCGTAATCGAAGGCCACCACGTGGAAGCGCGGCTCGGTCTGCTGGCCATAGCCACGCCCCAGCTTCCATTCAGTCTCGCTCCACTCGTAGGATGTCGTTGCCGTCACCACTTTGGCCAGGTCCATGCCGGCCAGGCCCGGAAAGGCGCGCGCGGCCTCGAGGGCTTTGGCCTCATCCCCCGTGCCGGCCATGATGCAGCCGCTCTGTGCGCCCTTCTCCCGCAGGATGCGCGTCAGCCGCCGGGTGTCGATGTCGGCGATCGCCACGATGTTCTGGCGCTTGAGATAGTCGGTCAGGGAAGACCCGGCGCGAAAATTTGAATACAGGCGCGGCACGTCGCGCACCACCAGGCCGGCCGCGTGGATGCGCTCCGCCTCGACGTCTTCGAGGTTGATGCCGGTGTTGCCGATGTGGGGGTAGGTCAGCGTCACGATCTGCCGCGAATACGAGGGATCGGTGAGGATTTCCTGATAACCGGTCATTGCGGTATTGAACACCACCTCACCGGTCGTGACACCGTCGGCGCCGATGGATAGGCCGCGAAACACCGAACCGTCAGCTAAAACAAGGATGGCGGGCTGGGCACGTGACAAGGAAGACTCCGGAAAGCAGTAAGCGGATGCAGGTGACAAAATTCAGGCGAGCCGCTTGCGCGAACCCGCCTGAACTTGAATTGCGCAATTGTAGCCGAACTGGCGCCCGGCTTCAATGCTCGGCGACGCTTGAACGGGCTGTTCCCCGGTCGGATCAGGGCTGGAGGTGATCCAGCGCGCCGTCCATATCAAGTTCTGTCAGCTCGGTGAAACCGCCGATGCAGGTGCCGTCGACAACGATCTGCGGCACCGTGCGCGCGCCGTTGGTGACGACCGCGAATTCCTTCATCGCCTCGCGGTCGAGATCGATGCGGACTTCGTCGTAGCCGATGCCGCGCTTGTCGAGAAAGGCCTTGGCCTTGACGCAGATGGGGCAGGTGCCGGTGCTGTAGACCTTGACGGCGTTCATGGGGTTTCCCTGTTTCAAGCGGTTAATGTTAATCCAGTGTGCTATTTCAGACCCAGCACGTCGCGCATGTCGTACAGGCCCGGTGCGCGGCCCTGCAGCCACTTGGCGGCGCGCAATGCGCCCTGGGCGAAGGTGGCGCGGCTACTGGCCTTGTGGGTGAGTTCGACGCGCTCGCCGATGCCGGCGAACAAGAGCGTGTGGTCGCCGACGATATCGCCCCCGCGAACGGTGGCAAAGCCGATGGTTTTGGGGTCGCGCTCGCCGGTCACGCCCTCGCGCCCGTAGACAGCGCAGCTGGCGAGATCGCGGCCGATGGCGCGGGCGACGGCCTGCCCCAGGCCCAGCGCGGTGCCCGAAGGGGCATCGACCTTGTGGCGGTGATGCGCCTCGATGATCTCGATGTCGTAGCCGTCGTCGAGCACCTGCGCGGCGAGTTCGGCCAGCTTCATCAACAGGTTCACCCCCACGCTCATGTTGGGTGCGAACACGATCGGGATCCGCTGCGCCGCGCCTGCAATGCGCGCGCGGCCGGCCTCGTCGAAGCCGGTCGTGCCGATCACCAGCGGCACGCCGGCCGCCATGCAGGCATCGAGATAGGCGAAAGTGGCTTCGGGGCGGGTGAAATCGATCAAGGCGTGCGCGCCCCGCAGGGCGGCGGCGGGCTGGTCGGTCACGTTCACCCCGCTGGCCGCCCCCCAGGCGGCGCCTGCGTCCTGCCCAACCAGCGGGCTGCCGGGGCGGTCAATGGCCCCATGCAGTGCGCAACCGGCATCGGCCGCCACCGCTTCGAGCAGCGTGCGCCCCATGCGGCCGGGCACGCCGGCAATCGCGATCTGCACGATCAAGGCTGAACGCCCTGCGGCGGCGACTGGGCCGGGGTTTCAGCCGGCGGCACATCGCCTTCCATGCGCACCAGCGTGTCGCCCTCAAAAAACAGCGAGATGCGCTTTTGCTCGGCAAGCTGGCCCGCCTTGTAATACAGATACACATAATCCCAGCGATCGCTCCGGAACGGGTCGACCACCAGCGGCGTGCCCAGCAGGAATCGGACTTGCGAACGGCTGAGGCCGGGCTTCAGACGGGCGATGCTTTCCTGGTCGAGCGCATTGCCCTGCTGCACATCGATGCGGTGGGGGCCGATGCTGGAGCAGCCGGCGGCCAGGCTCAAAAACAGAATGGAAATCAGGAAATGACGCATAGCCAGGAAACCGGGAGGGTTGGGGCGGTTGAAAAAAACGTATCATAACGTATTCCCGTTCTCGTTCTGGAGACCCCATTGAGCCATCCGTCCGATCTCAAGAGCATTGGTCTCAAGGCCACGCTGCCGCGCCTGAAAATTCTTGAATTGTTCGAGCAGAGCCACAAGCGGCACATGACCGCCGAAGAGGTGTACCGGCTGCTGTCCGACGAAGGCCAGGATATCGGTCTGGCCACGGTCTACCGCGTGCTGACCCAGTTCGAGCAGGCCGGGCTGTTGATCCGCCACCACTTCGACAGCGACAAGGCGGTGTTCGAACTCAACCAGGGTGAGCACCACGACCATCTGGTCTGCCTGCAGTGCGGCAAAGTCGAGGAGTTCTTCGACGCCGAGATCGAAAAGCGCCAGACCCGCATCGCCAAGGAGCGCGGATTTTCCATCCACGACCACTCGCTGCAGATCTACGCCGACTGCATCAAGGAAAACTGCCCCAACCGCAAGCCGGGCGACAACCGTCACCGATAGAGCCTGGTTCAGCCCGCACTGCCGCACACAGTTCGGCCACGCCCTCGATCAGACGCGGCGTGGGCCGATGCAGCAAATCCGCATTCACCCGCACAAACGCCTGATTTTTCACCGCCGGCAGGCCCGCGAAGCGCTGCCACTGACGGCGAATGTCGGGCGCATCGCTGCCGCTCACGATCAGTTCAGGCGCGCGCCGCAGCACCGACTCGCGCGACACCACCGGCGAAGCCGTGACGAGGTCGGCAAACACATTGCGCGCGCCGCACAGCGCCAGCGCATCGCTGATCCAGTGGGTGCCGCCCACCGTCATGAGCGGGCGATCCCATACCTGATAGAACACGCGCAGTGGCGGTTTCTGTCCGCCTCGTACCCGCAGCGCGTCCAGCTGCGCGGCGTACGCCCGCGCCGCCGCCTCGCCTTCGTCGGCATGTCCGCTCGCCTGCCCGATCAGGCGCAGCAGGCGCGCCACGTCGTCGAGCCGGGCGGCCTGCGTGTGCAGCACGGGAAAACCCAGTTTCTTCAGGCCGTGGATGTCCGCCGCGCGGTTGCCGCCGACCCAGACGATGACCATATCCGGCTTCAGCGCCAGGATGCGCTCGAAATTGATGCGGCTGTAGTCACCCACGCGCGGCAGCGCCTGCGCCGCCTTCGGGTAATCGCTGGCGCTGTCCACCCCCACCAATTGCGCCCCTGCGCCGACGGCGAACAGCAGCTCGGTGAGATGCGGCGTCAGCGAAATGATGCGCTGCGGCGGCCGGGCAAATTCGAGGGTTTGCGCTGCGTCGTCGACCACGCGGATGGCGGCGGCCTGCACCGGCAATGCCAGCAGCAGGCACAGCCAGAGAACGAGGTGGCGGATCACTGGTCGACGCGTGGACTGCCGTGGAAGATCAGGCTCGCGCGGCCGGACTCGAAGCGCAGACGCGTGAGCGATGCGGTCGCGACCTCAACCCGGTAAGCGTGTTCCAGCGGAATGTGCAGCGCCCACGCCAGCGCCATGCGCATCACGCCGGCGTGCCCCACCAGCCGCACATGCTGGCTGGCGTGTTGCGCCAGCAGGTCTTCCAGCGCGGTGGCCACCCGCGCATGGAAATCGGCCAGCGGCTCGGCGCCGGCCGGTCGCGCATTGACCGGGTCGGCCTTGAAGCGCGCCAGCGTGCCGGGCGCATCCTGCTCGATCTCGGCGGCCGCCTTGCCCTCCCATTCGCCGAAGCCGACTTCCTTCAGGCGCGCATCCAGCGCCAGCGGCAAGCCATGGCGATCGGCCAGCGTCTCGGCAAACGCGCGGCAACGCAGCAGCGGCGACGAAACAATGTGCGTCCACGGCACCGTGTCACCGACTGCCGCGTGCATCTGCGCCCAGCCCTTTTCAGACAGCGGATCGTCAATCTGGCCGCGATAGCGGCGTCCGCCGACAGGCTCGCCGTGGCGCATCTGATCAACGGTTGTGGTCACGCCAGCACCACCAGATTGTCGCGATGGATCAGTTCCGGCTCGTCCATGTAGCCGAGCGCCGCCTCGATCGCGCTGCTCGGCTTGCCGGCGATGCGGCGCGCTTCGCTTGCGCTGTAGTTGATGAGGCCGCGTGCGATTTCGCTGCCGTCGGTGTCGACCACCGCCACCACTTCGCCGCGCGCGAATTCGCCGAGCACGCCCTTGACGCCGACCGGCAGAAGGCTCTTGCCGTCCTCGCGCAAGGCGCGCACCGCGCCGTCGTCGAGCACCACGCTGCCGCGCAACTGCAGGTGGTCGGCCAACCATTGCCGGCGCGCGTCGAGCGGCGCCTGACGCGCCACCAATTGGCTGCCGATCGCCTCTCCAGCGGCCAGCCGCAACAGCACGTTTTCCTCGTGGCCGCTGCAAATCACCGTATGGGCGCCGCTCCTTGCCGCGCGCCTGGCGGCGAGTATCTTGGTCAGCATGCCGCCGGTGCCGACGCTGCTGCCCGCCCCGCCCGCCATGCGCTCGAGATCGGGGTCGCCGGCGTGGGCGTCCATCACCAGCGTGGCGTCGGGTACCTTGCGCGGGTCGGCGGTGTATAGGCCGGGCTGGTCGGTGAGGATGATCAGGCAGTCTGCCTCGATCAGATTGGTCACCAGCGCGCCCAGCGTGTCGTTGTCGCCGAGGCGGATTTCGTCGGTGGCGACCGTGTCGTTTTCGTTGATGATCGGGACGACGTTCAATCCAAGCAGCGTGCGCAGGGTGGTACGCGCATTCAGATAGCGGGTGCGGTCGGCCAGGTCCTCGTGGGTGAGCAGCACCTGCGCGGCATGCAGGTCATGGCTGCGGAAGATCGATTCGTAAGCCTGCACCAGGCCCATCTGCCCCACGGCGGCGGCGGCCTGCAGTTCGTTGATCGCTTTCGGGCGTTTTTTCCAGCCCAGCCGTGCGATGCCTTCGGCAATCGCACCGGAGGACACCAGCACGACTTCCCTGCCCTGCGCGGTCAGCGCGGCAATCTGTCCGGCCCAGCACGACAGCGCGGCGTGATCGAGCCCGCGCCCTTCGGCGGTGACCAGGCTGGAGCCGACCTTGACGACAATGCGCCGGGCGTGTCGCACCACGGAATGCATCAGCGTGCCGCGCCCCGCAGGTTGCGCACGGCCTCTTTGGCGTCCTTGACATGGATGCCGCCAGGACAGAAATGATCCTCGAACAGCGCCTTGTGATACGACAGCAGCGAACGGAACTTGATGCCTTCCCAGCCGGCGTTGCGCGCCTTCGACCAGGTGCCGTCGGGATGGCCGTAAGCATACAGGCGGCGCTCGCCGGTGGCGCAACGCATGCCCTCGAAGGACACGTTTTTCGCCCCGCCAGCCGCTTCGATCACCACGCTGTAGCGCACCACTTTGTCCTCGCCGACGCTGATCGATGCCGTGTCGACGAAATGCCGGTTGCGTGTGGCCGACGACACGTTGAATTCAACCAGGTTTTCAGGCTTGGGATAAGGCGGCAACTGGGCGGACAGTTCCACCCAGGGCTTGTCGTTTTCGAACTCAAAATCAAATTGTCCCCATTCAGCGTAGGCGTTCAGGGGCAGGATCAGCAGCAAGGCGGAGAGGATTTTCATCCCGCCATTTTATGGGTTCGGGTGGGGGATGTCTGCAGGAACAGGAATATGGACGCGGGCGTCGCTTTCTGCAGCCTACTTGCGCTCCGAATAGATCGGCAGCGTGATGCGCACATGGCAGCCAGACGAACGCCGAGGACGGTCGCCATCCCGGCCCAGGCCGCAATCACCGGCGACACCCCCAGCGTCTGCAGGCCGATCAGCAGCAGGGCGCCCATCCAGGCGGCCGGCGCATAGAGTTCACCGCGCACGAAGACCAGCGGGACCTCATTGCACAGCACGTCGCGCAGCACGCCGACGACGACGACGCCGGTGATCACGCCGAGCAGGCTGGCCACCAGCCAGGGCGCATGCCACACCAGGGCAACCTGGGTGCCGACGATGGTAAACAGGGCGAGGCCGAGCGTATCGGGGATGAGGAACAGGCGTGGCGGCAGGCGCAGGCCGCGCACGGCGAAGAAGATGACAAACGTGGTCGCCAGGGCGACGATCAGGTATATCTGGTCGCTGATCCAGAACACCTGACGCTGCAGCAGGACATCGCGCACGGTGCCGCCGCCCAGAGCGGTGGCGGCACCCACGATCATCACGACGATCAAGTCCATGTTCTTGCGGCCGGCGTCGAGCACGCCGGTCAGCGCATTCACCGCGACGGCCAACATTCCGGCCCAGTACAACAGGTTTTCCATGTGGTGTGCCCATGCAGGCAGCGTTTGATCGCACCAGGGTTGCCGATGCGCGAGTATCTCAAGAATCCGTGCGGCAGGCACCCGGCGTATGCATTCAGGGCCGTTTCATGCCGGCGCTGCCCTGGGAATCAAGCAGCCCTGTAATACAATCAAATTCACTTCCTGGGCCCCGCAAAGAATAGACATGCTGCTCCCCTCCCTCAAACGCTACGCCTGGCTCTCCATCGCGGCGGCCGTGGCGACCATCCTGCTCAAGGGCTGGGCCTGGTGGATCACCGGATCAGTCGGCCTGCTTTCCGACGCGCTCGAGTCCTTCGTCAACCTGGCGGGGGCGATGATGGCGCTGGCCATGCTGACGCTGGCGGCGATGCCGGCGGACGGCAACCATGCGCACGGACACGGCAAGGCGGAATACTTCTCCAGCGCGTTCGAGGGCTTCCTCATCCTCATCGCCGCGGTCGCCATCAGCTACACAGCGATCGAACGCCTGCTCAATCCGCAACCGATCGAAGCCGTGGGAATCGGACTGGCGGTGTCGGTGGTCGCCTCGATCATCAACCTGGCCACCTCGCACATCCTCATGGGGGTGGGCAGGAAATACAAATCCATCACGCTGGAAGCCGATGCCCACCACCTGCGCACCGACGTGTGGACGTCCGCAGGCGTCATTCTCAGCGTCGGACTGGTGTGGGCGACCGGCTGGCTGTGGCTCGATCCTGTCATTGCGCTGCTGGTGGCGGTGAATATCGTGTGGACCGGTTGGCAACTCTTGCAGCGCTCCGCCGCTGGCCTGATGGACGTATCCATCCCGCAGGATGAAATCAGCGCGATTGAGGCTGTACTGGATCGCTACCGACAACAGGGCCTCGCGTTCCACGCCTTGCGCACGCGCCAGGCGGGCAGCCGCGCTTTCATTTCCCTGCATGTGCTGGTGCCCGGCGCCTGGAGCGTCCAGCAGGGGCATAACTGGTCCGAGCGCATCGAGGCCGACATCCGCCAGGTCGTGTCCTACGCCCATCTCACCACGCACCTCGAACCGCTGGAGGACCCGCTGTCCCTGGCGGACCAGGAACTGGACCGTCAGATGGACTGAGCGCGCCAATGCGCGTTTTTCAGTGCCCGCTCATCGCCGCCTTGGCGCGCACCAGTTGGCCGTCGCGGTAGTCGGCGAAGGCCTGCTCGATCTCCTCGCGGGTATTCATGACAAAGGGGCCGTACTGCACCAAGGGTTCGCCAAGCGGCCTGCCTGCAACCAGGATGAAACGGGCGCCCGCCTCGCCTGCCGCGATCTCCACCGTATCGCCCGGCCCCAGCACCGCCAGGCTGTGCGTCGCCAAGGCGTCGCCTGCCAGCCAGGCGCTGCCCTCGAAAACGTAGACGAAGGCATTGCGCGCGCCGGCCAGCGGCAGGCTGAAGCGGGCATCGGCCGCAAGGCTGACGTCAAGGTAGAGCACATCGGTGGCAGGATCGTCGATGACGCCGCGCGTGCCGTCGAATTCGCCCGCCAGCACGCGAACCCTGCCCTGCCCAAGTGCCACTTCCGGAATCGCCGCGGCGGAGAACTCCTGATAGGCCGGATCGGACATTTTTTCACTGGCCGGCAGGTTGATCCACAACTGGAAGCCGCGCATCAGGCCATCGGTCTGCTGCGGCATCTCGGAGTGGATGACGCCGCTGGCCGCCTTCATCCACTGCACCCCGCCAGCCTGAAGATCGCCGCGGTTGCCCATGCTGTCACGATGCTCCATGTGGCCGTCGAGCATATAGGTGAAGGTGATGAAGCCGCGATGCGGGTGATCCGGAAAGCCGGCGATGTACTCGTCCGGATTGTCGCTGCCAAAATGGTCGAGCATCAGGAAGGGATCGAGGTTCTTCAGCGCCGGCGTGCCGATGCTGCGATGGACGGTGACCCCGGCGCCTTCGGTGACTTCGTAGGCGGGAACAAGCTGGCGGATGCGTCGTGTGTTCATGATGGGCTCCTTGTCCGCATTCATGATGGGGTGGATGGACAGCGATTGCAAACCGCTTCGGCCAGCGCCGGCCAGTCGCGTTCAACAGCCCGGGCGACGTTCTCGGCAGCGCTCTGGCGGGCGGCGTCGCCACGCAAATTGCCACGGTCGGCAGCGATGACCTCGACGTCGGTGATGCCGAGGAAACCCAGCACGAATTTCAGCCACGGCGTGGCGAAGTCGATGGCGCTGCCCACCTCGGTGCCGCCGGTCGCCACCAGGACATAGGCCTTCTTGCCGGTCAGCAGGCCTTGGGGGCCATGCTCGGTGTAGCGGAAAGTCAGCCGGGCACGCGCGACCTGGTCGATCCAGGCCTTGAAGCTGGCCGGCACCCCGAAGTTGTAGACCGGGGTGGCAATCACCAGCACGTCGGCCGTTGTCAGTTCGGCCACCAGTTCGTCCGATTTCGCCAGGGCCTGGCGCTGGGCCGCATCGCGCGCGTCGGGTTCGGTGAGGTTGGCGCCGACCCAGGCGGCATCGACGAAAGGCAGGCCCGCTGCGACGTCACGGCTGACGACCGACAGGCCGGGCACGCGCTCTTCGAGTTCACGCAGCATCTGGTCGGCCAACTGGCGGGAGACGGAACCGTCGCCGCGGGCGCTGGCATCGACGCGCAAGACGCGCAGAGGGGTGAAAAAAGAGGCTGGGCTTGCTTGCATGACAATGATCTCCTTGCGGTTCGGCGCCGGTGTGGCGCCCGTGGAATCATTGTTGTCGTTGTCATTTAAAGAATAAAGACAGAGAATTAGAATTCATTGTTCTCCTGACAGCAACTATGGACCGATTCGCCGACATGCGGATGCTCGTAAGCGTGGTGGAAGCCGGCAGCATCAGCGCGGCCGCCGAGCGCCTGAATCTCGCCAAGTCCGCGGTCAGTCGGCGTCTGGCCGACCTGGAGGCGCGCCTCGGCGTCTCGCTCATCCACCGCACCACGCGCCGGCTCAACCTCACCGACAGCGGGCGCGCCTACTACGCGCGCTGCGTGGCCATCCTTGCCGACGTCGAGGAAGCGGAGTCCGCGGTATCGCAGGCCCACGGCGCGCTCAGGGGCACGCTCAAGGTGGCCCTGCCGCTGGCCTTCGGCCTGCTGCACCTGGCCCCCTTGATCCAGGCTTTCATGACCGCGCACCCGGACGTGCGCTTCGAGCTCGATTTCAACGACCGCCAGATCGACCTGATGCAGGAAGGCTTCGATCTCGCCATCCGCATCGCCACCCTGGCCGACTCCAGCCTGATCGCGCGCCGCCTCGCCCCCATCCGCCACGTGGTGTGCGCCAGTCCCGGTTACCTGACGCGGCATGGCACCCCGCAATCGGCCGCCGATCTCATGCAGCACGTCTGCCTCGCCTACAGCAATGTGCGCGACCCCGGTCTGTGGAGCTTCCGGGGACCCGATGGCGAGTCCGGGCAGGTGCGCGTGCCGGTGCGGCTGGCCGCCAGCAGCGGCGAATTCCTGATGCGTGCCGCCATCGCCGGCGAAGGCCTGGTGCAGCTCCCCAGTTTCTACGTCCATGAGGCCCTGCGCACGGGACAGCTGCTGCCGCTGCTGACGGATCACATCTGGCCGGAGCTCGCCGCCTACGCGGTGTATCCGCCCACCCGCCACCTGTCCAGCCGGGTGCGCGCCTTCATCGATTTCCTGGCGGACCGGCTGGCAGGCGAGCCCTATTGGGACCGCACGGACTGAGCGACTTGGGCATGCAGCGGCTATTCGCCGCGGTAGATGAAATCCCGGCTGAACGGATAGTTCGGCTGATTGCCGTCGACGGCCTTGCCCGCCAGCACCTGCCACAGCTCCATCCAGCCGTGGTCAAAGGCGTAGGCGGAGCCCGCCATGAAGATGCGCCAGATGCGGTACTTCTGCTCGCCGATCAGTTGGCGCGCTTCGTCGGCGTGTTGCTCCAGGCGCGTGACCCAGTGCCACAGCGTTTTGCCGTAATGCGGACGCAGGTTTTCGGCATCGAGGCATTCGAGCCCGCTGCCCGCGGCGGCGCGCAGCACGTCGGAGGCGTGCACCAGTTCGCCCCCCGGGAACACATAGTCTTCGATGAATTCCGATATGCCATTGCCGAGGCCGCAGGCCTCCGGCCCGGCCGTGGTGATGCCGTGGTTGAGCACCAGCCCGCCGGGCTTCAACAGCGCGTTGATCTTGGCGAAATAGGCGGCGAGATTCGCACGGCCGACGTGCTCGAACATGCCGACGCTGGCGATCTTGTCGTAGCCGCCGTTTTCTGGGACGTCGCGGTAATCCATCCTGCGCACCTCGACCCGGCCGGCCAGCCCGCGTGCCTCGATCTGCTCGCTGACGTACGCATGCTGGTCGTCCGACAGGGTGATGCCGACCGCGTGCACGCCGTAGCGCTCCGCCGCGTGCAGGATCAGCCCGCCCCAGCCGCAGCCGATGTCGAGGAACTGCTCGTCGGGCTGAAGATCAAGCTTGCGGCAGATGTGGTCGAGCTTGGCTTCCTGCGCAGCGTCGAGGCTCATGTCCGGTGTCTTGAAATAGGCGCACGAATAGACCCGCCGCGCATCCAGCCACAGGCCATAGAAATCGTTGGACACGTCGTAGTGGTACTGGATGTTCCTGCGGTCCTTGCTGCGGGTATGACGCCACCACTTCCAGCCATCCGTGCCGATTTTCGGCGCGCTGCCCCCTGCGTTGCACAGGCGGTCGCCGAGGGCCAGGATATCGCGGACATTGCCTTCCAGATCGAGCTCGCCCTCGACATAGGCCCGCGCCAGTGCACCCAGACTGGGGTCGACCATGGCCCTGAGGCTGGCCGCCTGGTGCAGGCGCACCCGCACCGCGGCATCGGTCGCACTGCCCACCGACTCGCCATTCCACAATTCGACGGTGAACGGCAGCCCCGAGGCCTCCACCCGTCGCCGCACCTGACGCACCAACAGTTGATCCAGCATCCCGTCCTCCTCAAAGAACAGGCGGCACCTGGTTGTGTTTCAACCGCCTGAGTTTAAATTTAGGACAAATCGAGCACCAGTGCAGCGCGCGTGTTTTCCGCCAGCGCGGCTGGCGCCACCGTGTAGGCGTCGTGATCGATTCCCATACGGATCGGGCTACCGGCCTTGGCGGCGGTAACCGAGGTGGCATCGAGCTCGAAGCGCAGGAAATGCACTGCCGAGGTTTTCTCCTCGTTCTCGCGTTCCATATCTTCGTCGGCGATCGCAAAAACCTTCGCCTGGTCGGCCACCTGCACCCACACGCGATTCTCGATGCCCTTCAGCTTCGCCAGCGCGGCCTTGCGCGCGTCCGGGTCGGAATACTGGATCATCATGGTCGCTTTCCAGTTACTGCCGTCCGGAACCAGCGGGTTATAGGCATCGAGTTCGTCCTGGATACCGGCCTCCTCGAAGGTGCGCTCGGCGCGCAGCATTTCCTGGATCTGGTAGCGCATGGTTTTTTCGTCTTCGAAAATCAGCGTGACGTGGTCGCCCAGTTCAACCATGCGGTTCTTCTTGTGCGCCATGACTTCGGCACGCATTTCGGGGCGGACCTTGGCGTAGCCTTCCAGGCTCATCAGGCTGTCACGGGTAATGTGCGGCATGTTTTTACTCCTTACTCAATGTCGGTTGATTTGAAACCCTTCACCACAGAGGCGCAGAGACACAGAGAAATCCAACAGACATCGCGCTCACTGCCTGCCGCATATTTTGTTTTTTTTCTCTGTGCCTCTGTGGTTGAACAGGTTTACTCCAGGCCATAAGCGATGCGCAGCAGCGTGATCGGGTGCTGTTTCTGCGCGGTGGCGGCTTCGCCCATGCCCTGCAGGATGTGGCGCGCGGCAATCGCGCAGTCGGAACTGACGTAATCCGGTTGCGGCTCGGCCATCTGGCGGAACACCGGCTTGCCGATTTTCATCGACTTGTCGAAGTACTCGCGCTTCACCCCCCAGGTGCCGTCGTGGCCGGAGCAGCGTTCGACCATCGTCACCGTGGCGCCGGCCAGCTGCAGCGCGTCGCGCGTCTTGTTGCCGATGTTCTGCACCCGTTGGTGACAGGGAACGTGATAGGCCACCTTGCCGAGCGGGCTGTTGAAGTCGGTCTTCAACAGGCCGTCGACATTGCGCGCCATCAGGTACTCGAACGGATCCCACATCGCCTCCTTCACCGCCTGCACATCGGAGTCGTGGGGGAACATCAACGGCAGCTCCTGCTTGTACATCAGCGTGCACGAAGGCACGGCGGTGAGGATCGCGTAGCCTTCGCGCGCGAGCTTTGCAAGATGCGGAATGTTGATCTCCATCAGCTTTTCCACCGCGTCGAGATCGCCCAGTTCGAGCTTGGGCATGCCGCAGCAGGCCTCCTTCTCCACCAGCACGGCGGGGATTTCGTTGTGCGCCAAGAGCTTCAGCAGGTCGTGGCCGATGCCGGGCTCGTTGTAGTTGACGTAGCACGTCGCGTAAATCGCCACCTTGCCGGGCGTCTTCCCGCCGGCCTTCACCGGAAAATCGCCGCGCGGCTTGGCGGTGGAACGGAACTTGGCACTGTCGTATTCGGGCAGCTTGCGGTCGGGGTGGATGCCCAGCACGCTGTCGACCAGCTTGCGGATTGGCTTGTTCTTCAGGCTGGCGTTCACCGCCTGCACCACCACCGGAATCGAGGCGAGCTTGCCCATCGCATCGGTGCTGGACAACAGCTTGTCGCGGAAGCTGGTGCCGCCCTTCTTGAACTTGATCGCCTTGGCCCGCAGCATGACGTGCGGAAAATCGATGTTCCACGGATGCGGCGGCACGTAGGGGCATTTCGTCATGTAGCAGAGATCGCACAGATAGCACTCGTCCACCACCTTCATGTAGTCGGCTTTGGCGACGCCGTCCACTTCCATCGTCGAGGATTCGTCCACCAGGTCGAACAGCGTCGGAAACGCGGTGCACAACGACACGCAACGACGGCAGCCGTGGCAGGCATCAAAAACACGCTCCAGCTCATGGTTGAGCTTCTCTTCGTTGTAGAAATCCGGGTTTTTCCAGTCGAGCGGGTGACGGGTGGGGGCTTCGAGGTTGCCTTCGCGTGTGCTCATGCGAACTCCAGTGGGTTATCTTTTTGAAAAATCAGAGCCAAAAAAAGCGGGCCGCAACCGACCCGCTTTTCATCCGGGCGGGATTACGCGCCCAGGGTGTCCAGGGTCTTCTGGAACTTGTTGGCGTGCGAACGCTCGGCCTTGGCCAGCGTCTCGAACCAGTCGGCGATTTCGTCGAAACCTTCAGCACGTGCATCCTTGGCCATGCCTGGATACATGTCGGTGTACTCGTGGGTTTCACCCGCAACCGCGGTCTTCAGGTTGTCGGCGGTGGGGCCAAAAGGCATACCGGTGGCGGGGTCGCCGCACTTTTCCAGGTATTCCAGGTGGCCGTGCGCGTGGCCGGTTTCGCCTTCGGCGGTGGAACGGAACACTGAGGCAACGTCGTTGTAGCCTTCCACGTCAGCTTTTGCTGCGAAGTAGAGGTAACGGCGGTTGGCCTGCGATTCGCCGGCGAAGGCGGCCTTCAGATGTTCTTCGGTTTTCGAGCCCTTGAGTTGCATAACTGATCTCCTTGATTGACATGGATATGCTTTGCAGCACTGATAATCCATCCCTGTTCAACTAGCCCAACTATTTGTGTATAGTAGGCATCCCAGTGGATGAAATACGGTTTTTAGACTAAGTATTTTAGACTAAGTCTAATACCTGAACGAAGAATAAACCCGCTTCAATAACGCTGTCAACCGTGTTGACCTCGACCGGCAACAGGTAAACTTCGTGCAATCAGGAGAACTTTCATGACTGCAGATAAAACCCGAACCGACGCCGAACTGTCCCCCGAGCAATACCGCATCCTGCGCGAGCACGGTACCGAACAAGCGTTCACCGGCGAGTACTGGGACCACCATGAGGCCGGCGAATACCATTGTGCTGGCTGTGGCGCGCCCCTGTTTTCGTCCGAGGCCAAGTTCGACTCCGGTACCGGTTGGCCGAGCTTTTATCAGGCGCTGAATGCCGATGCGGTGGCGGAAAAGCATGACACCAGCCATGGCATGGCGCGCGTCGAGGCGCTGTGCCGCCGCTGCGACTCGCATCTGGGCCACGTCTTCCCCGACGGCCCTGCCCCCACCGGCATGCGGTACTGCATCAACTCGGCATCGCTCACCTTCCAGCGGAAACAGGACTGAGCCTTGCACATCTTTGACGCGCAGATTGCTGCGATCACCCCCGCCACGCCCAGCATTCACGTCTTGCGCCTGGCCATTGCCGATCCCGCCTTCCGCTTTCTGCCGGGGCAATGGGTCGACCTCAGTATCGAGGTCGGCGGCGCGACGCACACCTCGGGTTACTCCATCACCACCTCGCCCATCCATCAGGGCGAAATCGAGCTTGCGATCAAGGCGAGTGCGCACCATCCGCTGGCGCGCTGGGTGCACGAACAGGCACGGGTAGGTGACGCCATACGCGTCTCGCAGGGCCAGGGGCCGTTCGTCTACCTGCCGGAAATGAGCGACAACGTGGTGCTGATCGGCGGTGGGGTCGGCATCACGCCACTGCTGTCCATCTTCCGCCACGTGCGCGATGCCCGCTTGCCGACGCAGACGCACCTGGTCTACAGCGTCTCGGACAGCCGCGAAATCCTGTTCCGCGATGAACTCGACGCGGCCGCCCGCAGCCACGACAACCTGCACGTGAGCGTCACCGTAACCCAAGCCGACGCCGACTGGCACGGCCTCACCGGCCGCATCGACCCGGTCAAGCTGCACGCGCTCGACGTGCCGGACGACACGCTGTATTACCTGTGCGGCCCCAAGGGCATGATCGAGGACATGAGCACCCTGCTGCATGAGCTCGGCGTGCCGATGAACCGCATCATTTTCGAGAAGTGGTGGTAGGTTCATGCATTGAGCCTGTCTCGCCATCCTGCATCTGCCTGCGCCTTAACCCTGAAGGAAAACGTCCATGCGCATCATCCCCCTGCTCGCCGCCCTCGCCTTCTGCACGCCTGTGCTGGCCGGATCCAATGACGTGGTCCGTTCCCATCCGGCGCAAAAGGTCCACACCGACACCTACGTCATCCACGGCCCGCAAGGCTTGCCGTCGGTGGAAAACCAGAGCTTCATGAATAACCCGGCCTGGATCGTCACCGCCGATGGCGTCGTGGTGATCGACCCGGGTTCCAGCGTGCAGGCAGGCCGCATGGTCATGGCGCAGCTCAAGAAGACGACGAATAAACCGGTCACCCACGTGTTCAACACCCACGTCCACGGCGACCACTGGCTGGGCAACCAGGCGGTGCTGGACGTGTGGCCGAAAGCGACCATCATCGCCCACCCCGACATGATCAAGCGGGTGAAGGAAGGCGCCGATGCGCTCTGGCTGCAGATCATGTCGGACATGACCCGCGGCTATACCGACGGCACCCGCGCCGTCCATCCCACGGTCGAAGCCGCCGACGGCCAGGAATTCAGGATCGGCGGCAAGACCTTCCGCATCCATTCATCGACCGACGGGCACAGCAAGACCGACCTGATGATCGAGATCGTCGAGGACAAGATCCTCTTCACCGGCGACAACGTGCTCAACCGGCAGTCGATGAACCTGCGCGACGGCACTTTCAAGGGCGTGATGAAGGCTACCCAGCGCGCGCTCGACCTCAACGCCAAGCTCTACGTACCGGGCCACGGCAAGACCGGCGACCGCAGCTTCGTCGCCGAGCAGAAGGCCTACTTCGACATCCTGATGGCGGAAGTACGGCGCATGTACGACGAGGGAAAAAACGACTTCGAGGTGAAGCCGGTCATCGCCGACAAGCTCAAGGCCTACAAGAACTGGGCGGAATTCGAGACCAACCTCGGCCCGCAGATCAGCTTCGCCATTCTGGAAATCGAGCAGGAATAAATCGCAGGCGGCCGCAGCTCGCGGTCGTCCTCATGGCGTCAGTTCTCCAGCCGGCTGACGCTGGCTGCCCGCCCCGGCTGCCACTCGCCGTCGAGGCTGACCCATTCGACCCGGTTGCCGAGCATGCGGATGACGCCGGGACGGCGATTGTCGCCCGTGTCGGAAAACTCGAAGCGGTAATCGCGCAGGAACCGCAGCTGGCCCTGGCTGTTGCGCGCGAAACGGGTCCGGCTCAAGGCCACGCTGTCGTCGAGGAACTGCAGTCCGGCATCGGCGCAGGCACGGCGACAGACGGCAACCGCCTGTTCCCGCACCTGCATGCCGGCGTACCAGTACCAGCCGACAGCACCAAACATCCCCAGCAGGAGGATTTCCCAGCTCACTGGTCAGCGGGTTCGGGCTTGACCGGGCTGCGGAACAGCGCCGC
The DNA here is from genome assembly GCA_049303455.1 of Thiobacillus sp. GTDB lineage: Bacteria > Pseudomonadota > Gammaproteobacteria > Burkholderiales > Thiobacillaceae > Thiobacillus. The sequence goes on from JBAQND010000003.1 coordinate 27,524, forward strand.
GACCTGCTTTTTCGGGGTTGGCCGCACCAGCACGGGCGTACTGTCGGCCGGCGCCGCCGCGCTCGGTTCATAGGGCGCTTCGAACAACGTATCGCGCGGCGCCGCCTTGGGGCCAGGGCGCGGCGTCCGCCGCTCGGCTGCTGGACGTTCTGCTGAACGCTCAACCGGGCGATCAGGCCTCGGGGCGCGCGACTGGTATGCGGGCACGTCGGCCGCGTCCGGTTCGAAGCCGGGAACGATCACCGCCTCGATGTCGCTGCCGATGAGTTTTTCGATGTCCTTGAGATAGCGCGTTTCCGCTTCGCTCACCAGCGAGATCGCCTCGCCGCTGGCGCCGGCGCGCCCGGTGCGGCCGATGCGGTGCACATAATCCTCGGCATTGTGCGGCAGGTCGTAATTGACGACGAAGGGAAGCGCCTCGATGTCGATGCCGCGCGCGGCGACGTCGGTCGCCACCAGCACGCGCATGGTGCCGGCCTTGAAGGCCTCGAGCGCCTTGATGCGTTCCTGCTGGGTCTTGTCGCCGTGAATGGCGTCGGCGTGGATCCCCAGCTTGTTGAGTTCGTTGGCCAGGCGGTTGCAGCCCAGCTTGGTGCCGGTGAACACCAGCACCTGGCGCAGGTCGCGGCTCATGATCAGGTGGGCGAGCAGCTGACGCTTGCGCTCGTGGTGCACCGGATGCACCACCTGGGTGACGTTCACCGCGGTTTCATTGCGCGCCACCTCGATGAAGGTCGGCTGGTTGAGGATGCTGTCGGCAAGCTTGCGGATTTCCTCCGGGAAGGTGGCCGAGAACATCATGTTCACCCGCTGCGCCGGCAGCAGCGCGACGATGCGCTTCAGATCCGGCATGAAGCCCATGTCGAGCATGCGGTCGGCTTCGTCGAGCACCAGGGTGTTGACCTGGTTCAGCATCAGCGTCTTGTTCTGCACGTGGTCGAGCAGGCGGCCGGGGGTCGCCACCAGGATCTCGACGCCGGCCTTGAGGATTGGGATCTGCGTATTGATGCTGACCCCGCCGTACACCACCAGCGAGCGCAGCGGCACGTGCTTGGTGTAGGCCCGCACGGCCTCCTCGACCTGGATCGCGAGCTCGCGCGTGGGGGTGAGGATCAGCGCGCGGATCGGATGCTTGGCCGGCGAGGTGCCGGTGTTGGCGAACGGCAGCAGGCGCTGGATCAGCGGCAATGCGAACGCCGCGGTCTTGCCGGTGCCGGTCTGCGCCGCGCCGAGGATGTCGGCGCCCTGCAGCGCAAGCGGAATGACCTGCTCCTGGATCGGGGTCGGCGTGAGATAGCCCATCTCGTCGAGGGCACGCAGGATGTCGGGCGCAAGCCCGAGTTCAGCAAAAGTCGTCAAAGCGTTATCCAGTCAAATCCTGCCGTCTGGCAGGCCACGCGCACGTCGTCGTCCGCACAGTTCAGCACACGGGCCAGCGCGCGTTGCGCCAGGGCGGCTGTATTGTTCTTGTGTGAAACGTGCGCCGCCATCACGCACTGCAGTTTGTCGTGCTTCAGCTTGTCCAGCAAGGCCGCCGACTGGCCGTTTTCCAGATGACCGAAACGCCCCCCCACCCGCCGCTTGAGGCTGGCCGGATACGGTCCGTTTTCCAGCATCGCCGCGTCGTGGTTGCATTCCAGCACCAGCGCGTCAACGCCAGCCAGCATGGCCTCGATGTGCAGGGTATTGCTGCCGGTATCGGTCAACACACCAAGGCGGCGGTTGCCGTCGCCGAACACATACTGCACCGGCTCACGCGCATCGTGCGGCACCGGAAACGGCTGGATTTCCAGACCGTCCACCGCAAACACCGCATGGCAGTCGATCACCTGCACCGCCACGCCGCCAAGGTCTTGCGCCATCACCAGGGTGCCGGCAGTCAGCCACACCGGCAGCTTGTGCTTACGCGCCAGCCGCCCCACCCCGCCGATATGGTCGCCGTGCTCATGGGTCACCACAATGCCGGCCAGGTCGGACGCCTGCAAGCCCAGCCGGGCCAGCCGGGCCTGGCTGTCGGCCAGGCCAAAGCCGCAATCCATCAGCACCCGGGTGCCGCCGGCCTCGACCACCAGGCCGTTGCCGTCGCTACCGCTGCCGAGGCTGGCAAACCGCATCAGGCGGATTCCCGCATTACTTCAGTTCTTGATGCAGCAGGTTAAGGATGCGGGTCTGCGTAGTGGCGTCGGCCGGCTTGCCGTCCGCGCCGGTGACGCTGACCCGGCTCTTCTCGCCCGCCTCGTTTACCAAAATCTGCAACTGCGGCGAGGCCTGCTCCTTCTTGCCGCGCCAGAAGGCGAACTTGGCGAGAAGGCCGTCGTCGCGCTTGCTGTCGCTGTCGACACCGGGATCGATGTAGCGCACGAAGTACACGCCTTTGGAGCGGTCGCGGTCTTCCACCGCGAAGCCGACGCGATCCAGCGCGAGGCCGACACGACGCCAGGCACGGTCGAAATTCTCGTCCACTTCCAGCACCGACGCGCCGGCCTCCTGGAGGATGCGCGCCTGTTCCGGCGTCTGCTGTTTGACCAGCAGGGTCTGGGCGCGATTCTCTTCCACGCCGAAGCGCAGCATCAAGCGGCGCAGCATTTCGGCCTCGAGCTCGGGGTCGGCGGGCCGCGGCTGCCACACCGTCCTGTCCTTGTTCGCGGAATCGTAGACTTCCATCATACCGCGGTGGCTGACGTAGATTTCGGTGACGCCTTCCTTGCTTGCTTCGATGCGGGTGCGGAACTTGTCGCGCTCGGCGGTGGAGTACAGGCCGTCGAGTACCTTGCCGAGAGTGCGGCGAATCACGTCCTGCGGGATGTTGGCGCGGTTTTCCGCCCAGTCGGTTTCGATGATGCCGGTTTCGGGTGATTCCAGGTTGACGATGAAACCGGTCTCCTGCCAGAAATCCTTGATCACCGGCCAAACCTGCTGCGGCGTCGCCTGCACCACCAACCAGCGCTGGCTGCCGGCGCGTTCGATGCGGGCCTTCTCCTGCGCGGGCAGCAGGGTTTGCGCGCCGCTCGGTGCGGTCTGGCGTTCCTGGCTGTAGGTCGACAGCGTGGCAGTGCCGCCGCCCTGGGTATCGGGGATGGCGTAACGGTTGTCGCCGGCCGGTGCGGTGAGGTCCGGCGGCATTTCCAGCGTCGGCAGCTTGCCGGCCGATTTATAGTCGATCTTTTTGGATTCGATCATGCCGCAGCCCGAAGTGGCCAGGCTAAGCATCACAAACAGGGGCAATAAACGCATCAGGTTTCCTAAACGAAGAGTTGCATCGATCCGGCAGGGCACATCGCCGCGCTAGTGTTGCGAACCGGAAATAGGAAATAGCGGAACAAGTGAAACAGATGGATTTTTTCGCCAGGCAAGGGGCTGCAACGACGCATGGCGGAAAAAGACACTGTTTCATGTTTCGTTATTTCCAGTTCGTGACACTAGACTGGATTAAATTACATTGGCATGGCGCATTGCGTCACGCAGGGTGTCGTGCAGGCCGGCAGACAGCGGGGTCAGCGGTAAACGCAGGCCGAAGGGGATCAAGCCCATCTCGGCGCACGCCCACTTCACCGGAATCGGGTTGGCCTCGACAAACAGCTTGCTGTGCAAAGGCAGCAGCAGGTTGTTGAGTTCACGCGCCCGCGTCAGGTTCCCGTCGAACGCGGCGACGCACATTTCGTGCATCAGTTTCGGCGCGACGTTGGCGGTAACCGAAATCACGCCATGCCCACCCAGCAGCATGAAGGGCATCGCCGACGCATCGTCGCCGCTGTAGAGCATGAAATCCTTCGGCATGCGCCGCAGCAGGTCGGCCGCGCGCTCCATGCTGCCGGTGGCGTCCTTTACCCCCACGATGCCGGGCACTTCGGCCAGGCGCAGCGTGGTGTCGTTGGACAGGTCGGCCACGGTGCGTCCTGGCACGTTGTACAGGATCAACGGCAGATCGACCGCTTCGGCGATTTTCTTGTAATGCTGGTACAGGCCTTCCTGGGTCGGCTTGTTGTAATACGGCACCACCGACAGCCCGGCCTGGGCACCCGCCGCCTTGGCGCATTCGGTGAGTTCGATCGCTTCGGTCGTGGAATTCGCGCCGGTGCCTGCGATCACCGGCACCCGTCCGGCGGCCTGCTCGACCGTGGTGCGGATCAGCATGCAGTGCTCGTCGAAGCTCACCGTGGGCGATTCGCCGGTGGTGCCGACGATGACGATGCCATCCGTTCCCTCCACGATATGCCAGTCGACCAGGCGGCGCAGCGCGTCGAGGTCGAGCGCGCCATCGTCCGACATCGGCGTGACGATCGCAACCAGGCTTCCCCTGGCCATATTTTTTATGTATGCCATGCTATTTCCGCCACTCTTGTTTCAAACATGTTTCAAACATTCGCCGTCGCCGTCGTTCCCGACGATATGACGATAAACCCCACATTCTAATCTATCTGGTCGTGCCGGGTTTTCTAAGATTTCCGGTTCACTCTACAACTAACTCTGGGGCGCACGTGGATTATGCCAACGCCCACCGGCAAGCAGCAGGTCGGCCTCGGCCGGGCCCCAGGTGTCGGGTTCATAGGCATACGCCGGGTCGCGACGCGAAAGCACGGGTTCCACCACGCGCCATGCCGCTTCCACCGCATCCTGGCGAGCAAACAGCATGGCCTCGCCGTCCATGGCGTCACCGAGCAGGCGCTCGTAGGCGCTCATCTCTTCTCTCTTCCGGATGGTCGTTGCAGACATAGAGTTCCACGGGCCGCCCGACCATGCGATCGCCCGCATTCTTGGTGCGTGCACCCAGCGCGATGGACACGGTGGGCGACAAGCGCATGCGCAGGTAATTGGGCACCAGCGGCCCGGTTTCGGACAGTGCAAACACGCGCTGCGGCGGAACCTGAAACTCGGCGCGAATCTCGGTGGTGGTGAGCGGCAAATTCTTGCCGGTACGCACGATGAAGGGCACGCCGGCCCAGCGCCAGATGTCGACGAAGAATCGCACCGCAGCAAAGGTCTCGATGTCCGAGCCGCGCGCGACGCTTTCCTCGTTGCCGTAGCCTTCGTACTGCCCGCGAACCAGGTCGCCGGGCGCCAGCGGACGGATGGCCTTGAGCAATTTGGCCTGTTCATCGCGCACCGTCTCCGCGCTGGTGCCGAGCGGCGGCTCCATGGCCAGCAGGGCGAGGATCTGCAACAGGTGGTTCTGCGGCACGTCGCGGATGGCCCCGACCGAATCGTAAAAGCGTCCCCGCCCAGCCACGCCGAAGCTCTCCGCCATGGTGGTCTGGATCTGCCGGATATGGTTGCGGTTCCAGATCGGTTCGAGAAAGGAGTTGGCAAAGCGGAAATACAGAATGTTCTACACCGCTTCCTTGCCCAGATAATGATCGATGCGGAAGATTCCGGATTCGGCCAGCGCCTCGTACAGCGTTGCATTGAGCGATTGCGCCGATTCCAGGTCGCGCCCGAAGGGCTTTTCCACCACCACGCGCGCGCCCGCGGTGCAGCCGACTGCAGCCAGTCCGACCATGGCGGCGCGAACGGGATTGAGTTCGATGTAGCGCTGGCAACTCAGCAACCACCATAGCAAGTAATTCAAGCATGCCTCTTTTGTTTTAATCTCAAAGTGAGCGTTATCTCAAGGCAAGCCTGGGGAACCAGCCGGCCAGCTGCTCGATACCCAGCCCGACGCCGTGGGCGACCAGCGGCACCGCCCACACCCAGGCGGCCATCAGCCCCAGCGCCGCCGCCCCCAGCCCGACCGAGAACATGTCCAGCCCCGGCGTAGTGCGCGCCACGATGCCGAGCGCCAGCTGGATCAGCAGCGCCAGGGCCAGCAGCGGCAAGGCCAGCTGCACGCTGGTGGCGAACAGCCAACTGCCGGCTTCGGCCAACTGGCGCATGTCGGTCGCGGCGGGCAGAACGGCCACCGGCATGACGGCAAAGCTGTCACGCAGCGCATCGACGATCAGCAAATGGCCGCTGGCCGCCAGAAACGCCATGGCCGCCAGCCACCCCGCCAGCGCGCGCCAAGCGGCGTCCGCGGGCGCCGCCTGCTCGGCGGTCAGGGTCAGCAGGCCGCCGGTCGCGGTGTGGCCGGTCCATACCAGGATGGCCTCGACCGCAGCAAACACCAGCCGCACGCAAAGTGCCAGCGCGGCGCCCCACACGCCTTCCAGGCCCAGTGCCAGCATGCCCCGCACGCTGAACGGATCGATCATCGCATCGATCGCCAGCCCCGGCGCCAGCACCGCCGCCAGCACGGCGGCGATGAACAGGCGCAAGAGCAGCGGCAAGCGACCGGCCAGCGGATCGAACACGGCCCACCCGGCGAGGCGGGCAAAGGCGAACAGCCAGAGCGCCAGACTCGCTTCGCTCAGCGGCATGGGCCATTCACTCGACGAGCGCCGGGAAATCGGTCAGCAGCATGCGCGCAAACTCGACCAGTTGTCCGCCCATCCAGCTGCCCAGCACCGCCAGCACCACCAGCATGACGATGAGCTTGGGCACAAAGGACAGCGTGGGTTCGAGGATTTGCGTGGCGGCCTGGAACAGGCTGATGGCGATTGCGGTGAGCAGCCCCGCCAGCAATACCGGCGCGGCCACCAGCATCAACAGCCACAGCGCGTCGCGCGCCACGCCCTCCATCAAAAACTCCCGAGCAATGAGCCGACCAGCAGGTGCCAGCCGTCGACTGTGACGAACAGCAGCAGCTTCAGGGGCAGCGACACCAGTTGCGGCGGCAGCATGATCATGCCCAGCGCAGTCAGCACGGCAGCGACCACCAGGTCGATCACCAGGAAAGGCAGCACCACCATGAAGCCGATCTGGAACGCAGTCTTGAGCTCGCTGGTGAGGAAGGCGGGCGCCAGCGCGGCCAGCGGCACACTCTCGGCCTGCCGGGGATCGACCGCCTTGTCGTCGCCGATGAAAAGATCAAGGTCCTCGGCCCGCGTCTGCCGCAGCATGAAGCTTTTCAGCGGCTGCGCGGCCTGCTCGGCGGCGGCGTTGAAGCTCAGCGCGCCGTTGAGGTAAGGCTGATACGCCTCGGCATCGATGACCTTGAGCGCCGGCGACATCACGAATATCGTCAGCAGCACCGCCAGCCCCGTCAGCACCAGATTCGGCGGCGCGGTGTGGCTGCCCAGCCCCTGCCGCAGCAGGAACAGCACCACCGCGATGCGGGTGAAGGCGGTGAACGCCAGCAGCAGGGCCGGCAAGAACGGAAACAGCAGCAGCCAGGGCAGGCTCGCGCCCGGCACGCCGATCACCTGCCCGCCCGCGCCGGGTGTCACGGCGAGCAGCGGCACGCTGCTGTCCGCGCCCAGGGCAGGCACACTCAGCGCCAGCGCCGCCAGCGTCAGGATCGTTCTCATCGCGCGCGCTCCGCCGGGGGGATGTTTGAATCAGCAGGCCGCGGCAGGGTGTGCAGCAGCCGCACGTTGCCTCCCCCCACGCCCAGCAGCAGCCAGGTGTTGTCGACCTCGATCACCACCACGCGCTCGCGGGCGCCGACTGCGGTCGTCCCCACCACCTTGACGGCGCCCTGCGAACCCATGCCCGGCAGGTAGCGGCGGGCAAGCCACGCCATCGCGACGAATCCGCCCAGGATCAGCCCCAGGCTCACGAGCACGGTGAGCATGCTGGAAGCGGTGTCGGGCGCGGCCAGCGCCAGGGAAGGAACCAGCAGCAACGCGCCTGCCGCAGCGAACTTAAGCATGCCGTATCACTCCTCGCGCCCAGCGCGTCATGTCGTTGGTGTAGGGCGGCAGTCGCACAGTGAGCGCCGCCTGCGTGTGCGCTGCCGTGATGCGCCACGCCAGCACAGCAGGCGGCGTGGCTTGAGCCGCCGCATCCAACCAGCACTCCGCCAGCGCGGCGTCGAGGGTATGGATCAGGGTGTGCGGCACGAATGCGGTCGTGCCCATCACGCGCCTGCCGCCGAGGCGGCGCGTCAGCCACAGGCTGGCCAGCGCGGCATCGGGTTGCCAGGTGGGGAACCCCGGCGCATCGACCGGCATCGCCTGCGCATCGACCGGCATCGCCTGCGCCTCGACCGACAGGCGCAAACGCGCGCTCAGCGTCGCGGCAAGCTTGCGGCTCAGGCGTGCCTGCAAGGGGTCTGGGGCCGCGGCAGGGGCCGTCAGGAAAGCGGTTTCCGCTGGCGTAAGTTCCTGTAAATGCATCAACGCCCCTGCCGCCCCGCATCCTGGCGATGCGTCAGTTCCACCAGCTCGTCGTGCTCGCGCTGTTCGCTGCGGCGTTGCTGGATGGCGGCCTGCGCCAGATGGCGCTGCTCCAGCAGGCGCAGCGCCTTGACCCGCTGCTCGACCTGCATCCACTCGGTCAGCCGCACCTGCCAGTCATGGTGCGCGGCGTCGATGGCGGCTTGCGCGGCCTGCATTTCGGCGGCCTGCGCGTGCTGCAGACGATTCATTTCCTGCAGCTGCGCCGCTGACACGCCATCGCGCAACTGGCTGGCCAGCTGCGCAACGTGCGCATCGCGCAGCGTGGCCAGCTGCACCTGCCGTCCGCGCGCACGCAGCCAGATGCCATGCGCGAACTTGACCGCGCGCGCCAGACCCTCGGCCCGGCGTTCGGACAGCTGCAGCACCCGCGCCAGCGTAAACGGCTTCAACTGATCACCTCATCCAGTCCGCTGCGAGCCGACTCCATCGGCGCGCGCTCGCGCATGCCCTGCATCAGATAGCCCTGCATTCGGGGATACAGCCGCACCCCCTCGTCCAGCACCAGGTCGGCGCCCGGCACATAGGCGCCGACGGCCAGCAGGTCGCGGCTGCGCATGTAGCGCGAATAGAGATACTTGAAGCGGCGGGTGCGCTCCAGCGCCTCATCGGAAAGCAGGTCGGGCTGGACCCGGCTGATCGAGGCTTCGATGTCGATCGCCGGGTAATGCCCGGCGTCGGCCAGATCGCGCGAGAGCATGATGTGGCCGTCGAGGATCGCGCGCGCCGCATCCGCGATCGGGTCCTGCTGGTCGTCGCCTTCCATCAGCACGGTGAAGAATGCGGTGATCGAGCCGCTGCCGTTGCGGCCGTTGCCGGCGCGTTCGGCCAGTTGCGGCAGTTTGGCGAAGACCGACGGCGGATAGCCCTTGGTGGCCGGCGGCTCGCCGATCGCCAGCGCCACTTCGCGCTGCGCCATCGCGTAGCGGGTGAGCGAATCCATGATCAGCAGCACGTGCTTGCCCTGGTCGCGGAAGTATTCGGCGATCGACATCGCGTAGGCGGCACCGTTCAGCCGCATCAGCGGCGGATGGTCGGCGGGGGCGGCCACCACCACCGCGCGCGCCATGCCCTCCGCACCGAGGATGCGGTCGATGAATTCCTTGACCTCGCGGCCGCGTTCGCCGATCAGGCCCACCACCACCACATCGGCTTCGGTGTAGCGCGCCATCATGCCGAGCAGCACGCTCTTGCCGACGCCGCTGCCGGCGAACAGGCCGAGCCGCTGCCCGCGCCCCACCGTCAACAGGCCGTTGATCGCGCGCACGCCGACGTCCAGCGTCTGCCGGATCGGCGCACGCTCCAGCGGATTGATCGGCCGGCTGTACAGCGGCACCCGGCGTTCCAGCGACAGCGGGCCGAGGCCGTCGAGCGGCCGACCGGCGCCGTCGAGCACGCGCCCCAGCAAGTGATCGCCGACCGGCACCTGGCGCACCCGGTCCTGCGCGCGGCGGCGCGGCACGTAGCGCATCCCCAGGCGCGGCGGCTGCGCCGCCATCGTGTTGTCGGGAACCACGCGCGCGCCCGGCATCACGCCGTAGATGTCGGTGGCCGGCATGATGAACAGGCGATCGCCGGAAAACCCGGCCACCTCGGCCTCGATGCTCTGTCCGCCGGGCACCCGCACATGACACTGGCTGCCCACCGGCAGTTGCAAGCCCACCGCTTCCATCACCAGGCCGGACACCCGGGTGAGTCGCCCGCTGGCCGCAATCGGCGCTGCCCAGCTCACCGCGCGGCGGCAGTTGGCAAGGTATTCGCGCAGGCGAACGATGCGGTCCATGCTTGCTTATTCCAGCCAGTTCTTGTTGCTGCCGAGCACCTGCACCACCTGGCGCCAGCGCCCGGGCAGCGTGGCGTCGAGGTCACCCTGCGCGGTTTCGATCAGGCAGCCCCCGCGCACGATGCGCACGTCTTCCACGATGCGCAGGCGGTTCTTGTCCAGCACCTGGTCGAGATGCGGCCGCACCAGCACGGCATCGTCCGGGTTCAGCAGCAGACGCGCCTCGCGGCTGGTTTCCGCCATCTGTTTCAGCGCCAGATTGACCACATCGAGAATCCGTTCCGGACGGACCGCGAGCTCCCCCGCCACTACCTGGCGCGCCACGTCGAGCGACAGTTCCAGCACCATATCGGCGAGGCGAAAGTCGAAGTTGTCGAGGGTAGTGCCGAAGCTTTCGACCAGCTGCTTCATGCGGCCGCAGGCCTGTTCCCCTTCCACCCGCCCGGCAACCAGTCCTTCGGCGTAGCCCTCAGCGCGCGCGGCGTCGCGCAGCCGGGCGAGCTCGGCCCCGGCCTCCATAGCCGGCGTCACCGCCTCGCCGGCGGACGCGGCCAGTTCCACCACTTCCCACTGTTCGAACGCCGTCGCCTGACTGGGCGTGACGTGCTTGGGCGGGGTGTCGTCGTCGGTGCTCATGCCGCCTCCTCTTCCGGGAACAGGATCGCGCCTTCTGCCGCCAGCCGCCGCAGGGTGGCGCCAGCCTCGTCCTGCGCCGCCTGGATCGCGGTCACCGGCAGGGCGCCCAGGGTGTCGAGATCATCGCGCATGCGCTGCGCCGCGGTCGGGCTCATCACCGCGGTGAGCGCATCGAGCACCCGCCCGTCGCTGCCCTTCAGCGCATGCAGCAGGGTGCGCGCGCCGACGTTGCGCAAGAAAGTCTTGCGGCTCGCTTCCGGCAGCCGCGCCAGGTCTTCGAAAGCCAGCTGGCGCACGCGCAGGCGCGCGGCCAGCGCCGCATCGTTGTGGTCGATCTGGCTCAAGGCGGCGGCGGCGCTGCCTTCGCTCATCTGTCCCAGCAGGCTGGCGACGGCGGCTTCGCCCTGCGCCGGCGCGACGGCGTCGAGGCCGGCCAGCCAGTCGTCCAGTTCGCGCAGCATGTCGGCGCTGGGCGCGTCGCTGTGCGCCAGGCTCTGCAAGGTGTCCGCACGCGTCTTGCCGGGAAGCAGGTCGAGCACCGCGGCCGCAACGTCGCGCGGCAGCTGCGCCAGCACCACGGCAATCAGCTGCGGCGGCTGCGCCTCCAACAGGCCGGCAATCTCCGCCGGTTCGCGCCAGGCGAGTTTCTCCAGCGTCTGCGCGCCCGCCGCGCCCAGGCGCTGCAGCATCGCCTGTGCGCGTTCCGGGCTGAGTGCGCGCTTCAGCGTTTCGTCGAGAAAGCGTCCGGTGTCCGCGGCAAATCCGGTCTGTTCTGCAGCCTCGGCGGCGTAGTCGCGCAGGATTGCGCGCACGCGTTCGCGCGGCAGCATCTCCAGTTCGCGCATGGCGCTGCCCAGGCGGCTCACTTCGAGCGGGCTCAGGTAACGGAACACGGCAGCCGTGGCCTCCTCGCCCAGGGCGAGCAGCAGCGCGGCGGATTTTTCGATGCCGTCCTGGCTCATGCGCGCATCCATAGCTTGATGACGTCCGCCGTCACGCGCGGATCGGCCAGCACCCGGCTGCGCGTCGCGTCGAGCTCGGCGTCGAAGTCGGCCACTTCAGCCGCGGCGGCAGGCCTGTGGCGGGCACGCCGCCATGCCGATACCGCGAGCAGCATCAGCGCCGCGGCGGCGGCTGCCAACGACCATTGCGGCAAGGCGAACGAACTGGCGGCGGGCAGCGGCTTGGCCGGCTGCACGGGCGGCACCGGGCGAACTTGCACGGGCGCCGTGGTCTGGGGGATTTCGGCAGGCAGCTCGGCCTGCGGTTTGGGCGCCGCCGCAGGCAACGCATACACGCGCAACGTGTCGCCGCGCGCCGGATCAAGACCCAGCGCCTGGCTGGCCATCTGCCGGGCGCGCCACTGGTCGTTGGCGCTGGCGTCGAATCCGAGAATCACGATGGCATTGATGCGCTGGAGGCGGCCTTCCGGCACGCGCGTGGTGCGCACGGTTTTTTCCAACGGGCGCGCCTGCCCCGCCACCACGACATTCTGCACGCGCTCGACCGTCTGCCGGGTTTCGCTGTCTTCCAGGATGGCGGTCACCTGCACGCTCACACGGTCCTCGCCCAGCCACGGCGTCAATGCCGCCAGCGCCCGCCGCACCAGATCCTGCTCCAGCGCCAGGCGCTGCGACTGGACGGCCTCGGGTGCCGCGCCGCCCAGCAGGACGCCGCGCGGATCAAGCACCTGCACCTCGGCGCGCTTCAGACGCGGCACCCCGGCGGCCACCAGGGTCTGGATGGTGGCTACCTGCCCGGCATCCAGTTGCGAACCGGGGCGTAACCGCACCAGCACCGCAGCGGTGGCGGGCGGCGCATCGCGCAGGAAGGGCGACACCTTGGGCAGGGCAAGATGGACGCGCGCGAGCTCGACCGCTTCGAGCTTCTGGATCGAACGTGCCAGGTCGATTTCGAGCGCGCGCTGAAAGCGCTGCTGTTCCTGCAGCGACGAGGCGCCGAAGCGGGGCGCGCGGTCGACTTCGTCCTGCGCATCGTCGTCGGATTTGGGCAGGCCGCGCGCCGCCAGACGGTAGCGCGCCGCGTGCAGCTGGGTGGCCGGCACCTCGATGGTGCCGTCGGCGGCGGACAGGCGATAGGGAATGTCGAGCTGTTCAAGTGCGGCGATGACTTCGCCGCCGGCGCGGTCGGACAGTTGCGTGTAGAGCACGCGATAGGCAGGCGGGTTGAACCACAGATAGGCGGCGGCCAGTGCGGTCAGCGGCAGGATCACCAGCAGGGCAAGCATGACGCGGCGCACCGGGCTGGCGTCCGTGATCAGGTCGCGCAGGCTGCTCAGCCAACCCGGCACTGCATGCACCTCGCCTGGGTCGCCGGGTTCAACTGGATCGCGTCTTGCTTGATAAGCTGAATATTCACCCGGCGATTATCCCGGATAATTCAATCAGGGTGCGAGATGATGGCGAGATGATGGCGAGTGGATTTGCGAGGCAGTTTTGTCGCTTGGGAGAAGTCCATGGTCGCTCCATGGACACCGAGCAAGCGGCAAAAGTGACCGCAAAGCCGCCGCCAGGGCTCGCACAGGCCCGAAGGGCCGCCTGATGGATTATCGGGATCACAACCAGTCAGGCGCGGCCACAGTGCGCAGCACCACCTGCAATTGGCCCGCCCGCTCGCGGCTTTGGAACCACCAGATGCCGCCTTTTTTCACTGCCAGATCGCCTGCCTGCCCGGTCAGCAAGCGCATCGCCACCTGCCCCAGCGTGGGCTGATGCCCGACGATCAGCACCGGATAGGCCGCATCCGGCCAGCCCGCCGCGGCCAGCACGTCTTCGGCACTCGCCCCGGGCGCCAGCGCCGGCACCCTGTCGTAATAGCGTCCCAGCGCCTGGGCCGTTTGTAGGGCGCGTGCAGCAGGGCTTACCAGGACGTGGGTGTCCTGCGGCAGTCGCGGATTGAGCCAGTCGGCCATGCGCGACGCCTGCTTGCGGCCGCGTCCGGTCAGTTCGCGGTCGAGATCGGGGCTCGAGTCGTCCGCTTCGGCGTGTCGCCACAAAATGAGTTCCATCCGACTTTCCTCTAAAAATTCATTCCTGTATCCGTTCAAACCAGCATAGCGCGACCGCAGGCGCACGGCGTCCTCACCAATAAGGCTTCAGTCTCAGCATATCCCGCACCATTTCGGCGCTTTCAGCGTTCGCCGCCTCCGCCTGTTTCGCCGCCAGCCAGCCGAGGACGAAGTCCCCCATCGGCCCGGTGTCGGTATGCCCTAAAGGACTCCGATCCACTACGTTCTGAAGAACGTGTGGAGTCGTATGCGCTGCAGCCAACAGGTCCCACGCCACCCGCGCATCGTTGCTTCGCCCCAGGCTGTCCTGCGCGTCGCGCAGCACAGTCAGGTAGCGATCCTGGCGGCGCCTGGCGAACAGGGTCTGGAAAAACTCGGCCGCGTAGCGCTGGCGCTTGATAGCAATGCGCAGGGCGTGGCGCTGCGCCGCCTGCAGTTGCGCGAAATCGCGCGCGCCGCGAGCGATGGGGCGATGGCCTTTCTGCAGCGCCCGGCGCGCCCACGCCCTTAACGGCGACAGCTGGACGAAGCGCTGCGCTTCCGGCGCGTCTCGCCAGCCCCGCTGCAGCAGCCAGCGCTGTAGCGCCAGCAGCCACGCGCCGGGGCGCGCCTGGGTCATTGCCGCCTGCATGGTCGCGCGCACCTCGGCACGATGCGCCTGCAGCGCGCGCATGCCGCGCGCCCAGACGTCAGCATCGGGATGATGCGGCGCAATCGCGGGCAGGGTTTCGCCGCACAGCACGTCCCAGTCGCGCGCCGGGCCGAGCGCGGCAGCCAGCGTGCGCAAGCCGTCCATCAATTCGTCCGGCAGCACGCACACCCGGCGATATAGCCGCAGCGTGGCGCGCAGGCGCCGCAGCGCCACCCGCGCCTGGTGCACGTATTCGATGTCACCGGATGCCAGCACGCCCGGCAGATTGGCCTGGAACTGCGCGAGACACGCCTGGGCGATGGCGGCAAAGCCGTCTTCCACGCGCATGTCGCGGCGCAGCGCCAGCGGCACCGATTTCACCGGCGCCGCATCCACCCCGCGTGCCAAGCGCACGCCGCGCTCGGCCTTGCTGATGTCGAACGGCAGGCAATCGAATGCGCCGGCCCACTCCAGCGCCAGCGCAAACAGCGCATCGGGCTGGCCGGCTTTGAGTTCAAGTTCGATCTCGCAGATGGGCTGGCTGTTTTTCCCCGCACGCACTTCGCCCACGTCCAGCGCCACCTCGATCTGCGCGCCGCCACGGCCCGTAAGCAGCCAGGCAGTGCGGTCGAAGCGCGTTTCGAACACCGGCACCAGTTGCGCGCGCAGCGCCTCCGGCACCCGCGCCAGCGCCTCCGCCGGAAACCGGCTCCAGTCCGGCATACTACGAGCAACCGGCATCTCAAACTCGGCGCGCTGCGACAGCCCGCCACGCCGCTCGCCCTCGGTTTTCAGCGTCTGCAGCCAGCGCCGCCCGACCCGCCGCACCCGCAACGCGACGCCCTGCGCGCTCAGGGCAAAATCCGGGGTGTCGAAATAACGGGTGACCAGCGCCTGTTGCACGGGTGTGCTGCGACGCCGCGCCATCCGCTTGAGGAAGGCCGCAGCCTGCTGCGGGGGCAGCGCCAGCTTGAGTTCGATCTCGACTGAGTCAGAAACTGTCATCTATCTATCATGTCAGAAAAAACGCGGACGTTTATCATTGAAGCACACCACGAAGAACCAATCATGAACCAGCCAAGCCCCGACACCCTCATCAACCGTGAACTCGGCATCCTCGAATTTCAGCGCCGCGTGCTGGCGCAGGCCGACGATCCCGAGATGCCCCTGCTGGAGCGGCTGAAGTTTATCTGCATCTTTTCCAGCAACCTGGACGAATTCTTCGAGGTGCGGGTGGCCGGGCTGAAGGAGCAGATTCGCGCCAATACCACCCAGTGCTCGCCCGATGGCATGACGCCAAGCCAGCAATACCGCGCCGTATCGGACACCGCCCATGCGCTGGTGGCCCGGCAATACGAACTCTTCAACAAGGACATCATTCCCGAGCTGGCCACGCACGGGATTCATTTTTTTCGCCGCACCCAGTGGAACGAAACCCAGGCGGCGTGGATCCGCGATTATTTTTTCCGCGAGTTGATGCCGGTGCTGACGCCGATCGGCCTGGACCCTTCACATCCTTTTCCGCGCGTGCTCAACAAGAGCCTCAACTTCGCGGTGGAACTGTCCGGACGCGATGCCTTCGGCCGCAATTCCGGTGCCGCCGTGGTGCAGGCGCCGCGCTCTCTGCCGCGGGTGATCCGCATGCCGGATGACATCGCCGGCTGCGAATACGGATTCGTCTTCCTGTCGTCGATTCTCCACGCGCACGTCGGCGAACTGTTCGCCGGGATGACGGTGGAAGGCTGCTACCAGTTCCGCGTCACCCGCAACTCCGATCTGTTCGTCGACGACGAGGAAACCAAGAACCTGCGCCAGGCCCTGCAGGGCGAACTGCCGCAGCGCCATTACGGCGCGGCGGTGCGGCTGGAAGTGGCCGACAACTGCTCGGCCACGATGGCAGCATTCCTGCTGGAGCAGTTCGAACTCGACCCCAACGATCTCTACCAGGAGCATGGCCCGGTGAACCTGGTGCGCCTGATGCAGGTGCCCGACTGGGTCGACCGTCCCGACCTGAAATTCGCGCCCTTCGTCCCGGCCCTGCCTGCCCGTCTGGCCAAGCATGAAGACATCTTTGCGCAGGTCAAGAAGGGCGACATCCTGCTGCACCATCCGTTCGAGTCGTTCCAGCCGGTGACCGACTTCATCGAACAGGCCGCCGCCGACCCCAACGTGGTCGCCATGCGGCAGACGGTCTACCGCACCGGCACCGACTCCAAGCTGATGCAGGCGCTGATTCGCGCCGCCTTGTCGGGCAAGGAAGTCACCGTAGTGGTTGAACTGATGGCGCGCTTCGACGAGGAGGCCAACATCAACTGGGCCGCCAAACTGGAAGAAGTTGGCGCGCACGTGATCTACGGCGTGGTCGGCTACAAGACGCACGCCAAGCTTGCCCTGGTCATCCGCCGCGAAGAAGGCGCGCTGCGCCGCTACGCGCATCTGGGCACCGGCAACTATCACGCCCGCACCGCACGCCTGTACACCGACTTCGGCCTCTTGACCGCCGACGAAACCATCACCGCCGACGTCAGCAGCCTGTTCACCCAGATCACCGGCCTCGGCAAGGCTGGCAAGCTGAAACACCTGTGGCAGGCGCCGTTCACCCTGCACAGCGAAGTCATCGCCGCGATCAACCGCGAAGCCGAACTCGCTGCGGCCGGCCAGCCCGCCGCCATCGTCGCCAAGATGAACGCGCTGCTGGAGCCGCAGGTCATCGCCGCGCTCTACGCCGCCAGCCAGGCCGGGGTGAAGATCGACCTCATCATCCGCGGTGTGTGTGCGCTGCGCCCCGGCATCGCCGGCCTGTCGGACAACATCCGGGTACGCTCGATCGTCGGGCGTTTCCTCGAACACACGCGCATTTTCTATTTCAAGAACGGCGGCGACGAGCAGGTCTACCTGTCGTCGGCCGACTGGATGGACCGCAACTTCTTTCGCCGCATCGAAACCGGCTTCCCGGTGCTCAATCCCAAGCTGAAAAAACGCGTCATCAACGAGGGCCTCAAGCCCTACCTGCGCGACAACGTGCAGGCCTGGGAGATGCAGGCCGACGGCAGCTACCGCCGCCGCAAGGCTGGCCGCGCCAAGCCCTATCGGGCCCAGGACGTGCTGCTGGCGCTTTTTTCGCGCTGATCCTGTCGCCGCCCCGGCCACGGGGTGAGCTGTCAGCAAAGCTTCACCTGAATGCCACGTCGCCGTCACATGGTGGTGGCCTGATGGCGGCATGTTGAATCGCGTTACGAATCTGCTCCGCGCGCGCCAGAATACCCAGGCTTGGCAGCCCGCCGACACCCCCTGGCCTTCCGGCCAGATTGCCGCCCCGACCGCTGGCTCATCTTCAACGGGCACCCGCACGCCCTGCCACTACCGCACGCTGTGGATTTCCGATATCCACCTCGGCACGCCCGGCTGCCAGGCCCGTTATCTGATCGATTTCCTGAAGCACAACGAATCCGACACGCTCTATCTGGTCGGCGACATCATCGACGGCTGGCAATTGCGCAAAGGCTGGTACTGGCCGCAGTCCCACAACGATGTGGTGCAAAAGCTGTTGCGCAAGGCGCGCAAGGGCACACGGGTGATCTACGTGCCCGGCAACCACGATTCGATGGCGCGGCAGTTCATGGGCCTGGCCTTCGGCGACATCGAGGTGGCCGACGAGGTGATCCATGTTACCGCCGACGGCAGGCGCTTTCTGGTCACCCACGGCGACCTCTTCGACGGCGTGATGCAGCACGCGCGCTGGCTGGCCTATCTGGGCGACAGCGGCTATACCCTGATCCTGGCGCTCAACCGCTGGTTCAACGGCCTGCGCACCCGCATGGGCTACCCCTACTGGTCGCTGTCGCAATACATCAAGCACAAGGTCAAGAACGCGGTCAGCTTCATCACCGCGTTCGAGAAAGTGATGATCGACGAAGCGCGGCGGCGCCATTGCGACGGCGTCATCTGCGGCCACATCCACAAGGCGGAGATCCGCACCCTGGACGGTCTTCTCTACTGCAACGACGGCGACTGGGTGGAAAGCCTGACCGCGCTCGCCGAAACCGCCGACGGCACGCTCGTAATCATCCATTGGACCCACTGTCTGGTCGAATTCAGCTCACCCCGAAAAGCAACCGTACAGGAGACACCATGAAAGTCATGATCGTGACCGACGCCTGGTCGCCGCAAGTCAACGGCGTGGTGCGCACGCTCACCACCACCCGCCGCGAAATGCAGGCCATGGGCCATCAGGTGGATATCCTCTCGCCGCTGGAATTCCGCACCCTGCCCTGCCCGACCTATCCAGATATCCGCCTGTCGGTGCTGGCGGGCAACGCGGTCCACAAACGCATCCGGGAATACGCTCCCGATGCACTGCACATTGCCACTGAAGGCCCGCTGGGACTGGCCGCGCGCCGCTATGCCCTGCGCAACGGCCTGCCTTTCACCACCGCGTACCACACCCGCTTTCCCGAATACGTCAAAGCCCGCACCGGCATTCCGCTCGCCTGGACCTACCGCTTTTTGCGCTGGTTCCACGGCCCCGCACGCGCAGTGATGGCGCCCACGCCCGCGGTCAAGACCGACCTCGAAGCGTTCGGCTTCGACAACGTCGTGCTGTGGTCGCGCGGCGTGGATCTCGATGTTTTCAAGGTACAGGACTCGCACCGCCTCAATACCGAACACCCGATCTTCCTGTACGTCGGCCGGGTGGCCGTCGAAAAGAACGTCGAGGCCTTTCTGAAGCTGGACCTGCCCGGCTCCAAATGGGTGGTGGGCGACGGCCCGGCGCTGGCCGGCCTGCGCGCACAGTATCCCGATGCCCATTATTTGGGCGTGATGAAGCAGCCGGAACTGGCCGAAGTCTATGCCGCCGCCGACGTCTTCGTCTTCCCCAGCAAGACTGACACCTTCGGCCTGGTGCTGCTGGAAGCCATGGCCTGCGGCCTACCCGTCGCCGCCTATCCGGTCACCGGCCCGATCGACGTGCTGGGCGACTCGCCCGCCGGCGTCATGCACGAAGACCTGCGCCAGGCCTGCCTGGCCGCGCTCGACATCGACCGCCGCACCGCGCGCGCCCATGCGGAAAAATTCTCCTGGCGCGCCGCCACCGAGCAGTTCGTCGGCCACCTACATCCTGCCATGCCGGCAACCGCGCCGGCTTGAGCCGAATCGGTCGCGTCTGGCCCAGCCGCGCACAGACCGAATTGCTGGCGCAGCCTTCTGGACAAAAGCCACCCCGGGGCGAAGTCTTTAACTCGCCTCGTCCTCCTCGCTGAAGCTTGCTCAAGCCGTCGGCTGACCCAATCGCCGGACAGGTGGCGGTCAGGCGGCCATTTTTGCTTCCTTCTTGAATATCCTTCTTGAACATCGAGCGCAGGGTGTCGCGCAGTTCAGGGGTGTCTGTGTGGCCGTGGACGGATACGGCGTGCTGCACGGAATTTGCATGTCATGTTGAACCTCCTTCTCCCCTCAATCAGGCACGACCGGATACACAAAAAAGGGGCTATATTTATAGACCATGAAACAAATGAAACCGTGAGCCCGCCCACCTGATAGGGGTAGAGAAAGGCTCTCGCCCTCCCCTCCCTCCGAACCGTGCGTGCGGTTCTCCCGCACACGGCTCTCCAGTCAGTGGTTTCCTCATCGGGATTGGCTCGCCGACATTCGGGCCTCCGT
>JBAQND010000004.1:0-19094 GCA_049303455.1 Thiobacillus sp.
GGGCAAAATCCGCCTCGGCAGTGCCCAGCAAACGAAGAAGATCATTGATGTAGCGGGCATTCTCGAGACGATCCGCATCTTCCCCATGGAGGAAATAATTACGTTCGAAACGGCGGATTTCCAGGGCGGTATCAAACAGCTCGGTAACCCGCTCGCCGAGCAGGACGCGTTGCTCCAGCACGCGCGTTTCCTCGAAGGTGTAGAGCGAGACGGCCAGCGTCAGCATCGCTACCAGAAGGTAGCCGAAGGTGAGCTTATTTTGCAGGGAGGCTTGCAAAGCAGGTTAAGGGAGCAGTTAAAGACGGAATGTTGCAATATGTTACTCCCGCATGGTGATATGCAACAACGAAAAACAGCCGTTGTTGCGTGACCAGGGCACATACGCGGACTTGACCAGCAAAAAACGATGCATTTTGCATCAACCCAACCTGCCTACACCCCGGTATTTTTAACATTTTCTTTATAATACATGACGTTATGAACGTTGGCATGAGCCGTGCTTTATTGTGATCTCCAAGAATCACTTCCGGGTTTTTAACCCTCTGCAATCATGTCCAACAGCAGTCTGCGCCGCCTAATCGATGCCCTGGCCTTTGCCAACGTCGGCAACCAGAGCGAATTCCAGCGTCTGTTAGAACAACTGGAACACCCCGGGTCCGGCTTACCCAACGTGCACCCAAGCGCCACGCCACAGTCCAGGGGCCATCACAAGATTGGCCTCATCGTCCCCGATCCCCTCCATCACCTCGCCAAATGGTGATCGATTTCTCATGATCCCTCCCCATTCCAGAAGCCTGTCTTCGTTTAATCCGTTTTCCTATCTACCCCATTTTTCCTTCGATGCCGCCAACCTGAAAGACGATCTTGTCGCAGGCATCACCGTCTCGCTGATCGCCATACCGCAGTCGCTGGCCTATGCGCAACTGGCCGGCGTGCCCGCCTATTACGGGCTCTACGCGGCTTTGATCCCGACCATCGTCGGTGCCCTGTTCGGTTCGTCGCGCCAGCTTTCGACCGGTCCGGTGGCGATGACATCCTTGCTGACGGCTGCCAGCGTCGCGCCGCTGGCAGCGCACGGCTCGGACATGTTCTATTCCTACGTCATCCTGCTGGCGCTGTTAGCCGGTCTGTTTCAAGTGGCCTTCGGCATGCTGCGCATGGGTGTGTTGCTCAACTTCCTTTCACATCCGGTGCTGATGGGGTTCATCAATGCCGCCGCGCTCATTATCAGCCTGTCACAACTGCCAACCCTGCTGGGCATTCCCGTTCAGCAGTCGAGCCACTTCCTGCTCGATACCTGGGGGATCCTCACGCATATCGACACCCTGCACGAGATGTCGCTCGCTTTTGGCCTTGCCGCCATTGTCATGCTGTTTGCATTCAAGCGCATGGCCCCGCGTCTGCCCGGCGTCCTGATCACGGTGGCATTGCTGACCTGGGCGAGCTATGCACTTGAATTTGCGCACATTGGCGGCCGCGTGATCGGCGAGATTCCGCAGGGACTGCCCAGCATCAGTCTGCCCCCGCTCGATTGGCACGCCAGCATCGCGTTGCTGCCGGCCGGATTCATCATCGCCTTGATCAGTTTCATGGAGGCCATGTCGAGCGCAAAAGTCATCGCCATCAAGACGCGGCAGCCATGGAACGAGAACAAGGAACTGATCGGTCAAGGGCTGGCCAAGATAGCGGCCGCGTTTTGCCATTCCATGCCGGTCAGCGGCTCGTTCTCGCGCTCGGCCCTGAATCTGGCTTCGAATGCGCGAACCGGATTGTCCTCGGTCATCTCGGCGCTATTCGTTTTGTTGACCCTGTTGTTCTTCACCGCGCCGCTTTATCACCTCCCCAAGCCCGTGCTGGCGGCTATCATCATGGTGGCGGTGCTGAATCTGCTCAACTTCCGGGCGATCACCAAGGCGTGGCGCGCGAATCGGGACGACGGCATCGCCTCGATCATCACGTTCGTCGCGACCCTGGCATTCGCGCCCAATATCCAGAATGGCATTCTCACCGGCATCCTGTTGTCGCTGTCGCTCTTGCTCTACCGCATGATGCGGCCGCGCGTCGCCATCCTGGGCCTGCACCAGGACGCTACGCTGCGCGACGCCGAGCGGCACGGCTTGCCCTGGCTGCATCCCGGACTGGGCGCCATGCGCTTCGACGGCGCATTGCGTTTCGTCAACGTGTCCTACTTCGAAGATGCGTTATTGCAACTGGAGCGCGAGAATCCGCAGATAAGCCACATCCTGATCAAGTGCAGCGGGATCAACGACATCGACGCTTCGGGCGTGGAAATGCTGTCCAACCTGATCATCCGCTTCAAGATAAACGGTATAACCCTGACCTTCAGCGGCATCAAGAAGCAGGTACAGGATGTGCTGGACCGGACAGGGCTGACGGAGAAGATCGGTGCGGACAATATTTTTCCGACCGATCAAGAGGCCATCGAGAAACTGGGACGGATTCTGTCCTGAAATCGTTTAGGTCCGACAGGCCGCCGCCGGTCGGTTCGAGGTCATCACCCAGACCAACATCTTCGCACCCGAAGACCCGTCGAGCGCCGCGATCTACGCGTGTCCGGGCAAAACGGCCCGGGATGGGCGCGATTTGACTACCTGCCGCCACTTAAAAGACAATACAGCGATACCTAATATTTGTGGTTCTTCGGTCCTGTTGCTGGACACCTTGGGCCTGATTCCGAGCGCCCAACTACATGATTGACTTGTTGACCTCCCTTGATCCGATAGAGTGGGCCTGGGCCGGAGTACTTTACTGGCTGTGCCTGGGCTTCGCCGCCTTGCTTCTGCAAGGCTCGCAGCGCCTGCTGATCCGGCTGGTGTTTCCGCTGGGCGCGCTGGGCGCACTCTTCATCGCCGGCGCGGGGGTAGCCGGCCTGCTGCTGCCGGCCTCCACTGTCATCCTGCCCATCGGCCTACCCGACCTGCCTTTCCATCTGCGGCTGGATGCCCTGTCCGCCTTCTTCATGGTGCTGCTGGGCGGCGCGGCGTTCGGCATCACAGTCTATGCGATGGGCTATTTCCGCAGTATGGCCGCCGGCCCGCTGGCGTTGCTGATCCTGTGGTATCACCTGTTCCTGGGCGGCATGGTCACGGTCATGCTGGCCGACGATGCCTACGCCTTCATGGTGGCCTGGGAGGTAATGGCACTGTCGTCCTATTTCCTGGTCACCACCGACCACAAGGTTCCCGAGATCCGCCGCGCCGGCTTTCTTTACCTGTTGATCGCGCACGTCGGCGCGATCTCGCTGCTGCTCACCTTCGGCGTGCTGCACGGCGGCCAGGGCGACTACACCTTCGACACCATGCGGCTGGCCGAAATGACGCCGTTCTGGGCCTCGGTCGCCTACCTCTTGGCGCTGTTCGGCTTCGGCGCCAAGGCGGGCCTCGTGCCGTTGCACGTGTGGCTGCCGGAAGCGCATCCGGCCGCGCCCTCGCCGGTGTCCGCGCTGATGTCGGGCGTGATGCTGAAGACCGCCATCTACGGCCTGCTGCGGGTGACCTTCGACCTGCTCAACGTGCAGATCGGCTGGTGGGGCACGCTGGCGCTGGCGCTCGGTCTGGTCACCGCGCTGTACGGCGTAATTTTCGCCGCCGTGCAGTCGGACATGAAACGGCTCTTGGCCTGGTCGTCGATCGAGAACATCGGCATCCTGATCGCCGCCTTCGGCCTCACGCTGATCTTCTACACCGACGGCAAGGGCGCGCTGGCGGCGCTGACGCTCACCGCGATGCTCTATCACGCGCTCAACCATGCCTTCTTCAAGGGCCTCTTGTTCATCGGCACCGGCTCCGTGCTGCATGCCACCGGCGTGCGCCATATGGGCCACCTCGGCGGACTGATGCGCTTTATGCCGTGGACCGCCTGGCTGACTCTGATCGGCGCGCTGGCGATCGCCGGCCTGCCGCCCTTGAACGGCTTCGTCTCGGAATGGCTGCTGCTGCAGGCGTTTCTGCTCACTCCCGGCCTGACCCAGCCCTATCTCAACATGGTGATCCCGGTGGCCGCGGCCACCGTGGCGCTGGCCGCGGCGCTGGCCGCCTACGTCATGGTCAAGTTCTTCGGCCTCGTGTTTCTCGGCCAGCCGCGCGACCCGGCGCTGCACCAGGCACACGAGGCCGGCTGGCCGGAACGCCTGGGCATGCTGTGGCTGGCGGCGGGCTGCGTGCTGCTGGGCCTGTTTCCCGCCCAGGTCATCGGCTGGCTCGGCCCGGTGGTGCAGTTGCTGACCGGGCAGACGCTGGTGAACGACGGCAACTGGCTGATGCTGGCGCCGGTTTCGGCTGAGCGCGCAAGCTACGCGCCGCTGATCTTCTTCGCCGTGGTGACGGTGGTGGTGGTGCTCACCTTCGTCTGGGTGCGTCGCGTCTACCATGGCCGGGTGTGCCGCAGCGACCCGTGGGATTGCGGCTATCCGGAACAGGACGCGCGCATGCAGGACAGCGCAGAAGGCTTCGGCCAGCCGATCCGGCAGATTTTCGAAGTGTTCATGCGGGTCGAGCGGGAAACCCCCGATCCCTTCTCGCGCGCGCCGCACTACCGCGGCGCGTCGCACGACAAGCTCTGGTTCATCCTCTACGAACCCATCGCGCGCGTGACGAACTGGCTGTCGGAGCAGGCCGGACGGCTGCAGCACGGCCGCATCCAGTGGTATCTGATCTACAGCTTCGTCACCCTGATCTTCCTCCTGGTCTTTACAACACGATGAGCACCGGCATCCTTCTGCAACTCGCCCAGACCCTGCTGGCGATTCTGCTGGCCCCCCTGCTGATGGGCTGGGTCAACCAGTGCCGCGCCTGGCTGCAGGGCCGCAGCGCGCCCCCCATCACCCAGCCCTATCGCACGCTGAAGAAGCTGTTCCACAAGGATGCGGTGATCGCGCACAACGCCAGCCCGCTGTTCCGCTTCGCGCCCTACATGATCTTCGCCTGCATGGCGCTGGCCGCAGGCATCGTGCCGACCATCGCCAACGACCTGCCGTTCTCGCCGGCCGCCGACGTCATCGCCCTGGTCGGCATCTTCGCGCTGGCGCGGGTGTTCCTGGCGCTGGCGGCGATGGACATCGGCACCGCCTTCGGCAGCCTGGGCGCGCGCCGCGAGATGCTGGTGTCCTTCCTCGCCGAGCCGGCGCTCTTGATGGTGTCCTTCACCGCCAGCCTGATCTCGCAGTCGACCGAATTGCCGGTGATCGTCGAGACGCTGGCGCACAAGGAGTTCGCCATCTATCCCAGCCTGGCGTTTGCGGCGGTGGCGTTCTGGATGATCTCGGTGGCGGAAAACGCGCGCATCCCGGTGGACAACCCCAGCACCCACCTCGAGCTCACGATGATCCACGAGGCGATGATCCTCGAGTATTCGGCCCGCCATCTGGCGCTGATCGAATGGGCGGTGGCACTGAAACTGTTCACCTATTCGGCGCTCGGCATCGCGCTGTTCCTGCCGTGGGGCATTGCGGCGCAGGGGGATGTCGCGGCGCTGCCGCTGGCGCTGCTGGCGATGGTCGCGAAACTGCTGCTCGGTGGCGCCGTGCTGGCGTTCCTCGAAACGATTTCGGCCAAGGTGCGGCTGTTTCGCGTGCCCGAATTTCTGGGCACCGCCTTCCTGCTGGCGGTGCTCGGCATGCTGATCCATTTCATGCTGGAGGTCTGACATGACCCTGACCTACCACCTGCAGGTCGTCAATTTTCTAGCCGCGTTACTGCTGCTGATTTCCTTCGCGATGCTGTCGCAGCGCCGCATCGCCGGGCTGATCACCCTGTTTGCCTGGCAGGGGGCGGCGCTGGCGACGTCCGCGGCGCTGGTGGGCTGGTCTACCGGCCAGCATCACCTGTATTACTCGGCGGCGCTGACCCTGGTGCTCAAGGTGATCGCCATGCCATGGTTCTTCTTTCGCATTGTGAAGAAGCTGGAGATGGATCGCGATGTGGAGCCGATGATCAACATCCCGACCACCATGCTGATCGGCATCGCGCTGGTGATCTTCGCCTTCAATCTGACACAACCGATTTCGGAACTGTCGGGCACCGTGATGCGCTCGACCCTGGGCATCGCGCTGGCCTGCGTGCTGCTCGCCTTCCTGATGATGATCACGCGCAGCAAGGCGATTCCCCAGGTGATCGGCTTTCTGGCGATCGAGAACAGCCTGTTCTTCGCCGCCACCAGCGCCACCTACGGCATGCCGCTGGTGGTGGAACTGGGCGTGGCGCTCGACGTGATGGTCGGCGTGCTGGTGATGGGCATCTTCTTCTTCCAGATTCGCGAGACCTTCGATTCGCTGGATCTGAAGCACATGGAAAAACTCAAGGAAAAATGACCATGCATGGTCTCCCTCTCCCCAGCCCTCTCCCCCAAGGGGAGAGGAGGACGTTGTCGCTTTGCGGTAAAGGTTAAACGTGGAAATTTACTGGCTACTCGGCATTCCGCTGACCGGCGGCATCTTCCTGGCGCTCTGGGGCTGCCGCAAACACGCGCCTGAAATCAATACGCTGTTCAGCCTGGCCACGCTGCTGGCGGCCGCGCTGCTGACGCACCGCATCGTCGAAGACGGCCCGATGATGGTGGGTGGCGGCTGGTTCTTCATCGACTCGTTCAACGTCTTCCTGGTCGCGCTGACCGCCTTCGTCGCCTTCACCACCGCGCTGTTCTCGCGTCCCTACATGCGCATCGAGGCGGAGCACGGTCGGCTCAACGACAAGCGCCTGCGCCTGTATCACAGCAGCTACCAGATCTTCATCGCCGCCATGCTGCTGGCGCTGACCACCAACAACATGGGCATCCTGTGGGTGGCGATGGAGGCGGCGACGCTCGCCACCGTGCTGCTGGTGTCGCTCTACCGCACCCCGGCGTCGCTGGAAGCGGCGTGGAAGTATTTCATCCTGTGCGGCGTCGGCATCGCGCTGGCGCTGTTCGGCACCATCCTGCTCTACTTCGCGGCGGAGAAGGTGCTGGGCTCGGGCGGCACCGCGCTGCAGTGGACGCAGCTGAACGGCGTCAAGGCGCAGCTGGAGCCCACCGTGCTGTCGCTGGCCTTCGTCTTCCTGCTGGTCGGCTACGGCACCAAGGTGGGCCTCGCCCCCCTGCACAGCTGGCTGCCGGACGCCCACGCCGAAGGCCCGACGCCGGTGTCCGCCGTGCTCTCTGGCCTCCTGCTCAACGTCGCGCTGTACGCGGTGATGCGCTCCAAGGTGCTGGTCGACGGCGCGCTCGGCAACGACATGGCGGGCAACCTGATGATGGGCTTCGGCCTCTTCTCGGTGGTGCTGGCCGCCTTCCTGATCAAGCGCCAGACCGACGTCAAGCGCATGTTCGCCTATTCCTCTATCGAGCATATGGGCCTGATCACCTTCGCCTTCGGCATGGGCGGCGCGGTGGCGAACTTCGCCGCGCTGTTGCACATGACCATGCACTCGCTCACCAAGTCCGCCATCTTCTTCGCCGTCGGCCACGCAACGCAAAAGGCCGGCTCGCAATTGATGGCCGACATCCGCGGGCTGATCAAGACCAATCCCACCATCGGCTGGGGCCTGATGCTGGGCACCGTCGCCATTCTCGGGGTGCCGCCGTTCGGCGTGTTCGCCAGCGAATTCCTCATCATCACCACCGCCATGCACGATCATCCCTGGGCCACGCCCTTCCTGCTGCTGGCGCTGGGCGTGGCCTTTGCCTCCATCTTCGGCAAGGTGCAGCCGATGGTGTTCGGCGAGACCGAATCGGCGAAGCTGCCCTACCAGCCCGCCCTGACGCCGGTGTTCCTGCATCTGGGCCTGGTGCTGATGCTGGGCCTGTTCATTCCGCCGTATCTCGCCGACTGGTACCGGCAGGCGGCGCAACTTCTGGGAGGCTGAGATGAAGATCGGCGAACACGACTGGCATCTCGAACCGCTCGGCAAGTACATCTGGCGCGGCCGCATGGAGGCTGGACAGCTGCTCGCGCTGGCACGCGTGGTCAAGGAAGAAGGCGGGCAACTCATTGCCCTGTGGGGGTCGGACAATCGCCACCTCGCCGGCGGCTTCGGCATTCATGTGGCCCTGCTCACCAGCGCCGGACTGGCCTGGGTGACCTGCGCGCTGCAGGAGGAAGCACCGGCCTACCCCGACCTTGCCCACATCTTCCCGCAGGCAGACCGCATGCAGCGCGCGACCTTCGACCTGCTGGGGATCACGGCCAGCGACGCGGTGGACGACCGCAAGTGGCTGCGCCACGGCGCCTGGCCGGCGGACGCCTTCCCGCTGCGCCGCGACTTCGATACCAGCCAGCCCGCCACCCACGACACCGACGCCTACCCCTTCATTCGCGTCGAGGGCGACGGCGTGCACGAGATCCCGGTCGGTCCGATCCACGCCGGCACCATCGAACCGGGGCATTTCCGCTTCTCCATCATCGGCGAGCGCGTGCTGAGGCTGGAGCAGCGCCTGGGCTACACCCACAAGGGCATCGAAAAACGCTTCGAGGGAATGGACCTCGCCACCGGCGCCAAACTGGCCGGACGCGTTTCCGGCGATTCGCACAGCGCCTACGCCTGGGCCTACTGCATGGCGGTGGAAACCGCGACGGCCAGCGAAGCGCCGCCACGCGCCGTGTGGCTGCGCGCGCTGTTTCTGGAAATCGAGCGCATCGCCAACCATCTGGGCGACCTCGGCTACCTCGGCAACGACGTCGCGCTGTCGTTCGGCTTCATGCAGTTCTGGCGGCTGAAGGAAGACTGGCTGCGGTTGACCGCGAAGCTGTTCGGCCACCGCTACCTGTTCGATTGCATCGTGCCCGGCGGGGTGGCGGTCGACCTCAGCGACAGCGGCCGTGCGGAACTCGTGGCCGAGGCCGACCGCATCGAAGCGGAAGTGGTTTCGCTGAAGGCCATCTACGACGACCATGCCACCCTGCAGGACCGCTTCGCCAACACCGGCGTGGTGAAGCCCGAGCTCGCCGCGCGGCTCGGCCTTACCGGGTTGCCCGGCCGCGCCAGCGCGCAGGCGTGGGACGCCCGCGCCCAGTTTCCGCAGGCGCCCTACGACCAGCTCGACGTCAGCATGGCCACCCAGCGCCGCGGCGACGTGCTGGCGCGCGCCGAGGTGCGTTTCTCCGAGGTCACCGAATCGCTACGCCTGATCCGCGACCTCCTCGCGCGGCTGCCGGCGAGGGACATTCACGCCCCGCTCACGCCGGTTCAGGACGCGTGCGAAGGCTTGGGCTGGGTGGAAGGCTGGCGCGGCGAAGTGCTGGTGGCGGTGCGCATCGGTGCCGACGGCAGGCTCGACCGGGTGCATCCGCACGATCCATCGTGGCAGAACTGGCCGCTGCTGGAAGTGGGGCAACTCGGCAACATCGTTCCCGACTTCCCGCTCATCAACAAATCGTTCAACCTCTCGTACAGCGGAGCGGACCTATGAAAACCCGCCCTCTGCCCGGTAGGGGCGGCGTGGACGCCGCCCCTACAAGACGCACTAAGGATTACCCATGGCTACGCACCTGATACTGCAAAAGATTTTCAAGACCGGCTTTGTCTCCGAACCGGCACCGCAGGCCGATTCCAGCCTGCGCACCCGCGAGCAGGCCCTGCACGCGGACATCCTCAAGGTGTTCGGCCACTCGGTGTCGATCCGCCACATCGACGCCGGGTCGTGCAACGGCTGCGAGCTGGAAATCCATGCGATCAACGGACCGCATTACAACATCGAGGGGATGGGCGTGAAGTTCGTGGCCAGCCCACGCCATGCCGACGTGCTGCTGGTCACCGGCCCGGTCTCGCGCAATCTGGAAGTGGCGTTGAAGCGCACTTTCGATGCCACCCCGGAACCCAAGTGGGTGATCGCCATGGGCGACTGCGGCTGCACCGGGGGGATGTTCGGCGAGAGCTACGCCTCGTGCGGCAAGGTCTCCAACGTCATTCCGGTCGACGTCGAAGTGCCGGGCTGCCCGCCCACCCCCATCGCCCTGTTGCAGGGCATCCTGGCTACCGTCAGCCAGGACAAAAAAACGGCGCCCTAAGACGCCGTTCGCGCGGACGGCGAAGCCTGGCTAGGTCCTGGCTTTGGGTTTCCTGCCGGGGCTGGCGGAGGGCGTATAGCCCGCCACCCGGCACAACATGCCCTCGATCTTTTTGCCATTGATGAATCGCGTGGTATGACACGCGATGATGTCTCCCCGCTTCGACAGTTCGGCCAGATAGAGGCGCACGTCTTCCAGCGGAATTCGGGTCGCGGTTGCGATATCGGAGTCGAGCTGTTCTCCCCGATCTTTCAGGAATTGATGGATCTTCTGCATGTGTTTTTCACTTGGCATTTGAGAATAATATAACTTTTAGCGGCGAAAAGCCTTCACCCAACGCAATTCAGCCCCCTCGCGCAGGCTGTGCACGATGGCCGAAAAGTCGAGCGGAAACTGCTCGGCGAGCGCCCCCGCCCGTTGTTCCAGTTGTTCCCAGTCGAGAATACCGCCGGCTTCGTCGAAAGCGAAAACAATATGGTTGTCGCCACCGGGCACCGTTCCCACCTGCACGCGCCCCTCGAAGGCTTCGTACAGCAGGGCCAGGTGCCTGGACCAGTATTTCCTGGGCCCGGCGAAGTTGGCGACGACCAGCCCGCCCGGCCTGAGCCGGCGCCGCGCCGCGCGGTAAAAGGCGCGGCTGAGAAAAGCCGGGGCGATGCCTTTGGCGTCGAAGCCGTCCAGCAGCAGGACGTCGGCATCGCCTTCCGCGGCGGGCAGATACTCGGCCGCATCGGCCTCGATGATCGCCAGCCGGGGGGCGTCGGGAACGCCGAACGCCTCGCGCAGGGCGATCACATCAGGACACACCTCGACTACGCTCAGGCGCGCATCCGGCAGGTGGCGGTAACAGAACTTGGCCAGCGAACCGCCCCCCAGGCCGACCATCAGCACATGGCCCGGGTCCGGCACGAACAGCAGAAACGCCATCATCTTGCGCGTGTAGGCAAACTCGAGGGCGAACGGGTCGTCGATGCGCATCGAGCTCTGGACGAGTTCCAGGCTCAGATGCAGCCGCCGCGTCTCGCGATCCTCGATGATGAAAGGCTTGCCGTAGCAGCCGGTCATGATTTGCGCGCACAGCACATCCGGGTCGCACGCCGCCGATTCAAGCAGGCGCAGGTTGCCGCGCTCGCCCAGGTCATTCAAGGCCTTGCCGGGCAGCTCCAGCAGCGGGGTGTTTGGGGACATCGCTTTATTGCTCATCGCTTCTCTCGATAACCCAGGCCAGCCCTGGCCACCCGTAAAAAGTGCCCCCGCAAGGGCGTCTGGACGCGATTGGGTGGCGCGCGGCAAGGGATTTAGGCGAGCTTGATCGATCCAACAAGCACGGATACTACATGGTATTCGGATGTTAATCCAGTTATCATTCAGCTCACATCACATGCACATCCAGGGCATTCCATGGAAAACCGTACCGCCAGATTGACGCTTCTGATCGACCCGAAAAAGAAGCATATCTTCGAGGAAATCTGCGCCCAGCAAGACCTCACCTCGTCACAAGTGGTGCGCAGGCTGATTCACCAGTACATCATCGAACACGCGGGATCGCGCGAACTGCCCGAATGGCTGTCGGCACCCGCCGTCAACGCCGAACACAAGCCGCAGTAAAGGCGCACGCCCAAGCGCACACCGGAACGATTCCGCTCCGCCCGCCACCCTGCCACAAACCAAAACCCTTTGACCCCGAACAGCCAGACCATCCGTTTTCTGCGGCGCCGCATCCCGGCATTCGAGTGCGTACCCGGATGCCACGACTGCTGCGGCCCGGTGACCGCTTCGGGCGAAGAGATGGCCCGGCTCCCGCTCAAAAGCGACGCGGAACATGCGTCCGCGCTTGACGCATTAAGCTGCCCGCACCTGGGTGATGCCGGCTGCCAGGTCTACCCGGAACGCCCATTGATTTGCCGCCTGTTCGGCACCACGCCACGACTCGCCTGCCCCCACGGCAAACGCCCCGGGACCCTGATCGAGCCGCACATCGAGCAGCAGATTTACCAATACTTCAAGGCGACGCGGCACGTTCTGGTTTGATGAAAAAATCCAGGAAAAAGCCCGGCGATCACGCCACAACGGCGGCGAAGTCGTTTTTTTATTGGGAGGGCGAGACCCTGGTGCTCAACATCCTGGGCAAGCCGAGTGCGAAGAACGATGCCATCGGCAAACCCTACGGCCATCAGCTCAAGGTCAGCGTCACCGCCGCCCCCCGCGCGGGCAAGGCGACCGACCACATGGTGCGCTTTCTGGCGGGTGAGTTCGGCGTTGCCGCAAGTGACATCGAGGTCGTGTTTGGCCGCATGAATGTGAACAAACAACTGCGCATCAAATCCCCCAAGCGGCTGCCGGCGGTCATCGCACAGCAGGAACTGATCTGACGGCCACCCCGAAGCGGTAGGCGCGGCGTCCTCGCCGCGATTGCCAGCGCCAGCGCCGCGCAACCGCCCGAATCGCTAACGGGTCAAGCCCGCATACAGCAGCGGCAGCTTCTCCGGCAGCCGTTCAACGTGATCGACCACCATGTAGTTCTTCTGCCCGAAGATGCGGCTGACGTAGTTATCAGCGCGCGGATCGAGGCTCATGCAGTAGGTGGTGACGCCGTCGCGAGCGACTTCCTCGACCGCCTTCTTGGTGTCGTGGCGCAGGTATTGCGGGTCGCGCACGTCGATGTCGGCCGGCTCGCCGTCGGTGATGACGATCAGCAACTTCTTCGCCGAGCGCTGTAATTTCAAATGATGGCCGGCGTGGCGGATCGCCGCGCCCATGCGGGTCGACAGCTGGCCGGTCATGCCGGCGAGCTTGGCCTTCGGCACCTCGTCCCAGTGCTGGTCGAAGTCCTTGAAGCGGTAGTACTCGACGTCGTGGCGACCGTCCGAGCAGAAGCCGTGGATGGCGAACGGGTCGCCCACCTTGTTGATCGCGTCGGCCAGCAGCACGCAGGCCTGCTGGGTGAGTTCGCGCACCGAGTATTCCTGGCCCTGCACCGTCTCGTTGGTCGATTCCGACAGGTCGAGCAGCACCAGGATCGAGAAGTCGCGCGTCTTCCGCACGCTGCGCATCATGATGCGCGGGTCGGGCTGGTTGCCGAGCCGAATGTCGATGAAGCTCTGGATGGCCGCATTGATGTCGATCTCATCGCCGTCCTCCAGCTTGCGGATGCGCTGCACGCCCCGCGGCTGCATGGCGTCGAGCAGGAACTTCATGCGGTGGATTTCGCGCTTGTACTTGGCGGTGATGTCGTCGATCACCACAAGCTCGCCCAACTTGGCGCGTTTTTCCTGCACCGTGGTCCAGGCCGGCCGCTCCAGCTGGATCTGGTAGTCCCACTCGGGATAGTGGAAGGGCTCGGACACGGGCTCGCGGCCCTCCAGCTCGTTGTAGCTCTTGCCCATGTCTTCATACGGGAAGAGTTCGGTGGCGAGCACCCAGATTTCCTCGGCGTCATCGCCGGCGGTCTCGACTTCGACCTCGTTCGCCATTTCCATCACGCTCACGTACTTGCGAACCTGCTTGTGGCTTTCGTAACCGGCGCCGGCGGCCTTGTCGAAATCGAATTCCTCGAATTCCCAGAAGTAACGGTTGTCATCGCGATAGGGCGCGGCAAGGATGTCGGTGCGCGCGTTGAACGGGATTTTTTTCTGGCTGAGGCTGTGTGCCAGCTGCACCCCGATCTCCCACGACGTCTGGTTGTTGTCGAGTCGATCCTGGGCAGACGCGAACAGCGCGCGGCCTTCCGCGATCCACGCATCGTCGTCCTGGTAGGTTTCGTCCAGCAGCGCGCGCGCCAGCCGGTTGAGGTAGTCGCCGACGCTCGCGCGCATCTCCGGCGTGGCGATGTGCAGCTTGCTCCACAGCTGCTTCAGCCCGGGAAAGCGGCGGATCGCCAGGGTTTCCACCCGGGCGTCCTCGATCACCGAGATCACCGCCATCTGCATCGGGTTGAGCGACTCGGCGGAAATCGGCTGCCGCGTCTCGACGATGTGGGCGGCGCAGTGCGCCGCGGTGGCGCGGTAGAGTTCGAGGCCGGACACCGGCGCCTGCCCTTCAACCGTCCAGTCGTCGAAGGCGTCCGGCAGATGCAGCAGGTAATCCTCGATATAGGGCCGGTAGCCTTCGCGCGCCTCGAAGTCGCCGGAGGTCGGGCGCATGAAGAAATCGCGCGCCCACAACGCGCGCAGATACATGTTGATGCGCCGCTGCACGTCGACCAGCAGGGTGCCCTTGCGCTCCTTCTGCAGCATCGCGATCGATTCTTTCGACGCCAGGCTGAAGTAGTTGATCTGCTCTTCGTAGTTGGTGCGGTGAGCGTGCGCGCCCCACAGCGCCCAGCGCCGCAAACCGCCCAGGGTCAGTTGCTGGAACAGCACTTCCAGCTTGTCCAGCATCGGCCGCACGCCGCGCGGCGCCTGCGCGATCAGGGTGTTGATGAATTGCAGGTACTTGAGGAACAGCTCGGCGTCGCCCAGCCGTTTGGCCGCGGTCGGTGCGGTGGCCAGCAGCAGCTCGATCACCGCGCCCGAGGTCTTCGAGGCGAGCATCAGCGAAGCAGTGGCGAGATCGGCCACTACGTCCTCGCCCACTTCCTTGGCCACCTGCGGCGCCTGCTTGATCCAGGTTTCGACCAGCGAATCGCCGCGGCCGAGTCCGCGGATGGCCGACACGCCCTTCAGGTAGTTGTCCAGCCCGCGCGGCGAGAACACCTTGGTGGCCTCGTGCCAGGCCGCGTCGAGCGCATCCCGGGTATGCGGCGACAGGTCTTCCAGCAGTTCTGCGTAGTCTTCGAGTTTGATCGACATGGCTTTTCCAGGGGGCAGGATTCAGGATGTCAAGGGGTCGGGATTCAGGGATGGTGCGGCCTAGGGCCACGTATTGCTTTTGACGCGGGCAAAGCCCGCCCATTCCCTGACCCCTGAATCCTGACTCCTGATCCCTCACTCAAAAGAACGTCGACACAGCCGCGTCCAGCGCGTCTCGCATGTCGGGATCGTCGGTGATCGGGCTGACCAGCGCGACGCGGCAGGCGGCCTGCGGGTTCACGCCCTTGGCGATCAGGCTGCCTGCGTAAATCAGCATGCGGGTCGACAGACCCTCGTCGAGGCCGTGGCCCTTGAGGTTGCGGCTGCGCTCAGCGATCGACACCAGCTTGCCGGCGATGTCGGCGCCCGCGCCGGATTCGTGCGCGACGATTTCGGTCTCGATGCCGTGCTCGGGATACGTGAAATCGAGGCCGCCGAAGCGCTGCTTGGTCGACTGCTTGAGATCCTTCATCAGGCTCTGGTAGCCCGGGTTGTACGAAATCACAATCTGGAAATCGGGGTGGGCATGCACCAGCTCGCCCTTCTTTTCCAGCGGCAGCACGCGGCGGTTGTCGGTCAGCGGGTGGATCACCACGGTGGTGTCCTGGCGCGCTTCCACCACTTCGTCCAGGTAGACAATGGCGCCGTGACGGGCGCCGATGGCCAGCGGCCCGTCCTGCCACTCGGTGCCCGCTGCGGACAGCAGGAAGCGGCCGACCAGGTCGGAAGCGGTCATGTCTTCGTTACACGCCACCGTGATCAAGGGCTTGCCCAGCTTGTACGCCATGTACTCGACAAAGCGCGTCTTGCCGCAGCCGGTGGGGCCTTTCAGCATCATCGGCATGCGCACCGAATAGGCGGCTTCATACAGATCGACTTCGTCAGCGACGGGACGGTAGTAGGGTTCCTGGGTGATGCGGTACTGGTCGACGATATTGCTCATGACGGCTCCTGTAGGGGGATCGCAAATACGCAGGCAGCTCAGTGTGCAGCCTGGGGATTTGCGACGGACAAAAAAAGCCCCCGACCGCCGATCCCGCACGCCGGTTGAGGGCGTTTGGCATCGGGCAGCGGGGGCTTGTGGGACAGCCTTGCCGCCGCTTAACTTAAACAGTCTTGCCGCGGAAAATCACCATGGACGCACCCTGCGACTGGTTGAAGTTGTTGTAACCAATCAGGCGGACATGGTTGTTCGGGTTGGCCTTGTGGCAGGCTTCGGCTTCGGCCAAAACGCGATCCACATCGGTCTCGCCGAACATCGGCAGCTTCCACATGTACCAGTACGAATCCATCAGGTACTCGGGTTCGGTGTGCTCGATGGCCGGGTTCCAGCCTTTCTTCACCAGATACTCGACCTGCTTGCGGATGTTGTCCTTGTCCATGGGGGGCAGGTAGGAGAAGGTCTCGAATTTGCGGCTGGCGGGATCGCTCACCCGGCTTTTGTAATCCATTACTTCAGACATTTCATTTCCTTTCAGATTAGGGGCTAGGGTCAGGGGCCAGAGGTCAGGGGTGGTACTACGCCGCGCTTTTCCCCTGAATCCTGATCCCCGAGTCCTGAATCCTGTTTACTTGTGGGCGACGTCCAGCTTGTCGACGGTGTCGAATTCGAACTTGATCTCTTTCCACGTTTCCATGGCGATTTTCAGTTCGGGGCTGTGCGAAGCGGCGGCGGTCAGGATGTCCTTGCCTTCCTTCTCGAGCTCACGGCCCTGGTTGCGAGCTTCCACGCAGGCTTCCAGCGCGACGCGGTTGGCGGCGGCGCCAGCGGCGTTGCCCCAGGGGTGGCCGAGCGTACCGCCACCGAACTGCAGCACGGAGTCGTCGCCGAAGATGTTGACCAGTGCGGGCATGTGCCACACGTGGATGCCGCCGGAAGCAACCGGGATCACGCCGGGCATGGAGCCCCAGTCCTGGTCGAAGAACAGGCCGCGCGAACGGTCTTCCTTGATGAACTTGTCGCGCATGGTGTCGATCCAGCCCAGCGTCGCTTCGCGGTCGCCTTCGAGCTTGCCGACGACGGTACCGGAGTGCAGGTGGTCACCACCCGACAGACGCAGCACCTTGGTCAGCACGCGGAAGTGAATGCCGTGGTGGGGGTTGCGGTCGAGCACGGCGTGCATGGCGCGGTGGATGTGCAGCAGCATGCCGTTGTCGCGACACCAGTTGGCCAGGCCCGTGTTGGCAGTCAGACCGCCGGTCAGGTAGTCGTGCATGATGATCGGTGCGCCGATTTCCTTGGCGAACTCGGCACGTTTGTACATCTCTTCCGGGGTCGGAGCGGTCACGTTCAGGTAGTGGCCCTTGCGCTCGCCGGTCTCACGCTCAGCCTTCAGGGTCGCTTCGTGAACGAAGGAGAAACGGTCGCGCCAACGCATGAACGGCTGGCTGTTGACGTTCTCGTCGTCCTTGGTGAAGTCCAGACCGCCGCGCAGGCATTCGTACACGGCGCGGCCGTAGTTCTTGGCGGACAGACCCAGCTTCGGCTTGATAGTGCAGCCCAGCAGCGGACGGCCGTACTTGTTCATGCGGTCGCGCTCGACCTGGATGCCGGCGGGCGGGCCGCCACAGGTTTTGACGTAGGCGATCGGGAAGCGGATGTCTTCCAGGCGCAGCGCGCGCAGGGCCTTGAAGCCGAACACGTTGCCGACCAGCGAGGTCAGCACGTTGACGACCGAACCTTCTTCGAACAGGTCGATCGGGTAAGCCACGAAAGCGTAGAAGCAGGTGTCGTCGCCCGGCACGTCCTCGATGCGGTAGGCGCGGCCCTTGTAGTAGTCCAGGTCGGTCAGCAGGTCGGTCCACACGGTGGTCCAGGTACCGGTCGACGACTCGGCGGCCACGGCAGCGGCGACTTCTTCGCGATCCACGCCCGGCTGCGGGGTGATCTTGAAGCAGGCCAGGATGTCGGTGTCCAACGGGGTGTATTCCGGGGTCCAATAAGTCTGCCGGTATTCCTTCACACCGGCGTTATAGGTTTTAACAGCCATAATTTCCTCCTACAGAAAGGGGTGGTTATCCGTGTGACGCCCCAGCGGCCTGACACGATGGGCTGCATCTTGCAGGAATCGAACCATCAATAACAGTCGATATTTTCTATTTTTAAGATAGACTTTTATCTATGATCGGTTTGAAGCCCCTGAGGCTGCCATGCGCCAACACACCACCTTTCGCCAGCTCGAAATCTTCGAGGCCATCGCCCGCCTGGGCAGCTTCACCCGCGCCTCCGAAGAGCTTCATCTCAGCCAGCCCACCGTTTCCATGCAGATGAAGAAACTGGCCGACATGATCGGCGCGCCGCTGATCGAGCAGGTCGGCAAGAAAATCCACCTCACCCCCGACGGCCAGCAACTGGCGCTGGCCACCCGCGATATCTTTAGCATCCTCGACCACTACACCATGTCGGTGGACGAACGGCGCGGACTCAAGCAGGGCAAACTGAGCCTGATGGCGATCACCACCGCCTCCTATTTCGCGCCGCGTCTCTTG
The DNA here is from genome assembly GCA_049303455.1 of Thiobacillus sp. GTDB lineage: Bacteria > Pseudomonadota > Gammaproteobacteria > Burkholderiales > Thiobacillaceae > Thiobacillus. The sequence goes on from JBAQND010000004.1 coordinate 18,280, forward strand.
GGCGAATTCGTCAAGCTGTATCCGGGCATCGACGTCAGCCTGCGCGTCACCAACAAGGAACAGGTGCTGTCCAGCATCGCCGACAACCTGGACGACCTGTATTTCCTCGGCCAGCCGCCGGAAGACATCGATGTCGTCGCCACCCCCATCATGGACAACCCGATCATCGTGATCGCCGCGCCGGACCACCCGCTGGCGAACAAGAAAAAAATCACGCTGGAACAGCTGGCCAAAGAGCCGTGGCTGATGCGCGAAAAAGGCTCCGGCACCCGCAACGCCATCGAACGCATTTTCACCGGACACGACCTCAACATCCACCCCCGCCTGGAGCTGGGCAGCAACGAAGCCATCAAGCAGGCCATCCTCGCCGGGCTGGGCATCTCCGCCCTCTCCCGCCACGCCCTAACTCTCAACCAGCCCGGCCAGTTCGCGGTGCTCGACGTGGTGGGTTTTCCCATCCTGCGCCACTGGTACGCCGTCTACCCGGCGGGGCGGCAGCTGTCGGTGGTGGCGCGGGCGTTTCTGGATTACCTGCTGGGGCGGGAAGATGCCGTGCCTGCTGCCGCGAGCAAGAAGAAATAACGAATGGAGAAGAAATAACGAATGGAGAATAAAGCGCCTAACGCTTCAAAAAAGGGGATGCCTTGTCCCGACGGACAAGGGTGGACGATGCAGTCGAATGGCATCAGACCCTCATGGCACTCGGTTAAGCCCATAACGCCTGGAATTGGGGTGGGCTGAACCCTTCTGGTGGTAGGCTTTTGTTGCGAAACGAAAGTCACCACTCACAGGAGGCCAGCCCGAATGAAGGATAC
>JBAQND010000005.1:0-22888 GCA_049303455.1 Thiobacillus sp.
TAAATATCGAAACATAAAACGGCGTCTTTTTCCGCATGGCGGCGTTGCTCGTCGTTGCCATAGAGCCAGCTATGTCGCCTCCTCGCGCCTTGCCCTGCGAAAAAATCCATCCGTTTTATCTTGTCCCGCTATTTATGATTCACGACACTAGCGCTGCGAACCGGATAACCGGGCACGCGCCCGCATCGGGGCGAGAGGAAAGCCGACATGAACGCTGCAAGCAAATCATCCGAACCAGAAGGCTGGCAGCTGCAGCCTGGCGACGTGCTGCTGGTCACCGACATCCAGAACGATTTCCTGCCGGGCGGCGCCCTGGCGGTGGCGGGCGGCGACGAGGTGGTGCCGGTGCTCAACCGTTATGTCGGCGCATTCCAGGCGCAGGGCCTGCCGGTCTATGCCACGCGCGACTGGCATCCCTTGCGCCACTGCTCCTTCCACGCGCAAGGTGGGCCGTGGCCAGTCCATTGCGTGGCGGGCACCCACGGCGCGGACTTCGCGGCGGCGCTCACGCTGCCGCCCGGCACCACGGTGATCTCCAAAGCGACTTCGCGGGATCGGGAAGCCTATTCCAGCTTTCAGGGCACCGATCTGGACAGCCGCCTGCGCGCGGCCGGCATCCGCCGCCTGTTCATCGGCGGGCTGGCCACGGATTACTGCGTGCTCAACACGGTGCGGGATGCCCGGCGGCTCGGCTACGAGGTGTTCATGCTGGCCGACGCGATCCGCGCGGTGGACGTCCGGGCCGGCGACGGCCAGCGTGCCGAGGCGGAGATGGCCAGTCTCGGCGCGCAGTTCATCACGCTGGATGGCCAGGCTGCATGAACCCTGCCAACAGCGTCCTGCTCACCGATCTTTATCAGCTCACCATGCTGCAGGGCTATCACGACGCCGGCATGGCGCAGACCGCCGTATTCGAATTCTTCGTGCGCCGGCTGCGCCCGGGCCGCGGCTTTCTGCTGGCGGCAGGACTCGAACAATCGCTGGACTATCTGCAGCAGCTGCACTTTCCCCCCGACGAGCTGGAATGGCTGGCGTCGACCCAACGCTTCAGCCCGGCCTTCCTCGGTTCGCTGGAAAACCTGCGCTTCAGCGGCGACGTCGATGCGATGCCGGAAGGCACGGTGTTCTTTCCCGACGAGCCGATCCTGCGCGTGACCGCGCCGATCGCCGAGGCGCAGCTGGTGGAAACGCGGCTGATCAACCTGCTGCATCTCAAAACCCTGATCGCTTCCAAGGCCGCGCGTTCGGTGCTGATGGCGCCGGACAAGCTGCTGGTCGATTTCGGGCTGCGTCGCGCGCACGGGGCGGAAGCGGGCCTGCTGGCGGCGCGCGCGAGCTACATCGCGGGTTTTGCCGGCACCTCGAATGTGCAGGCCGGCCGGCTGTTCGGCATGCCGCTGTTCGGCACCATGGCGCATTCCTTCGTGCAGGCGCACGACGACGAGGCGCTGGCCTTCGAGCATTTCGCGCACGCCCAGCCCGACAACGTGGTGCTGCTGATCGACACCTGGGACACCGAGGCGGCGGCGCACAAGGTGGTCACGCTGGCGCCGAAGCTGACGCACGCCGGCATCCGCATCAAGGGGGTGCGCATCGATTCCGGCGACCTTGCCGAGCATGCGCGCCGGGTGCGGGCCATCCTCGACGCCGGCGGGCTCGAACACGTCATCATCTTCGCCAGCGGCGACCTCGACGAATACGAACTGCGCGACATGCTCGCCGCCGGCGCGCCGGTGGACGGCTTCGGCGTCGGCACCCGCATGGATACGTCGAGCGACCAGCCGTATCTCGACTGCGCCTACAAGCTGCAGGAATACGCCGGCCGCGCGCGCCGCAAGCGCTCCGAGGGCAAGGCGACCTGGCCCGGGCGCAAGCAGGTGTTCCGCAGTCTCGATGCCGATGGCCGTATGGCAGGGGATGTCGTGACGCTGGAATCCGATCCGCAGCCGGGCGAACCCTTGCTGGCGCCGGTGATGCGCGACGGCCGGCGGCTGGCGCCGTCGCCGTCGCTGGAAGCGGTCCGGCGCCATGCGGCGGACCACCTGGCGCGGCTGCCGCAAGCCTTGCGTCGCCTGGAAGCATTCGACTACCCGGTGGAGATTGCGCCATCGCTGCACCAACTCGCGGCCGAGGTCGACCGCGAAACAATGTCCGCCACAGCGTCTAGATTGAAAACATGAGCCCAATTACCCCGCTTGCCCCCGACCGCCTGTATCGCGCCTGCGATACCGGGCATTTCACCTTCACGACCACCGCCGAACTCGACGACCTCTCCGAAGGCATCGGCCAGATGCGCGCCATCGACGCGGCGCATTTCGGCATCGGCATGCGCCATGCGGGCTACAACCTCTACGTCATGGGGCCGCCGGGCAGCGGCAAGCGCTACCTGGTCCGCCAGCTGCTCGATCGGCGGGTGGGGACGGAGGCCAAACCCGCCGACTGGTGCTACGTCCACAATTTCAGCCAGCAGCACAAGCCGCGCGCGATACGGCTGCCTGCCGGCATGGGCACCCGCTTCCATGCCGACATGCAGCAGCTGGTGTCCGAGCTGCAGTCCACGATTCCGGCGGTGTTCGAGGGCGATGAATACCGCCGTCGCCTTGCCCAGATCGACGAGGAATACGGCGAGCGGCAGGCGCGGGCATTCGTCGAGGTGGGCGAGGAGGCCGGCAAGCTCGGTGTCACCCTGCTGCGCACGCCGAATGGCTTCTCCTTTGCGCCGGCCAAGGGCGACGAGGTGATGAGCCCGGAAGACTATGAAAAGCTGCCGCAGGAAGAGAAGGAACGCTTCGAGCGCGACATCGGCAGCCTGCAGGAAAAGCTGGAGAAGGTCATTCGCCAGGTCCATCAATGGCGGCGCGAACGCCTCGAACGCGTTCGCAAGATCAACGAGGAGGCCGTGCTGTTCGCCGTCGGCCACCTGATCGACGATCTGCGCCGCAACTATGCGGATTACCCGGTGGTGTGCAGCTATCTGGACGAGGTGCAGCAGAACGTCATCGAGAGCATGGACGAGTTCCGCCATCCCAAGGAAGCCCAGACCGGGCTTGCCGCGCTCACCCGCGAACCGCCCGATTTCAACCGCTTTCGCGTCAACCTGCTGGTGGGGCGGGATGGGACCGAAGGCGCACCGGTGGTTTACGAGGACCATCCCACCTACCAGAACCTGATCGGACGGGTCGAGCATATTGCCCAGCTCGGCGCGCTGGTCACCAACTTCCTGCTGATCAAGCCGGGCGCGCTGCATCAGGCCAACGGCGGCTACCTGCTGCTGGACGCGATCAAGCTGCTGACCCAGCCTTTTTCCTGGGAAGGCCTCAAGCGCGCGCTGTCCACCCACGAAATCCGCATCGAGTCGCTCGGCCAGATGTATAGCCTGGTCAGCACCGTGTCGCTGGAGCCGGAACCGATCCCGCTCGACGCCAAGGTGATCCTGATCGGCAACCGTCTGCTGTATTACCTGCTCGCGCAATACGATCCCGAGTTCGGCGAGCTGTTCAAGGTGGCGGCGGACTTCGAGGACGAGGTCGTGCGCAGCGCGGACAACGATCTGCTGTACGCGCGTCTGGTCGGCACCCTGGTGCGGCGGGACAAGCTGCATCCGTTCGACCGCGATGCGGTGGCGCGGGCGATCGAGCACAGCGCGCGCCGCGCCGAGGACGCGGAAAAACTCTCCACCCACATGCAGAGCCTGGCCGACCTGGTGCGCGAGGCGGATTACTGGGCGGCGCAGGAGAAGCGCGAGGTGGTGACGCGCGCCGACGTCGAACGCGCGATCCAGGCGCAGATCAAGCGCTCCGACCGTTTGCGCGAACGCTCGCACGAAGCCATCCTGCGCGGCATCCTGCACATCGACACCGACGGCGAGCGGGTCGGGCAGGTCAACGGCCTGTCGGTGTTCCAGCTTGGCGACTTCAGTTTTGCCCAGCCTTCGCGCATCACCGCCAACACCCGCCTGGGCGAGGGCGAACTGGTCGACATCCAGCGCGAGGTCAAGCTGGGCGGCTCGATCCACTCCAAGGGCGTGCTCATCCTGTCGTCCTTCCTCGCTGCGCGCTACGCCGCCGAACAGCCGCTGTCGCTGGCGGCCAGCCTGGTGTTCGAGCAGACCTACGGCCAGGTCGAAGGCGACAGCGCCTCGGTGGCGGAACTGTGCGCGCTCTTGTCCTCGCTGGCGAATGTGCCGATCCGGCAGTCGCTGGCGGTGACCGGCTCGGTCGACCAGTTCGGCCGGGTGCAGGCGATCGGCGCGGTGAACGAGAAGATCGAGGGCTACTTCGACATCTGCAACCAGCGCGGTCTCACCGGCCGACAGGGCGTACTGATCCCCGCGTCCAACGTGGCGCACCTGATGCTGCGCCAGGACGTGGTCGACGCCGCGAAGGCGGGGCGCTTCCACGTCTATGCGGTGGAAACGGTCGACCAGGCGTTCGAACTGCTGACCGGCATCGCCGTCGGCACGCCCGACACCGAGGGCAGCCTCGACCAGCGCGTGGCCCAGCGCCTCAAGCATCTGGCCGAGTTGCGGCGCAAGTACGCGAAAAAGGCCGAATCCGGTTCCGGCGGCGGCCCGGAGCAAAACGATGAATGAGCCGCCGGCCCGCATCAGGATCTGGGTGGCGCTGGACGAATCGCCACGCAGCGCGGCCGCGCTGATCGCGGCGGCCGCGCTGGCGACCGCACTCGACGCGGAACTGGCCGGGCTGTTCGTCGAGGACATCGACCTGCAGCACCTGAGCGGCCTGCCCTTCGCGCGCGAATTCAGCGTGCTGACCGGCGCCGGCGCCCCCTTGTCGCCAGACGACATGGAGCGCATCTGGCGGCGCGAGGCCGCGGCCGCGCAGCGTCTGCTGGCCGAAGCTGCCGGCCGCTCGCAGCTGCGCTGGTCGTTTCGCGTGGCGCGCGGCAGGGTGACCGCGGAAGTGAATACGCTGGCGCAGGCCTTCGACCTGATCGTGCTGGGCAAGCGCACAGGCATCGACGTCATGACTGTTGTCCAGACCATGGCCCGGCTGACCGAGCACCAGCCGAAAGCGGGGCCGGTGCTGGTGCTGTTCGAGGATCTGCCGACCTCCGCGCACAGCCTGGAGACGGGTGCCATGCTGGCGCGCAGCAACGGCGCCGAACTGGTGCTGCTGATCAAGGACGGCGACGAGAATGCGTACCGGGCCGCCTGCGTCGCCGCGCTGAGCGGACTGAAGGCGCGCGGGATGGCCGGGCGGTGCGTGCGCCTGAATGCCATCGAGGGGGACAACCTGGTTCAGGCAGCGCGCCGCGAACGGGCCGGCTGCCTGGTGCTGGCCGGCCGCCAACGCTTCCTCAGCCAGGCCGGTTTCGAGCGGATGCTGGATGCGATCGAATGCCCGGTCGTGCTGGCTCGCTAGGGGTGATGCAATCCGCCAGCCGCATGGACTAGATTGAAATCAGTTACATTACAGGAGACACGTGATGGCCATCATCGGTATCGACCTCGGGACATCCAACTCCGCCGCCGCCGTGCTGCGCGGCGGGCGCCCCGTCATTATTCCCAGCGCCGAGGGCGTAAGCCTGGGCGGCAAGGCTTTTCCCAGCTACGTGGCGGTGGCCGCCGACGGCCAGATGCTGATCGGCGAGCCGGCCCGGCGCCAGGCGGCCGCCAACCCCGAGGGCACCGCCACCGCCTTCAAGCGCAGGATGGGGCAGCGCGAAACGATCAAGCTGCGCGACAAGTCGTTCACCCCCGAGCAGCTGTCCGCCTTCCTGCTGCAGAAGATCAAGCGCGACGCCGAAGCCTTTCTGGGGGAGACGGTCGCGCAGGCGGTGGTCACCGTTCCCGCCTACTTCGACGACAACCAGCGCAACGCCACCAAGGACGCCTGCAAGATCGCCGGGCTGGAAGTCGTGCGCCTGGTCAACGAGCCCACTGCCGCGGCGCTCGCCTACGGCCTCGACCGCGTGGGCCAGGAGCTGAAGATCGCCGTGATCGACTTCGGCGGCGGCACGCTCGATGTCACCGTCATGGAATTCGGCAAGGGGGTGTTCGAGGTGAAGGCCACCTCCGGCGACACCCGGCTCGGCGGCACCGACATGGACGGGCGGCTGATCGAGGCGCTCGCCGAGCGCTTCCAGCTCGCCACCGGGGTGGATCTGCGCGGCGATGCCAAGGCCATGGCCCGCCTCAAGGAAGCGGCCGAGATGGCCAAGATCGAGCTGTCCGCCGGCACCAGCACCCACATCAGCCTGCCCTACATCGCGTCCGCCGGCGGCGAGCCCAAGCACCTGGAAATGGACCTCTCGCGCACTGACCTCGAACGCATCGTGCGCCCGGTGATCGAGCGCTGCCGCGGCCCGGTCGAGCAGGCCCTGCGCGATGCCGGCATGCAGGCGAAGGATGTCGATCGCATCGTCTTCGTCGGCGGCCCCACCCGCATGCCGGCGGTGCGCGCCTTCTTTGAGGACATGATGGGCCGCAAGGCGGAAATGGGCGTCGACCCGATGGAATGCGTGGCCAGCGGCGCCGCCATCCAGGCCGGTGTGCTCTCAGGCGAGGCGGGCCTCGGCGAGATCGTGCTGGTCGACGTCACGCCGCTGACCCTCGGCGTCGAAACCCTGGGCGGGGTGGCGACGCCGCTGATCGCCCGCAACACCCCGGTGCCGGTGAAGCAGACCGAGACCTTCACCACCGCAGCCGACATGCAGACCTCGGTGACCATCCACGTCTTCCAGGGCGAGCGGCCGATGTCGGCCGACAACGTGAGCCTCGGCGAATTCAACCTCGACGGCCTGCCGCCGGCGCCGAGAGGCGTGCCCAAGATCGAGGTCACCTTCGACATCGATTCTTCCGGCATCCTCAACGTCACCGCGAAGGACACCGCCACCGGCAAGAGCCAGAGCATCCGCATCACCGGTTCCACCCGGCTGGCCGACGCCGACAAGGAACGCATGATTCGTGAGGCCGAGCAGTATGCCGAGGCCGACAAGAAGCGGCGCGAGGAGGTGGACAAGCTCAACGAGGCCGATGCCGCCTGCTACCAGGCGGAAAAGATGCTGGCCGATTTTGCCGACAAGCTCACTGACGATCTGAAGGGAAAAATCCAGACCGCGATGCAGGAAACCCGGGAGGCCTTCTCCCGCAAGGATGCCGTGGCCGCCTCGGAGAAGGCCGAAACCCTGAGGAAACTGCTCAAGGAGGCCGGCGCGGTGATCTATTCCCAGACCCAGAGCGCAGGGCCTTATGCCGAGACCAAAATGCCCGGCGACCATCCGCCGCCCTACGAATCCACCGGCGAGGCCCGGCCTTCCGGGTCCGACCCGCGCGGCAAGGTGGTGGACGCCGAGTACAAGGAGGAGCGCTAGGCGCCTAGCGTCGTGATTCATGAATAGCGGGGTGACGTCATCAATTCCGTTTCACAACGCGACTATTACGAGGTGCTGGGCGTCCCGCGCGACGCCGATGCCAAGGCGATCAAGGACGCTTTCCGCAGTCTCGCCCTGAAATATCATCCAGACCGCAACAAGGAACCCGGGGCCGAGGAGCGCTTCAAGGAAATCGCCGCCGCCTACGCGGTGCTGTCCGACCCGAAAAAGCGCGCGCAGTACGACACGGCAGGCCACGCCGGGGTGGCGGGCTACAGCACCGAGGACCTGTACGGCGGCATCGATTTCGAAGACCTGTTCGGTGGCTTCGATTTCGGTTTCGACTTCGGCGGCGGTCTGTTCGACCTGTTTTCCCGGCGCCGGCGCGGCCCCGCCCGCGGCAACAACATCGAAGTGGATATCGCGATTCCGCTGGAGAAGGTAGCAAGCGGCGGCGAGGAAACAGTGCGCTATGGCCGTTACGCCCCCTGCAAGCGCTGTCACGGCCACGGCACCGCCGACGGCAAACCGCCCAAGACGTGTCCTGCCTGCCAGGGCAGCGGACGGCAGGTCACCACCAGCCAGAAAGGCAACGTGTCGATGCAGCAGATCAGCGTCTGCCCGGTCTGTCACGGCAGCGGCAAGCAGATCGGCCAAGCCTGTCCGGACTGCGGCGGCCGTGGCGAGGTGGAAAAGATCGAAAGCCTGAGCGTCAGCATCCCGGTGGGCGTCGAGGACGGCACGGCCCTGCGCGTGGCGGGGCGGGGGATGGCGAGCCCCGAGCCCGGTGGGGCGCCCGGCGACCTGTACGTGGTCGTCCATGCGCGGCCGGACCCGCGTTTCCAGCGCGACGGCGCCGACCTCTGGCGGCAGGAGACCCTGCCCCTTACCGACGCCGTGCTGGGAACTACACTGAAAGTGTTGACCCTGGAAGGCGGCAAGGCGGACGTCGAGATTCCCGCCGGCATCCAGCCGGACACGGTGCTGCGGCTCAGGAACAAGGGCCTGCCCCGGTTCGGCGGAAAGGGGAAAGGCGACCTCTATCTGCGGATCAAGATAGAGATTCCGGAAAAGCTCGGACGTGAGGAGCGCGAACTGTACGAGCGATTGCGCGCGCTGGCCGGCAAGAGCAGACGGCATTTCTGGGAGTAGGCACGGTTCCACGGGACGGGAACCCCGGCATCACTTGCGCGGCCATTGTCACCGAGCAATTTTTAAACAATCTGAACGAAAGGAAGACAAGATGAAAACGCCCCTGCAAATCACGTTTCGAGGCTTTGAGCATTCCGACGCGCTGGAGACGCATATCCGCGAAAAAGCCGACAAGCTGGAGAATTTCTTCGAACCGGTCATGTCCTGCCGGGTGGTGGTGGAATTGCCGCACCAGCACAAGAACCAGGGCAAACTTTTTAACGTGCGCCTCGACATTGGCGTGCCGGGAAGCGAAATCGTGGTGAACCGCGACGAACACGAAGACGTGTATGTCGCTCTGCGCGACGCCTTCGATGCGGCAAAGCGCCAACTCGAGGACTATGGCCGGCGCCTTCGCCGCGAGACCAAGGCCCACCCGCAGGAATTCACCGGCCTGGTGGCGCGCCTGGTTCCCGAGGAAGGCTATGGCTTCATCCGGCGTGCCGACGGCAACGAGCTGTACTTCAGCTCCGACAATCTGGTGAACACCACGTTCGATCAGATCAAGACAGGCGACGAGGTGAAGTTCATCGAGGAGCTGGCCGCCGAGGGCCCGCAGGCCAAGCGCGTCAGCGTCGGCCAGCACCACATTCCGCTGTAGTTCATCCACCACAGAGGCACAAAGACACAGAGAAAACGAAAACAACGGCTTGCAGCTTTTAGCCCGGATTGTCCATTGGGTGATTGGTAGGAGGGGGCTCTCGCCCCGATTTTCGCACCCGCTGCAACCACCACGGCCTCGGCCCCGGGGCGGGCACAACAGCGCGGGTCCTGCAGGAAGGGCGCGAGTGATGTAGGAGGGCGCCTTCGCTCCGATTTTCGCACCCGGGCGAGTCCACTGCATCGGCCCGGGGGCGGGCCTCCTACAACAGCACGGGTGCTGTAGGAGGGGCGCCCTCGCCCCGATTTTCGCACTGGAAAGGTACATCTTCCTGCAACTGTGCTTCTGCGGTTAACGCATTTTTTTCAAGCGTAATTCAGGATTCGGGCGCGCGCTGGCGGCGTAAACGCAGCCCCTCGCGCACCAGCGCCGACTCGAAATCGGCGAAGCCGACCGCCGGCTGTCCGTCGGTTTCCCAAAGGCGCCGCAGCCGGACAAGCGCACGGTCCGGATCTGGCGTGCCGGCCCGCAGATAGCCCAGCGCGGTCGCGCCACTGATGGCCAGCGGCGACAGCGGCGGCTCGGCCTTGGCCCAGATGCCGCGCAGTTCGCGCAGAAAAATGCCGACCGTGGTGTCGCCAATCCCCTTGCCCAGCGCCTTGATCCGGTGCTCCAGGTCGCGCGGGTCGGCGGCGGCGTCATGCAGCGCATCGAGGCTGCCGCCGTAACCGCGCATCAGCGCGGCACACACGTCCAGCAGCTTGGTGGCGGTCTTGTAGTCGTAGCGCACATAGCCGCCGGCGTCGAGGATGCCCACCAGGCCATCCCAGCCGGTAGCCACGATGCGGTCCGGGGCAAGCACGTCACGGACGGCGAATTCGCGCCAGGTCCGGGTGGCAAGCGATCCGGAAATACGCGTGCCGTACAGCACCGCTGCAAGAAACCATTTGAAGCGCTCGCCGCCATCGGCCGCAGCGAGATCGATGCCGAGTGCGCCGGCATAACGTCCGCCCCGGCTTTTAACCAACTCGCTCGGGGCGGTGCCGCTCATGCGTTCCCGCTTGTCCCGACCCGGTCCATCGGTTCGCGATGCACGCGGTCGGGCAGGTGGACTATGGGCTCGGCGGTGTGGTGGACGCGTCGTCAGGAGCGGGCTGCATAGGCGCGGCTTCCCCGGCTTCTCCCGGAACAGGTTCCACCGGGGCATCCATAGGAGCCGGTTCCACCCCGGGAGCCGGTGCTTCAGGCATCGGCTCCATTGGGGTCACGGGCGCTGGCGCTTCCGGTGCCATCACTTCCGGCACCGGGGCCTCCTCCTTCTTCTGGCAGCCGGCCAGCCCAAGCGCCAGCAATGCGGCGATGAGGACCGATTGTTTCATTGTCTGTTTCATGTCACTTCTCCTTTTGTTGAAAATGGCCGGCGTTTAAGGCCGCTGGCCACGGCCCGGAAATTTCAAGAGCAGCCTTCCTCCAATGTGGGCAGAGTTCGCCTTGTTTCGCGGCCCAGGTACCCGCCTTGGGGACTGACTTTGTCCTCCGCCGCCACCCAGCGCTTGAGATCATGATTTCCATCAGCGGCTGGCGAATAGCTGGAGCTAATACCCGGACGAAGGCTGAGCCGGTTTCGGCTGCATGGTCGCCCCGGGCTCGGCCTTGGGGTGATCGCTGGCTTTCTTGGTGAGGTATTTGTCGAATTCGTCCCGGTCTAGCTGTTCATCGCCATTGATGTCGGCAGCCTTGAAGGCCAGGTCGTCCTTGCCCCTGGCCTCGAATTCCTTGAGGGAGAGGTACCCATCCTTGTTGGTGTCGAAATCCTTGAAGGACATTGTTTTGCGATCGCCGGCGGCATGCGCGGGCAACAGCGCGACGCCCAACAGCAGTGCGACAAGTCGCGTTTGGATTTGGCTGGTTCCTGATTTCATGAGTATCTCTCCTGCATGGTCGCTCCTGCATGGTCGGTTCTGCTGCATGGATACGATTGGGCCGCGGTACATTGCGGTACATTGCGGCCAGCCTTCAGCCAGGCGCCAAGACCAAAAGTCGCCCGCGCGAGGGGGATCGTGTTTCTGCTTGCATGGCGCTGGATACCAGATGAAAAAATGAAAATCCAGCAGATTTTTGTATATAGATGACTTTTCACTTTTATCCAGAACAGGCGATTTTTTCAGCCTGAATCGAGTTCGACTGCGGATATCCAGCCGCGCGCCCGGCACAGGCTCACAGGGTGGCCTTGAGCAGGCGCCGCAGCGCTGCCAGCGGTCGCGTGTTCAGGACATCGTTTTTCTCCAGCCAGCCGCGCCGGGCCTGGCCGACGCCATATTTGAGGTTGGAGAAATCGAAAGTGCTGTGGGCGTCGGAATTGATGCTGACCAGCACGCCTTCCTCCTTCGCCATCTGGCAGTGGCTGTCGAGCAGATCGAGGCGCTCGGGGTGGGCGTTGAGTTCGAGGAAACAGCCGCGATCCTTCGCGTGGCGAATGATGCGCGGCATGTCGACGTCGTAGGGCTCGCGGCGGCCGATCAGGCGGCCGCTGGGGTGGGCCAGCAGGGTGAAGTGGGGATGGTCCATCGCGCGCAGAATGCGCTGGGTCTGCTTCGCGCGCGACAGACGGAACTGGCTGTGCACCGCGCCGACCACCAGGTCGAGCCGGCCCAGCACCTCGTCCGGCAGGTCGAGGCTGCCGTCTTCCAGGATGTCGACCTCGATCCCCTTCAGCAGTGTGATGCCGTCGAGCTCGGGGTTGAGGTGGTCGATCTCGTCGCACTGGCGGGCCAGCCGCTGCGGGTCGAGGCCGCGCGCCACGGTGAGGTGGCGCGAGTGCTCGGTGATGGCCAGGTATTCCAGCCCCAGCGCTTTGGCCGCCAGCGCCATCTCGCGCAGGCTGTCGTGGCCGTCGGTCGCCTTGGTATGCGCATGCAGGTCGCCGCGCAGGTCGGCGAATTCCACCAGGTGGGGCAGGCGTCCGCCGCGCGCCGCCTCGATCTCGCCGCGGTCCTCGCGCAGTTCCGGCGGAATCCACGGCAGGCCGACGCTTTTGTAGACCGATGCCTCGTCCTCGCCGGCGATGCGCTCGCTGCCGCGGAATACGCCGTACTCGTTGACCTTGAGGCCGAGCTTCTGCGCGATGCGGCGGATCGCGATGTTGTGGGCCTTGGAGCCGGTGAAATAGCACAGCGCGGCGCCGTAGCTCGCCTGCGCCACTACCCGCAGGTCGACCTGCAGGCCGCTTTTGAGCACGACGCTGGCGCGCGTGCTGCCGGCGGACAGCACCTCGGCCACCTCGTCGTAGGCGGTGAAGCGCTGCATCACCGGGCTGCCGGCGGAGGCCGTGACCAGGATGTCGAGATCGCCCACCGTCTCGCGCATGCGACGGAAGCTGCCGGCCAGCGTCACCTGCCCGACGCCGGGGACCGCCTGCAGGAAGGCGACGAGGGCGTCGCCGTACTGCGCCGCCACCGCCAGTTTGAAGCGGCGCGTCTGGCTGGCATGCGCTTCCACCGCTTGCAGGATGTTGAGTTCGGTTTTTTCGCCGAAGCCGGGCAGGGCGCGGATGCGGCCGTCGCGCGCGGCCCGGACCAGCTGTTCGGCGGTCTGCACCTCAAGGTCGTGGTACAGCGTCTTGACCCGCTTCGGCCCCAGCCCGGGAATCCGCAGCAATTCAGTGACGGCGGGCGGCAGATCGCGCCGCAGCCGCTCGAGCAGGCTGCAGCGTCCGGTCGTGACGATTTCGCGGATTTTCTCGGCGAGGTCGTCGCCGATGCCGGGCAGCCGGGTCAGGTCCTCGCCTCTTTCCAGCAGGGCGCGCGCCGACTGCGGCAGTTCGCCCAGCGTGCGCGCGGCGTTGCGGTAGGCACGAATGCGGAACGGGTTGGCGCCCTGGATTTCCAGGCGATCGGCGATTTCCTCGAAGAGGGCGGCGATGTCGGCGTTGTGGACGGGCATGGAACGGCTCTACCCGTGGCTTGGCAGGCCCGTCCCGCCGCCCCCCGTCCCGCCGCCCACGGTCAGGCCCTGCTCGAGTGTGGGGAGTTCAGCGACAATCGTCCTGGAGATTGCCTTGTTGGGTGCCAGAAAATTGATCCGTCTCATGCTGTCTCTCCTTGGTGGGGATGCACGGGATCGGGATCGGCGGGGGCTCGCGCTTTCCGGTCTCGACTCCCACGCTTTTTAATATTCCCGGTTCTTCGGCATCCCGCAGGGGTGTGCGGTTGTAGGAGGCCCGCCCTCGGGCCGATGCTGTGGAGCTTGCAACGGCGCGCAAATCGGGGCGAGGGCGCCCCTCCCACAGCGCTGACCAACATCAACAAATAGCGATGAGAAAGCCTTCAATATAGACATGGCAAGGCCTTAGGGTTGCAGTATCTATCTTGAAAGCTGGTGCAGCCGCAGCAGTGCTGCGACCTTCATGGAGCGATCGCAAAAATGACTCTACAGCTAACAAGGATGAAATCGATCTCGAAAAGGCCCGGCTCGATCCCGGCTCGGTGTTCGCCGACCCCGAGGCGTTGCGTGATTACGGTGGATTGACGCGGGAACAGAAGATCGAGCTGTTGCGCCGCTGGGCCTGCGATGCCAGCGAGCTTGCCGTCGCCGAAGAAGAGGGCATGACGGGCGGCGAGCCTTCGCGGCGGTCAGGGATTCTTGCCATGCTTCATGCCATGACGGGAGGCTACGATGTCGAACACAGCCCGCCGACGAAGCGGAAAGGCGTGTGACTCTTTGTGTGGAATATGCTGTATGCTGCTGTTTTTTCATGTAATCATCGCACGCCATCCAGGCTGACGCTGGCGGGCAGCGTCCGTCGATGCAATCAAACCATGCAGTCGGCCGGCCCGACCCCACCCATCAAGGCGGTTGCGCTGCTCGGCAACCTTTGCATCCGATGGGACGCCCTCGGGACCGAGCATGGCGTGCGGGGAATCCGGCTGTTCTGCCCAGCGTAGTTATTTGCTACTATTCCCGCACTTGAAAACGTTTGTTCATGACGATGCCGAATATCCGTATCAGACGGGCCGCCAGAGGAATTTGATGATCTTGTCGTTCCGTTATCCCGCTTTCTGATCGATGCCCGTTAAAAAAGCCGTATCGGTCGTCAAACCCGGGCCCGCCAAATCCGAGCGTGCCAAACCCGCCACCAGCCGAAGGAAGCCAGCGTCACCGCCACAGACTCAAGACATCGCCGTGCAGCCGCTTCAGGCCGTGGTGGGCATGGTCGCTTCGGCGGGCGGACTGGAGGCCTTCAAACAGTTTTTCCAGGCGATGCCGGCGCACAGCGGCCTCGCTTTCGTACTCATTCCCCACCTCGACCCCAAGCACGAAAGCCTGATGGCCCCGCTGCTGGGCAAGCAAACCGCCATGCCGGTGGCGGAAGCCGAGGACGGCCAGCGTCTCGAAGCCGACCATGTCTACGTCATCCCGCCCAATTATTACCTGACCCTGCACAAGGGGGTCATCCACCTGAGCGCGCCCCTCGACCGGGGTGCCGGCCAGACCGCCATCGATCCCTTCCTGCGCTCGCTGGCAGCGGACCAGCAGGAACGCGCCATCTGCATCATTCTCTCCGGCACCGGCAGCCACGGCTCGCTGGGGCTCAAGGCCGTCAAGGCCGAGGGCGGCATGGCCATGGTGCAGGAGCCGTCGAGCGCCGAGTACGATCGCATGCCGCTTTCCGCCATCGACACCGGGCTTGCGGACTATGTGCTGCCGCCCGGCCGGATGCCGGAAGAACTGCTCAAATACGTGCGGCACTTCGTGGCCGGCACCGCCGCGCTGCCCGAACCGGCCGCCGCCCAGAACGATCTGACGCAAGTCCTTGCCCTGCTGCGGGCGCGCACCAAGTTCGATTTCCGCGCTTACCGCAAGCGTATGCTGCTGCGTCGCGTGCTGCGGCGCATGGGGCTCAACCATCTGGAGCGGCTCGCCGACTATCTGGCGCTGTTGCGCGAACAGCCGGACGAACTCGCTCAGCTTGGCAGGGATTTGCTGATCAGCGTCACCAGCTTTTTTCGCGACCCCGAGATGTTCCAGGTACTGGAAACCCAGGTGCTGCCCGAACTGATCGAGTCGCGCGATGCGGGCGCCCCGGTACGGGTGTGGGTGCCCGGCTGCGCCACCGGGGAGGAGGCCTACTCGATCGCCATGCTGCTGATCGAGCGCATCGCTGCGGCGGGCAAGGCCTGCCCGATCCATATCTTCGCCACCGATGTGGACGAAGGCGCCCTCGAAGTGGCCCGCCGCGGCATCTATCCGGATGCGCTGGTGGCCGAACTTTCGCGCCAGCAGCTGGAGCGATTTTTCACCCGGGCCGATGCCCACCACTGGCAGGTGAGCAAGCAGTTGCGGGAAACCGTGCTGTTCGCGCCGCAGAACATTCTGTCCGATGCCCCTTTCTCCAAACTGGACCTGGTGAGCTGCCGCAATCTGCTGATTTACCTGGAGCCGGAGGTGCAGCAGAAGCTGCTGCAATTGTTCCATTTCTCGCTCAACGAAGGCGGTTACCTGATCCTCGGCCCCTCGGAGAGCATCGGCCGGCAGACCGAACTATTCCTGCCGGTCTCCAAAAAGTGGCGCATCTTCCACCGCGTGCACACCGAGCGTCTGACCCGCGCCGGCTTTCCGGTTCAGGCGGGCAAGCGGACGAACGAGCTGCAGCCGGTGCCGCCACCGGTTCCGGCCCAGCACAAGAACCTGAGCGAACTGACCCGCAAGATCCTGCTGGAGGAATACGCGCCCGCCGCCGTGGTGATCAACCGGCGCTACGAGGTGCTGCATTACTCGGGACCGACCCAACTGTATCTGCGGCAGCCCGGCGGCCCGCCGTCGCACGACCTGCTGACCCTGGCCCTGGCGGCGCTGCGGTCGCGCATCCGCGCCGCGGCGATCAAGGCCATCAATGAGGAAACGCGCGTCGACGTTGGCGGCATCCGCATCAAACGCGCAGGGCACTTTGTTCTGGTGCGCCTGTCGGTTCAGCCGATGCCGGGCAAGCTGGCAGACGAGCGGCTGTTGCTGGTTGTTTTCCAGGATGAGCCGAAAACGGATCAGGCAGCGACCGCAGGCGACGAACAGGCGGCGACCGACGAGCAGCTGGTGCGCCAGTTGGAGTATGAGCTGAAGACCTCGCGTGAGGAGCTGCAAAGCACCATCGAGGAACTGGAGAGCAGCAACGAGGAACTCAAGGCTTCCAACGAGGAAGTCATGTCGATGAACGAGGAGCTGCAGTCCACCAACGAGGAACTGGAAACCTCCAAGGAGGAGCTGCAGTCGCTCAACGAGGAACTGAGCACGGTCAATTCCCAGTTGCGCGACAAGGTGGACGAGCTGGAAGATATCAACGACGACATGACCAATCTGCTGGCCAGCGTCGATAACGCCACCCTGTTCCTTGGGGTCGACCGCACTATCAAGCGCTTCACGCCCAGCGCCACCCGCCTGTTCAACCTGATCGCCGCCGACGTCGGCCGCCCCATCGACCACATCACCGCCCGTTTCGAGGATCCTGAATTGAAGCGGGATATCGAGCGGGTGCTGCAGGATCTGACGCCCTGCGAGCGCGAAGTGTCGCGCGATGACGAGCAATGGTTTCTGCGCCGCATCACGCCTTATCGAACCGGTGACAACCGCATCAGCGGCGTGGTGCTGAGCCTGACCGACATCACCGAGCTCAAGCGGACCGAGCTGGAACTGCGCGATCTGACGGCGCATCTCGAGCAGCGGGTGAACGAGAACAGTGCGCAACTGCAACACGAGCGCAATTTCATCAACGCCATCCTGAATACGGTGGGCGCCCTGATCCTCGTGATCGACACCGACGAGCGGGTGGTCCGGTTCAATATGGCCTGCAACGCCAAGACCGGCCATGACTTTGCCGAATTCCAGGGCAACACCAAGTGGCAGAACCTGATTCCCGCCGACGAACAGGATGGCGTGCGCCGCGTCAACGACCGGCTGCGCGCCGGCGAGGACCAGATCCAGCACGAGAACCACTGGATACACCGGGATGGCTCCAGATGCCTGATCAGCTGGTGTAATTCGGCGCTGCGGGATGAGGCGGGACAGATTCAATACATTATCGGCACCGGCATCGACATCACCGAACAGCGCCGTGCCGAGTGCCGGGTGAGGGGAACCCTGGAGGAGGCCTCCCGTCTGCAGCGCCTGCAGACCGCTAACGAGCTGGCGACCCTGCTGGCCCACGAGCTCAACCAGCCGCTCGCCGCCATCGCAACCTATGCCGAGGCCGGCCTGCAGCTGCTGGGCCAGAAGCCGCTGGCGCAGGACAAGCTGACGCGCAACCTGGAGCAGATCAGCCAACAATCCCTGCGTGCCGGTGAAGCCATCCGTCATATGCGCGCATTCGTCGGCCGGGGCAGGCTCGACCCGGTGCCGATGAACCTGAATGCCGTGGTGCGCAACGCCCGCACCATGATGTCACCGAAGGCCCGCACCCGGGGAATCGACATCGTGCTTGACCTCGACGAGACCCTGCCGCCTGTCATGGGGGTGGATGTACACATCGAGCAGGTGCTGCTCAACCTGCTGCGCAACGCCATCGACGCCATTCGCGACGCGGGCATGACGAGCGGCAGCATCACCATGACCACGCGCCGGGTAGAAAACATGGCCCAGGTCAGCGTCATCGACAGCGGCCCGGGCATCGATGCGGCGATGGCCGACAAGGTGTTCGAGCCGTTTTCCAGCCACAAGGAATATGGGCTGGGGGTGGGGCTGCGCATCAGCCGCAGCCTGATCGAGGCTCACGGCGGCCGGCTGTGGGTTGAGCCCCACAGCCCCGGCGGCATCTTTCATTTCGTTCTGCCCTTCGCCCCATGAATCAGACCGTATTTGTCGTCGACGACGACGCCGCGATGCGCGACGCGCTGGCCCAGTTGCTGGAGACGGCCGGCCTGCAGGTGGAAGCCCATGCCGACGGCCCCGCTTTCCTGGCGGCCTTTGACTCCATCCGCTGGGGCTGCCTGCTGCTGGACATGGCTATGCCGGGCATGAACGGGTTGGAGGTTCAGGCGGCACTGAACGCGCGCGGCCTGAGCATTCCCATCATCTTCCTCACCGGACACGGCGACATTCCCATGGCCGTACAGGCGGTGAAGGCCGGTGCCGTGGATTTCCTGGAAAAGCCGATTCAGGGCGCCGCACTGCTCGAACGGGTACAGCGGGCCCTGGCGCTGGACCAGGAGTGGCGCCATACCCTGAGCCGCACCCAGGCCATCCGGCAGCGCTACGCCAGCCTGACTTCACGCGAGCGGGAGTGCATGGCGCTGGCGGTGTCCGGCCACACCAGCAAGGAGATTGCCCGGGAACTAGGCATCAGCCCGCGCACGGTGGAGGTTCACCGTACCCATGTCATGCACAAGATGGGCGCCGCCAACATGGCGGAGCTGGTCAACATGGCCGCTTGCTGCATGCCCTGAGGGTTTGTCCCGGCTTGGCCGTGTGAAAATCGGGGCGAGTACCCAGAGGGCATAAAGGCGCCCCTTCTACAACTTCTGGGCTGTTGAAGGCGCCCCCGCAAGGGGGCGGTCGTAAAGCCCGCACCAACGCAATACTCGGGTGAGTCGCCCGCAATGGCCGGGCGAAAAATCAGCGCCGCGCGCAATCCTGACTACGTCATTAAACCGTTATCCCTTATTACCTACGTGGATTTACTTAGCATCGGTACCAATGATGCTGCGATCTTGCAATGGGTATTCTGTACCTTACAATTCCAGAGATATCCTTGTGGCCATCCATTCAAGCATTCAAGCGAAGCCTGTCCAGACAGGCCTGCACGGGATCGTTAACAGAAGAGGAATATATCTATCCATGACGCAGCTAAGCAGGTTCCCATTCCTGGGCGTGAAGTGGCCGGAGACTGTCACGATAAACGTCAGCACACAGCAGGAAATCATCCGCGCACAGCCTTCCTATGCGTCAACAGTCGGGCATTTCCTTGATGTGGCGAGGGCTTACCTGGCCATCTGTTCCACATCGAGCCTCACGCCGGTAGAACAGCATCGTTCGGGTTCAAGCGGGGCATGCGACCTGCCCGCTGCCGGGCGCCCCCATCCTGTACGGCAATTCCAGACTGGAGGTCAGCATGTGGCCCAACGAGTTATCCAATGATTTGCATGATCCGGAAGCAGGCTATCGCGCCCCGGAAGAAGCCATCGATCCCGTAGAAATCCGGGACGGCGGGGCCGAAACCGAGAGCCATGCCGATGATGCATACGCCCAGGACATTACCCAGCGCTACTTTGAAGACATCGGCCGCCTGCGCATTCTGAGCGCGGTCGAGGAACAGGATTACGCCCGGCGCATGAAAGGCGGTGACATCAAGGCGCGGGACGTGCTGATCACGCACAACCTCAGGCTCGTCGTGTATGTCGCCAAGCGCTATCTGGGGCGCGGCCTGCCGCTGCTGGACCTGGTCGAGGAAGGCAACCTCGGGCTGATGCATGCCCTGGAGAAGTTCGATCCGGATCGCGGCTTCCGCCTGTCGACTTACGCCACCTGGTGGATACGGCAATCGGTCGAGCGGGCCCTGATGAATCAGTCACGCACTGTCCGCCTGCCGGTGCATGTGGTCAAGGAACTCAACGTCTGCCTGCGTGCCCGCAGCAAGCTGGACAGGCAGGGAATGATGGATCCCGGGTGCGAGATGGAGGCGATCGCCCACCTCACGGGGAAATCCGTGGCGGCTGTGCGCAGAGTCATGTTGTTGAACCGGTCGCCCGTTCCGCTGGACGCGCCCCTCGACATCGATCCCGATCTGAGCCTGGGCGAGGCCATCGCCGACGAGCGTTGCGTGCCACCCGACGAGCGCCTGTATCAGGTCGAGCTCGAAAGCTATATGACGGAATGGCTGGGCAAGCTTTCCGACAAACACCGCTGGGTGATCGAACGTCGTTTCGGGCTGAACAACCATGACATGGCCACCCTGGAAGAGCTGGCCAAGGACCTCAAGGTCACCCGCGAGCGAGTCCGGCAGATCCAGGTGGAGGCGCAGAAAGAACTGGCCATCGGACTCAGGGAAAAGGGCGTGCACAAAGAAAACTGGCTGTCGTGATGCCCTGCGACATGATGGCGAATGCTCCCTCGCCACGGGTGACCAGGCCATGAGCCGCATTCTGATTGCCCTGCACGGCCATTCGATCAGGCGGTCGGTGTTGAATGCCGTCTTCGATTACTGCATGGAGATGCGATTCAAGGTCAGTGTTCTGCTGATCGACACAGACAACGCGTTGTCGCCGGCGCTGGCGGATTTTCTGGCCCGGTTGAAATATGCCGGGCTGAGTGGCCGCCTGTTCCGGCAAGCCGGTTGCCTCGGTCAGGCTGTACTGAAGTTTGCGGGTCGCCACAAGGACCTCTCCCTGATCCTGGTCGACAGCATGAAAAACTGGGGCAGAGGTGTCCCGCTGAAGGCCCTGTCGCCGCCCGTTGGCCTGTTCAGCGGGATTGTCGCCACCTGAAGGCCGCATGGAAACGCAACAGAAGGAATGCCAACAGAAGGAATGCAATGAATCATTCACTCCGAAACAGGAATTATTTTATGCCAAGCGCTTTTATGGGCTCGACATCGGACGCTCGCGCTTGGGATATGCCTCTTTCTGACGCGTTTGAGCATTTCCCGGATGCGCTCGTCATGACTGATGGTGAAGCACGGCTGTCGTACCTGAACCGGGCGGCGGAGCAGTTGCTCGGGCTGTCGCTGAAAAACGCCCGCGGCCATAGGGTGGACAAGGTGCTTACCCTGCAGGATGGGACGACCCGGCAACCCATTCCGATTGGCGATCTCTGCGGCCAGCACACGCCGTTCGCCGGGGCGTTTCATCTGCTCGTGCGCAACGGAGCCGGTGCCATTCCCGTGCAGTGCAGCGTTGCGCTGGCGCCGACCGGGTCCGGGACGACGGGCGGCTTCATGGTCGTGCTGCGCAATGCGAGCGGCCTGCAGCAGTACGTCGACAAGCTGGTGACGCGAACGGTGCACGACGAGCATACGCGCCTGTTGCGGCGCGCCGAACTGGTCAAGCGCTTGTGGCGCCTGCTGCGGGAGACCGATGAGGGCGAGCCCCAAGCCTTCATGTATCTGGATCTGGATAACTTCAAATCGGTCAACGATACGGCCGGTCACGCGGCGGGCGATCTCGCCATCCGCCAGATCGCAGCGCGCCTCAAGGACCAGGTGCGCGGCAGGGACAGCCTGGCACGCATGGGCGGGGATGAATTCGGCCTGCTGCTGGAGCGCTGCCCGGCGGAGCTTGCGCGCCAGCGCGCGGAGCAATTGCATCGGGCGGTGGAATCCTATGTCCTGCACTGGAACGGCAAAACGTATCGGCTGGGTGTCAGCATCGGTCTTGCCCTCTTCAAAACGCACAAGCACAGCCTGAACGGCATTCTGGCCGCGGCGGATGCGGCGTGCTATCAGGCCAAGCGTAATGGCGGTAACCGGCCCCACATCCAGGAAGTCGTACTCGATTAGTGCATAGCGAGGGCTTGTCGAAACAGGGAGACAAGGGGGCGGAATGGATGAACCCCGATCAGCCAATGTTTCATTGGATAAGCAAAAAAGGAGTGAAGTGATGCAGAACAACCATACATGGGCAGTGGTGCTGGCAGCGGGCGAAGGCAAACGGCTTGCGGCGCTGACGGCGGACGAAGCGGGCAGGCATGTACCCAAGCAATTCTGTTCGCTCCACGGCGGGCCGTCGCTGTTCGGGCTCGCGCTGAAGCGGGCAGGCGCCATTGTTCCCGCGGAACGGGTCTGCGCGGTGGTGGCAAAGGGCCATGAGCAATGGTGGGGACAGCACTCCCATGAAATACAGCCGCACAACCTGATCGTCCAGCCACGCAACCGCGGCACGGGAAATGGCGTGCTGCTTGCCATCGCATACATCCTTAAACGCGATCCCCAGGCACGCCTGATCTTTCTTCCCGCCGACCATCACGTGCTGGCCGAAGACATGTTGATACAGGCCATGTCCTCCATGCTTGCCGGGATGCCGGCCCAATCCAGGAAAATTTTCATGCTGGGGATCGAACCTGACGGTGCCGATCCGGAACTGGGCTATATCATTCCGCAGAAGGCGGACCAACAGCGTGCGCAGGGGGTACGGCATTTTGTCGAGAAGCCCTCCCGCGGCGTGGCGAGCAAGCTGATTCAGGAAGGCGGCCTGTGGAACAGCGGCATTTTTGCGGCGGCGGGCGGCCTCCTGCTGGAGCTGTTCAAGATGCGTTTTCCGGACAACGCCCATGCCATCCTCGCTACGACCGCCAAAATAGCCGACCCCACTAATCCGTCGTGGGCACTGGGCCATCTGTACGGGCGGATCACGGAAATCGATTTTTCCCACCATATCCTGCAGTTCCAGGTGGCGGATTTGCAGGTGCTTCCCGCGCCGCATTGCGGCTGGTCGGACCTCGGTACGTCGCATCGGGTGGCCGAACGGGTGAATCTGCTGTCCGGCAACGCACGCAGCGCCAACGATCCTTTTGGGGAAACCGCTTTTCTTGACCTGGCGGACGCAGTGAGCCGGACTGACGAGCGCGTTGCGCAGGCGGTTGTCTAGTGTCGTGAATCTTAAATATCGAAACATAAAACGGCGTCTTTTTCCGCATGGCGGCGTTGCTCGTCGTTGCCATAGAGCCAGCCATGTCGCCTCCTCGCGCCTTGCCCTGCGAAAAAATCCATCCGTTTTATCTTGTCCCGCTATTTATGATTCACGACACTAGTGGACTGCCGGCCCTGGAAGGGGTCGTCTGAAG
>JBAQND010000006.1:0-2626 GCA_049303455.1 Thiobacillus sp.
TGTTCGGCAAGGAAACGGTCTTGTCGCGGCGCTGCCCGCAGCATCTGGTGCAATACGTCTGGCAGCCCGGTGAAACGCAGGTGGCGCGCAACGATCAGTTCCGCTTCGGCCTGCTGCACACGCTGGAGCGCATCGAGCAGATATTCACCAGCCCGGCCAACCCGGAACAGGAACTGACGCTGGGCCTGCAAAAGCTGCGCATCCCGGCCTATCACCTGGACGTGGTGCGGGAGGCCGTGCTCAATGCCGTGACCCATCGCGATTACTCGGACCCCGGCAAGGTATTGATCCGCCAGCTTGCGGATGAACTGGTCATCACCAGCCCCGGCGGATTCATGCCGGGCATCACGCCCGAAAACATCCTTCGCCACGAACCGAAGAGCAGGAACAATGCACTGGCCAATGCCTTCCTGAAACTGGGCCTGGTCGAATCGTCTGGAATCGGGCGACGGCGCATTTTCGTGCTGTGCCTGTCGCTGGGCAAGCCGATCCCCTTGTATGAAAGCGATGGCCATAGCGTGACCCTGCATGTATACGACAAAGGCCACGACGAGAATACCGCCCGCCTGGTAGCGCGCTGGCGTGACGCGGGGCGGGATGTCGGGCTGGAAGCGTTGATGGTCCTCGCCTATCTGCGTCAGAACGCCTTCATAGACAGCAGCTCCGCATCGAGACTGCTGCAACGTCCGCTTGCGCAGGCCAGAGAAATTCTGGATCAGTTTGCTTTGCCACGAACGGGGATTCTGGAACGCAGGGGGCACACGCCAGCAGCCACGTTCCACTTGGCGAAAGGCATCGCCAAGGATTTGCTCGGCAAGGCCGCCTACACCAAGACCCGCGGACTCAACCCGATCCGCTATGCCGAAATGGTCAAAGCTTATTTGCAGGACCATGGCTCGATTTCGCCCAAAGAATGCCGGGAGTTGCTCGGACTGGGCGAATCACAGTCGGCCAAAGTTGAGGTGTCGCGTTACCTGAGAATGTGGTCGATTGGGCAGGATGCTTTTCTTGATGCGGATGGGCATGCGCAAAGCCGACGTTATTTTCTTCGTGCATCACCGTAGTAAACAAGCTGTTTAACAAACCGGCACGACAAGCATTTCAGATTAACAAAGATCAATTTTTTCCTTACGTATCAATCTGTTATTTGTTAACCGCTATTAGCAGGGTATTAGCAATTTGCCGCCGGACAGTCTCTGGGGTGGGGGTTGGCGACTGCTCCCTGAGTCAGGGCTATGCGCAAAACTGGGCTTTAGTGGTGCTGGGGGCATGGTGTCGACGGAAGTTTGAAAATCTTCCCCTGGAAAGCAGAAGGGCCTCCGGGTAGTCCCAGAAGCCCAGCGCCAATCGGGTAGTCCCAATCCATTTGCAGCCAATGTACACAACTTATACGCTGAGAGCCAACCCATCTTCATGAACGCTTCGTCTGTACCCCACCCCTGGCTTGCCGCCCTCAAGGTCTACGCCCACCCGCGCGTCGTCGGCATGCTGTTCCTCGGCTTCTCCGCCGGGCTGCCGCTGCTCTTGGTGCTGGGCACGCTGTCGTTCTGGCTCTCCGAGGCGGGCATCGCGCGGGCGACGATCGGGCATCTCTCCTGGGTAGGGCTGGCGTACGGCTTCAAGTTTCTGTGGTCGCCGCTGGTGGACCGGCTGCCGCTGCCTTTCCTGACGCGCGCGTTGGGCCGCCGGCGGGCGTGGCTGCTGCTGTCGCAGGTCTGCATTGCCGCCGCGCTGCTCGGCATGGCGAACACCGACCCGGCGCAGAACCTGACGCACATGGTGTACCTCGCGCTGGCGGTGGCCTTTGCCTCGGCGACGCAGGACATCGCGCTCGACGCCTACCGCATCGAGGCAGTGGAAATCGAGAAGCAGGGGGCGATGGCGGCGACCTACCAGGCGGGCTACCGCATCGCGATGATCACGGCGGGCGCGGGGGTGCTGTGGATCGCGGCGGCGTTCGACCCCTCCGAGGCGACCTACGACTTCCGCCCGTGGCAGGTGGCGTACACGGCGATGGCGGCGCTGATGGCGGTCGGCATTCTCACCACGCTGACCATCCGCGAGCCGGAAAAGAAAATCTCCCTCACCACCACCGAGCGCGAGGCGCACACGCGGGAACGCTTCGCCGCGGCCGGATTGTCCGGCTGGCTGCTGACCGCCACGGCGTGGTTCCACAGCGCGGTGCTGGCGCCCTTCATCGATTTCATCCAGCGCTACAAATGGCAGGCCGTGCTGATGCTGGCGCTGATCGCGGTCTACCGCATCTCGGACGTGGTGATGGGGGTGATGAGCAATCCCTTCTACCAGGAAATGGGCTTCACCAAGGACGAGGTGGCCACCGTGTCCAAGGTGTACGGCGTGATCATGACCATCGCCGGCGCCGGTCTCGGCGGCCTACTGGTGATGCGCATGGGCGTGATGCGCACGCTGTTCCTGGGCGCAGTGCTGTCGGCGGCGACCAACCTGCTGTTCGTGTGGCTGGCCGGACGCGGCCACGACGTCGGCGCGCTGGTGTTCACGATTTCGGCGGACAACCTCTCGGCCGGCATCGCGTCCTCCGCCTTCGTCGCCTATCTGTCCAGCCTGGTGAACCAGGCGTATTCAGCCACCCAGTACGCGCTGTTCA
>JBAQND010000007.1:0-90924 GCA_049303455.1 Thiobacillus sp.
GAACACCGGTTCCACCGTCTGCTTGCGCAGCGCGTAGCGCTTCTTGCCCGCCCGGGTCTTGAGCGCATGCTTCATCGTATCGACCGCGCTGGCGTCTTCGGCCAACTGTTCCGGTTCGCTGAAGCGCTCCTGCCAGTGCGGGTGGTGACCTTCCCGTCCGACGGCGATCAGCGGTTCAATCCCGGCTTTGAGGCAGACATCGACGTTATGCTCGCGGACGTAGCGTTCCTTGGCACGCGCTTCGATCCTGGCTTTCGCTTGGCTATGGCGGCCAGCTGGTCTTCCCGGCGGGCGATTTCGGCGGGGACGGAGAGGCCTTCGGGCAACTCGCTCCAGTCGGCGGATTCGGCCAGGGCGAGCAGCTATGCACGGAATGGAGCTAAGGCGAATTTTACGGGATTGAGGGGGAAGTCCGACAGGCTGCTAGGGCGCGGCGGTAAGGAGCCCTTGCCCAGCCTTCCCTTGTTAAATCTCACCACAACCGAGGCTGCCGTATGACCGTCACGCAATGGCTGCGGCGAACGTGGGACAAGCTCGCCCCAGCCCGTCGCCTCCAGGTCATTACGGGGGACAGTCTCCCGGCTGTACTACCGCGGCGTGATCTAGTGTTGGCCCGTGACGACGGGGAGGATTGGTGCGTCGGCATGCGCTGCCCATGCGGCTGTGGGCGCACCATCGAGCTGCTCGTCATCCCAGAAGCGAAGCCGAGGTGGGAGATGAAGGTGGATGGCCTGTAGAACCTGTAGAAGGGATGCTGCTCCCATTTTTGGGTCCGGGACGGCCGGGTCACATGGTGTAGTTAAGCGCTTCAGCACCGCTGGAAAGGGCGCACATGGCACAGAATTCCAATTCGTCCGGGATTTTTTTGCGCCTATGGCAAGGCGGTCCAAAATACCTGGCCATGGCCCGTGTGCCGATGAAAAGGACAGGTATACCGAGCTCGTTCAAGGAGCGAGCGACAACCGCTCGATGACCATTAGCGAACCCTATACGGACCTTCGCGTCGGACGACCCGAGTGACCGTTGTTCGGCCTTATGTAGCACTCCACATAAGGCCGATAACCCGGCATTCACCTCGAGTTTTTGAATGACAGTCAACACCAGAGGGACTAAACCTAAACCATAGTCGACCATCAAGGCGTCGAATGGCCTGTGACGCTTGCGCATTCGATAGCGCAAACACCACGAATCAACCCGCCTACCTGCGCGGACAGTACGCAGCACCGCCACACCATGCCGCCCAGGCCGCCGTGCTGCTATGCTCGGGTTCATTACCGGCCGCCTTCGTTTCATGGAATCCATTGCTCCCAGACTGACCGCGTTTCAGCTCACGCTGCAAGCCGGCACCCGCACGCTGGCCGAATCGCTCGACCTCACGCTTGAATCCGGCGAGGTGCTCGGCATTCTCGGCGCCAACGGCGCCGGCAAGTCGACGCTGCTGACGGTGCTGGCGGGGCTCGCCTCCCCTGCGCAAGGCCGGGTCACGCTTGACGGCATTGCGCTCGACACGCTGCCGCCGCTCACCCGCGCGCAGCATATCGGCCTGCTGCCGCAGGGCGACGAAGGCGGGTTTTTCGGCAGCGTCGCCGATTTCATCGCGCTCGGGCGCTATCCTTTCGACGCTGCCCACGGCAGGGCCTTCGGCCATGCCCCCGGCGACCTGGCACCGCATCTGGCGACCTGGGAACTGACCGAACTCGCCCGCCGCCCGCTCGACACGCTGTCGGGCGGCGAGCGCCAGCGTGCGCGACTGGCGCAGCTGGCGGTGCAGGCGCCGCGCATCGCCCTGCTCGATGAGCCACTGACCCATCTAGATCCCGCGCATCAGGCCCGGCTGCTGGCCTGGGCCCGCAGCGAGGCGGACGCCGGCCGCAGCCTGGTGCTGACCCTGCACGACCCCAACTGGGCGGCCTGCCACTGCGACCGCCTGCTGTTTCTGCACGGCGACGGACGCTGGCAGTCGGGCACGCCGGCCGATCTGCTCACCCCTGACTCGCTGGAAGCCCTCTACGGCCCCGGCACGGCGACGCTGTGGCGGCAGAAGGACCGGCGAAGTCTGTCGACATAGGGGACAGGCCCAGCCTGTATAATCGCGATCTGTTTTTACAATCACTCGCCATCGCGCACCCCATGATTCGTCGCTTCATCAACAAAGTATTTGGCCGCAAATCACGCGCCTCCAGTTCCGGCGCCAAGATCCTGTCTCAGGGCGCGCACGGCATCCGCCGCGACCAGATCGACGACTGCGCGCTGAAAACCTGCGAAACGCTGGCACAGGCGGGATACAAGGGCTACCTGGTCGGCGGCGCGGTGCGCGACCTGCTGCTGGGCAAGACGCCCAAGGATTTCGACGTCGCCACCGACGCCACGCCGGAGGAAGTGCGGCGGCTGTTCCGCCGTTCGCGCATCATCGGGCGGCGCTTCCAGATCGTGCATGTGATGTGCGGCCGCGTCACCATCGAGGTCACCACCTTCCGCTCCAACGACCAGAAGGAAACCGAGGATGAGAACGAACGTCCCACCGACGAGCACGGGCGGCTGCTGTCCGACAACGTGTTCGGCGACATGGCGGACGACGCCGCGCGCCGCGACTTCACCATTAACGCGCTGTATTACGACCCCTTGAGCGAGGAAGTGCACGACTATTTCGGCGGCGTGGCCGACTGCAAGAAGCGCGTGCTGCGCATGATCGGCGACCCCGAGACGCGCTTCCGCGAAGACCCGGTGCGCATGCTGCGCGCCGCGCGCTTTGCCGCCAAGCTCGACTTCCATATCGACCCCGACACCCGCCGCCCGGTCGCCACGCTGGCGCCGCTCTTGGCCAACATTCCGCGTGCGCGCATCTTCGACGAGGCGCTGAAGCTGCTGATGTCCGGCCATGCGCTGCGCGGCGTGCACCAGCTGCGCGCGGAGGGCCTGCACCACGGCATGCTGCCGCTGCTCGACACCATCCTCGACGACTCCACCGGCGAGCGCTTCATCACCGCCGCGCTCAAAACCACCGATGCGCGCATCGCGCAGGACAAGCCTGCCTCGCCGGCCTTCCTGTTCGGCACCCTGCTGTGGCCGCAGGTGCTGCAGCGCTGGCGCGAGCTCGAAGCGGCGGGCGAGAAGCCGCAGCCCGCCCTATTCGAGGCGATGGACGAAGTGCTCGACGCCCAGCGCGGCCAGCTTGCCATCCCGCGCCGCTACGACGGCATGATCAAGGAAATCTGGGGGCTGCAGCCGCGCTTCGACCAGCGCTGCGGACAACGCCCGTACCGCCTGCTGGAGCATCCGCGCTTCCGCGCAGCCTACGACTTCTTGCTGCTGCGCGCCGAATCCGGCGAGGTTGATGCCGAACTCGGCGAATGGTGGACCCGCTTCCAGGACGTCGACGACGACAAGCGTGCCGCCATGCTGCTGGCCGACAGCGCGCCCAAACCGCGCCGCAAGCGCAAGCGCAAAAAACCGGGTGAAGCCGCTGGCGAGACGCCGCCCGCATGAGGGTCATCGCCACCATCGGGCTGGGCGCCAACCTCAACGACCCGGCGGCGCAGGTGGAATACGCGCTGGCCGAGCTCGACCGCCTGCCCGGCACCCGGCTGATTGCCCGCTCCAGCCTGTACGCCTCGGCACCGGTCGGCTACGTCGACCAGCCCGACTTCATCAACGCGGTGGCACAGGTGGAAACCGACCTCGCGCCGCGCGCGCTGCTGGTCGCGCTGCTGGACATCGAACACCGCCATGGCCGCGAGCGCAGCTTCCGCAACGCGCCGCGCACCCTCGATCTCGACCTGCTGCTGTACGGCGCCGCGCATTTCCACGAAGAAGGGCTGACGCTGCCGCACCCGCGCATGCACGAGCGCGGCTTCGTGCTGCTGCCGCTGCTGGAAATCGCCCCCGATGCGACGATCCCCGGCCGCGGCCGCGCCGCCGACTGGCTCTCTGCCTGCGCCGGTCAGAATGTGGCCCACCTCCCGCCCTCCGCTGCCGCCGTCAACGCATGAGTCTTTCCCGTTTCCGCTACATCGTCGTCGAAGGCCCGATCGGCGCCGGCAAGACCAGCCTCACCCACAAGCTGGCCGAGCACCTGAGCGCCGACACCCTGCTGGAAAACGCCGGCGACAACCCCTTCCTGCCGCGCTTCTATCAGGAACCGAAACGCTACGCGCTGCCGACGCAGCTGCATTTCCTGTTCGACCGCGCGCGCCAGCTGCGCGACCTGGCGCAGGGCGACCTGTTCCGTGCCGGCACGGTGTCGGATTTCCTGATCGACAAGGACATGCTGTTCGCCCGCATGAACCTGAACGACGACGAATTCGAGCTGTATCAGAAGGTCTACGCCGACCTCGCGCCGCAGGCGCCGACGCCCGACCTGGTGATCTACCTGCAGGCCCCGATCGATGCCCTGCAGGAGCGCGTCAAGCGTCGCGGCGTGGACTTCGAGCGCGGCATGGATGCGGGCTACCTGCAGCGCCTGGCCAACAGCTACAGCGAGTTCTTCCATCGCTACGAGGCCGCGCCGCTACTCATCGTCAACACCGGCAACCTCAATTTCGCCGAGAGCGAAGCTGACCTCGAGTTGCTGCTGGAACGCATGAGCAAGATGCGCGGCCCGCGCGAATTCTTCAACCGCGCGGCGTAAATGGCGATCACCCTGTCCACCCTCACGGCGATGCGCGAACGCGGCGAAAAGATCGCCATGCTCACCTGCTACGACGCGAGCTTCGCGCGCGTGCTTGATGCCGCAGGCGTCGACGTGCTGCTGGTCGGCGATTCGCTCGGCATGGTGATCCAGGGCCACGCCTCGACCCTGCCGGTGAAGCTCGCCGAAATGGCGTATCACACGCGCTGCGTGGCCGCCGGAACCGAGCGCGCCTTCACCGTCGCAGACCTGCCCTTCGGCAGCTACCAGCCCTCGCCCGAGCGCGCGTTTGCCGCCGCCGCGCGGCTGATGGCGGCGGGCGCGCACATGGTCAAGCTCGAAGGCGGCGCGGTCATGGTCGAGACGGTCGCCTTCCTCACCCAGCGCGGCATCCCGGTGTGCGCGCACCTGGGTCTCTTGCCGCAGTCGGTGAACCAGCTCGGCGGCTACCGGGTGCAGGGGCGCGAGGACGCCGCCGCCGCGCAACTGATCGCCGACGCCCGCGCACTGGAAGCCGCTGGCGCCGGCCTCATCGTGCTGGAAATGGTGCCGGCCGCGCTGGCGCAGGCCGTCACCGCGGCGCTCACGATCCCGACCATCGGCATCGGCGCCGGCGCCGACTGCTCCGGCCAGGTGCTGGTGCTGTACGACATGCTGGGCTTGTATCCGCGTGCGCCGAAATTCTCGAAAAACTTCCTCGAAGGCCGCGACAGCATCGAGGCCGCCGCGCGCGCCTACGTTGCGGCGGTGAAGGACGGCAGCTTCCCGGCCGCCGAACATACGTTCTGATGCGGGTCGTCCATACCGCCGCCGAACTGCGCGCGGCACTCGCCGGGCAAACCGGCACCGCGTTCGTGCCGACCATGGGCAACCTGCACGCCGGCCATGTGTCGCTCATCGAACTGGCAAAACGGAACGGCCAGCCGGTGGTGGCGAGCATCTTCGTCAACCCCCTGCAGTTCGGCGCCGGCGAGGATTTCGAACGCTATCCGCGCACCCTCGTAGCCGACTGCGAGAAGCTCGCTGCCGCCGGCTGCGACCTGGTGTTTGTGCCGGACGTCGCCGAACTGTATCCGGTGCCGCAGACCTTCACCGTGCAGCCGCCCGACAGCTTGGCGAACGATCTGTGCGGCGCGTTCCGCCCCGGCCATTTCAGCGGCGTCGCCACCGTGGTGCTGAAACTGTTCAACCTGATGCGGCCACGCGTGGCGGTGTTCGGCAAGAAGGATTATCAGCAGTTGTTCGTCATCCGCGAGCTGGTGCGGCAGTTCAACCTGCCGATCGAAATCGTGGCAGGCGCCACCCTGCGCGAGGCCGACGGGCTGGCGCTGAGTTCGCGGAACGCCTACCTCGGCGACTCCGAACGTATCCAGGCGGCGCAACTGCAGCGCGAACTCGCCGCCGTCGCCGCCGCCGTGCAGGCGGGCGAGCGCGATTTCGAAGCGCTTGCCGCCAGCGCCGCCCGCCGCCTGAAAATGGCGGGCTGGCGCGTCGACTACGTCGCGCTGCGCGACGCCACGACCCTGCAGGCGCCGGCGCCGGCCAGCACCCGTCTGGTGGTGCTGGGTGCGGCCTGGCTGGGCAACACCCGGCTGATCGACAACATCGAGGCGGCCTTGGGCAATCCGGCCTGAGGTTTTACTTGTGTCCTTTGGGTATAATCTTAGCTTTCCCTTATTGAGGGGCACCGTCATGCAAAGAACGATGCTCAAGTCCAAGCTGCACCGGGCAACCGTCACGCATTCCGAGCTGCACTACGAAGGCTCGTGCGCGATCGACGAAACCCTGCTGGATGCGGCCAACATCCACGAGTACGAGCAGATCCATATCTACAACGTCACCAACGGCGAGCGCTTCACCACCTATGCCATTCGCGCAGCGCGCGACTCCGGCATCATTTCAGTGAACGGCGCCGCCGCGCACAAGGCGGATCCGGGAGACCTCGTCATCATCGCCACCTTCGCGGTCTACAACGAGCTGGAACTGGCGCGCTACGCGCCGGAACTGGTGTACGTGGACGCGGACAACCGCATCATGGACACCCGCCACACGATTCCGGTCCAGGCTGCCTGAACGTTCATACCGTCAGTGCTTCAGCCTGACTCTGCGGCCTTCGCCGCCGCCCGCAACTTGTCTTTCTTGCTGGGCCGTTTCCCCTTGACGCCGCCATTGCCGGGCACGGCGATGGCGGCCGCCTGAACCGGCTCGAACCCTTCGATCCGCTCCCATGGCAGGTTCAGGTTCTGGCGCTTTTCGATCAGGCGGAAATGCGCCTCGGTGCCGGCGCTCACCAGGCTGATCGCCAGGCCGCTTTCGCCCGCGCGGCCGGTCCGACCGATGCGGTGAACATAGTCGTCGGCTGAGCGCGGCAAGTCGTAATTCACCACCACCGGCAGTTCCGCGATGTCGATACCGCGTGCGGCCAGATCGGTGGTGACCAGCACGTCCCAGCGCTTGTCCTTGAATTCATCCAGCGTCTGCTTGCGTGCAGCCTGACTCAGGCCACCGTGAAACGAGGTGGCAAAAAGATCATCCCGGTTCAGTTTGGCGGCCACGTGCACGGCGGCGTGCTGCGTGGCCACGAACACCAATACGCGTTCCCAGTCGTTGCTCAGGATCAGATGACGCAGCAGTTGCGTGCGGCGCGGCGCATCGACCCGGATCACCCGCTGCACGATCAGCGGTTCTGCGCTGGGTTCAGACCCGACTGCCACCCGCCGAGGATCATTCAGCAAGGCCTGCGCCAGCGCCTGGACGGCGGGTGGGAACGTGGCCGAGAAAAACAGGTTTTGCCGCCGCCCGGGCAAGGCCGCCAACACCTTCGCCAACTCGTCAGAAAAGCCCAGATCGAGCAGTCGATCCGCTTCGTCCAGCACCAGACATTCAACCTCAGCAAGCGACACAGCGTTGTGCTGCAGCAGGTCGAGCAGGCGCCCTGGCGTGGCGACCACCACGTCGGCACCGCCACGCAGCCCCATCATTTGCGGGCTGATCGACACGCCGCCAAACACCACGGCCACCTTGAAAGCGGGAACAAGCTGATCCGCAAGATGCTGCAGCACGTCGCCCACCTGAGCGGCCAGTTCGCGCGTGGGCACCAGAATGAGCGCACGCACACGACGGGGCATGGCTGCCGTGTCCGCAAGCAAGCCTTGCAGCAGGGGCAGGACAAAAGCGACGGTTTTTCCGGAGCCGGTTTGCGCGGTGGCCAGCACATCCCGACCGCCGAGAACGACAGGAATGGCCGCGCGCTGGATCGGGGTAGGCACGCTAAAGCCCAGCGTGGCGGCCGCGTGGGCAAGGGAGGGCACGAGCCCGAGGGCGGAGAATGGCATGGTGTTGGGGTTGCAGGTTAACGCTGCAAGTGTGCCACGCTGGCGCGTACAGCCCGGCCGGTTGGCCCGTGTGCCTTACCCACGCAGGCGAACAAGCGACCCCGGCTGGCTACGATGGGCTGAGCTTCCAGATATCGCGGTTGTACTCGACCATGGTGCGGTCGGTCGAGAAGAAGCCGCTCGACGCCGTGTTAAGGATGCTCATCCGCGTCCACCTGTCTTCGTCCTGCCAGGCTTGCGAAACCCGTTCCTGCGCGTCGACATAGCTGCGGAAATCCGCCAGCACCATCCACGGGTCGTGCGGGCTCAGCAAGGTGTCGAGGATCATGTCGAAGATGCCCGATTCGCACAGATTGAAGTGGCCCGACCGCAACAGGTCGATCACCTCGCGCAGCTCGGGGTCTTTTTCCACGAAGGACATCGGCTGGTAATTCGGACGCAGCGTCTCGACTTCATCGGCATGCAGGCCGAACAGGAAGAAGTTCTCCTCGCCCACCGCTTCGAGGATTTCGATGTTGGCGCCGTCGTAGGTGCCGATGGTGATCGCACCGTTCATCATGAACTTCATGTTGCCGGTGCCGGAGGCTTCCTTGCCTGCGGTCGAAATCTGCTCGGAGAGGTCGGTTGCCGGCGCGATGGTTTCCATGCTGGTCACCCGGTAGTTGGGCAGGAAGGCGACCTTGAGACGGCCGCCAACGTCGGGATCGCTGTTGACCACCTCGGCCACGCTGTTGACCAGCTTGATGATGCGCTTGGCCATGACGTAGCCCGGCGCGGCCTTGCCGCCGATCAGCACGCAGCGGTCCGCCCAGCCGTCCAGCCGACCGCGGTTGATGCGGTTGTACAGGTGGATCACGTGCAGCACGTTGAGCAGTTGCCGCTTGTATTCGTGGATGCGCTTGACCTGGACGTCGAACAGCGCATCCGGGTTGAACTCGACGCCGCACTCGGCCTTGACCAGCGCGGCGAGGCGTTGCTTGTTGGCGTGCTTGACCGCGCGCCAATCGGCGTAAAATCCCTTGTTCTTCAGGTCGGCCAGCGGCTTCAGCTGTTCCAGTTGCGACAGGTCGGCCACCCAGCCATCGCCGATCTTGCTGCTGACGAGCGCGCTCATGCTGGGGTTGGCATGGGCCATCCAGCGCCGCGGAGTGACGCCGTTGGTCTTGTTGTTGAACTTGTGCGGCCACAGGTCGACGAAATCGCGGAACAGGCCTTCTCTCAGCAGTTTCGAATGCAGCGCGGCGACGCCGTTGACCGAGAAGCTGCCGACGATGGCCAGCCAGGCCATGCGCAGCTGCCGCACCTCGCCCTCCTCGACGATCGACATGCGGCGCCGGCGGTCGATGTCGCCCGGCCATTTCACCGCCACGTCGCGCAAAAAGCGCGCATTGATTTCGTAGATGATTTCCAGCGGCCGCGGCAGCAGGCGTTGAAACAGCGCGACCGGCCAGCGCTCCAGCGCCTCGGGCAGCAGCGTGTGGTTGGTGTAGGCCATGCACTGCGAGGTGATTGCCCAGGCCTCGTCCCACTGCATGCCTTCCTGGTCGAGCAGCAGGCGCATCAACTCGGCCACCGCGATGGAAGGATGGGTGTCGTTCATCTGGAACACGTTGTGCCCGGCAAATTTCGACAGGTCGCTGTTACCGGCCGAATGCCACTGGCGCAGCGCATCCTGCAGGCTGGCCGAGGCCAGGAAATACTGCTGGCGCAGGCGCAACTCCTTGCCGTTTTCGCTGGTGTCGTTGGGATAGAGCACCATCGAGATGTGCTCGGCGTGGTTCTTGGCCTGCACCGCCTCGGAGTAGCTGCCGGCATTGAATTCGCTGAGGTCGAATTCGTCGGTGGCGGCGGACTTCCACAAGCGCAGCGTGTTCACCGCGTGGTTGCGGTAGCCCGATATCGGCATGTCGTACGGCACTGCCAGCACGTCGTTGGTGTCTGTCCAGCGCGCGCGATGGATCCCCGCCCTGTCGTGATAGTGCTCGGTCCGACCGCCGAACGGCACGCGGCAGGTGTATTCGGGCCGCTCGACCTCCCACGGATTGCCGTCGCGCAGCCAGTTGTCGGGGTCCTCGATCTGGTAACCGTTTTCGATGTGCTGGCGGAACATGCCGTACTCGTAGTGGATGCCATAGCCCATCACCGGCAGGTCCAGCGTGGCGCAGCTGTCCATGAAGCAGGCGGCGAGGCGGCCCAGACCGCCGTTCCCCAGCCCGGCGTCGGGCTCCTCTTCGGCGAGGTTCTCCAGCGTCTGGCCAAAGCTGTGCAAGGACTCGCGCGTCACCTCGTCCAGCCCCAGGTTCAACACATGGTTGGACAGCGCGCGGCCGATCAGGAATTCAAGCGACAGGTAGTAGGCGCGGCGCTTGCCCGGCTGGTCGCGCGCGACATAGGTGTTCATCCAGTCCGACATGAGGCGGTCGCGCAGCGTCCGCGCCAGCGCCTGATAGGTGTAGACCGGCGGGCTGCCCAGCATGCGTCCAAGGTGATAAAACTGGTAACGCTCGAGATCGTGGGTGAACGCCTCGCTGCTGTTCGGCAGCGGTTTCAGGACGACGGAACAGGGAGCGGCCAATTTTTCGGCGGGCATATTTTCGGCGGGCATAGGGGTTCTGTCTGAAGTCATAAGGAATAGAGCGCAAGGTAGTGGCCGGCGCTGTCCGACCAGTCGAACGACTGGCGCATGCCGGTCTGCTGCAGCCGTCGCCATTGCTTGGGCTGGCGATAGAGGTCGAGCGCGCGGTGGATGGCGGCCAGAAAAGCAGGCGCGCCGGGGGTGTCGAACACGAAACCGGTGGCGCTGGCGTCGTCCAGCGTGGCCGCGTTCGCGTCGACCACGGTATCGGCCAGGCCGCCGGTCTTGTAGACGATGGGCGGCGTACCGTAGCGCAGGCTGTACATCTGGTTCAAACCGCAGGGCTCGAAGCGCGACGGCATCAGGAACAGGTCCGCCCCGGCCTCGATCTGGTGTGCCAGCGGCTCGTCATAGCCGATTGTCACAAACAGCCGCTCGGGGTGCTGTTTGGCCAGCCGCAATAATTTCTTTTCATACGCTGCCTGCCCGCTGCCCAGCAGCACCATGCGCACGTCGGTCTCGGCGAGCAGCACCGGTATCGCCGCCAGCACCCAGTCGACCCCCTTCTGCTCGACCAGCCGTCCCACCAGGCCCAGCAGCGGCGCCTGCAGCGCCGCATCATCGACCCGCGGCAGGAAGCGTTCGAGCAGGGCCTGCTTGTTGCGCCGCTTGCCCGGCTGGATGCGTCCTGCCGAATAATGGGCCGGCAGGTGCACATCGGTGGCCGGATTCCAGACCGTCGTGTCGATGCCGTTGAGAATGCCGTGCAGCTTGTGCTGCCGGGAACGGAGCAGGCCGTCCAGTCCGCAGCCGAACGCCGGCGTGCAGATTTCGGCGGCATATGTGGGGCTCACCGTGGTGATGACGTCGGCATACACGATACCGGCCTTCAGCATCGAAAAGCCGCCGTGGAACTCCATGCCCTCGGACGACCACCAGTGGCCGGGCAACTGCAGCCGCACGAAATCGCTGTGGGTAAAGTTGCCGCCATAGGCGAGGTTGTGGATGGTGAACACGGTTTTCGGGCGCACCGGCTGCTCGGCCAGAAACGCCGCGACCAGTCCGGTCTGCCAGTCGTGCGTGTGCACCACCGCAGGTGGCCAGTCGAGTTCCAGCGCGTCCCGCGCCAGCAACGCCGCCACCCGTGCAAACACCGCAAAGCGCTCGGCATTGTCCGGCCAGTTCTGGCCGCTTTCGTCGACATAGGGATTGCCCTCGCGGTCGAACAGCGCAGGGCAATCGACCACCCACAACGGAAACGCATAATCGGGATGGCGGGTTTCCAGGATGCGCGCGCTGACGATGCCCTCGGCGCCGCGCACGTCGAGCCAGCCGAGCAGGCGCACCTGATCGAGCTGGCGCAGCAGCGCGCGATAGCCCGGCAGCACCAGGCGGACATCGGCGCCGCGCGCATGCAGCGCATGGGGCAGGCTGTAGAGCACATCGCCCAGCCCGCCGGTTTTCACCAGCGGATAGGCTTCGCTGGCCACAAACAGGATTTTCATTGCTCCGCGTTTCATTATTTTTTTCGTCGTTCTGGTCTGGTTCGAATCAACTGCAGGGTTTGAGGAAGATCGCACCCAGCGGCGGCAGTATCACTTCGACGGAATACTCGTACCCCATCCACGGCAGGTTCTGCGGATGCAGCGGCTGGCCGTTGCCGAGGTTGCTGCCGCCGTAATACGTCGAATCGGTATTCAGCACCTCGCACCAGGCCGCCGCCGACGGCACGCCGATGCGGTACGCGCGGCGCGGCACCGGGGTGAAGTTGAACAGCGCCACTATTTGCGCGGCATCGTCCCGCCCCTGGCGCACGAAGCTCAGCACCGACTGGTCGGCGTCGTGGCAGTCGATCCAGCGAAACCCGCGCGGCTCGAAGTCAAATTCGTACAGCGCGGCCTCGTTGCGGTACAGGTGGTTGAGGTCGCGCAGCAGCGTGCGAACGCCGTCGTGCGCCGGGAAGTCGAGCAGCACCCAGTCGAGTTGGCCGGCTTCCTTCCACTCGTTCCACTGGCCGAACTCGCTGCCCATGAACAGCAGCTTCTTGCCCGGATGCGCGTACTGCCAGGCATAGAACAGGCGCAGGTTGGCGAAGCGCTGCCAGGTGTCGCCCGGCATCTTGTCCAAGAGGCTCTTCTTCCCGTGCACCACTTCGTCGTGCGACAGCGGCAGCACGAAGTTTTCGGTCCATGCGTAAATCTGGCTGAAGGTCAGCTGGTTGTGCTGGTACTTGCGGTAGATTGGCTCCTTTTCGATGTAATCGAGGCTGTCGTTCATCCAGCCCATGTTCCACTTCATCGAGAAACCCAGGCCGCCGAGCTCGACCGGGCGCGACACCGCCGGCCACGCGGTCGACTCCTCGGCGATGGTGAGCACGCCGGGGAAGCGGTCGTGCACTTCGGTGTTCATCTCGCGCAGGAAATGAACCGCCTCGAGATTCTCGCGCCCGCCATACTGGTTGGGCACCCATTCGCCCGGATTGCGCGAGTAGTCGAGGTAGAGCATCGAGGCGACCGCGTCGACGCGCAGGCCGTCGATGTGAAACTCGTCCAGCCAGTACAGCGCGTTGGCGACCAGGAAGTTGCGCACCTCGTTGCGGCCGAAATCGAACACCAGCGTGCCCCATTCCTGGTGCTCGCCGCGGCGCGGGTCGGCATGCTCGTACACCGGCTCGCCGGTGAAGCGCGCCAGCGCCCAGTCGTCCTTGGGAAAATGCGCCGGCACCCAGTCGAGCAGCACGCCGATATTCGCCTGGTGGCAGGCGTTGACAAAGGCGCGGAAGTCGTCCGGCGAACCGAAGCGCGCGGTCGGCGCGTAGTACCCCGAGACCTGGTAGCCCCACGAGGCGTCGAGCGGATGCTCGGCCACCGGCATCAGTTCAATGTGGGTGTAGCCGAGGTCCTGCACGTAGGGAATCAGTTCGGCGACAAGTTCGCCCCATCTATAAAAACTGCCGTCGTCGTGACGCCGCCAGGAACCGGGGTGCAACTCGTAAATGCTGATCGGGCGATGCTGCCAGTCGAAATGCGCGCGCGCGGCGATCCAGTCGCTGTCGCCCCACGTGTGCGGCGTGTCGTCGGGCACGCGGCTGGTGGTTTCGGGACGCAGAAACATCTGCCGCGCGTAGGGGTCGGTCTTTCTCACCAGCTGGCCGTGGCTGCCGAGAATTTCGTATTTGTAGGCCGGACCGGCGGCAAGGCCGGGAATGAACAATTCCCACATGCCCGAGGTGCCGCGACAGCGCATCGGATAGCGGCGGCCATCCCATTCATTGAAGTCGCCGACCACGCTGACGCGCTGCACCGCCGGCGCCCACACGGCAAACAGGCAGCCCGCCACGCCGTCGATGGTCTTCAGGCGCGCACCCAGCACTTTCCAGGCTTCGAGATGGCGTCCCTCGCCGAGCAGATACAAATCCATCTCGCCCAGCTGCGGGGCGAAGGTGTAGGGGCATTGCGCGGTGTGCCAGTCGCCCGCGCGCTTGTCCTGCCAGCGCATGACCGGGTGCGCCTCGACCGGCGTGCCGGGCGGCAGCCGCAGCTCGAAACAGTCGGTGCCGGCCACCCGGGTCATGCGCCCGCCGGCCACCTCGATGGCTTCGGCGGCCGGCATGAAGCTCCGGATCAGGGTGCTGCCGTCGGGCTGGGCGTGGATGCCCAGCACCTCGAACGGATCGTGATGCGTACCGGTCTGCACGCGCAGGATAGCCGGGGCGATCGCGGGCAGACTGGCGCCAAGCGGGCCTTGCGGGGACGCATTCATGGTTTTGGGTTCGTCTCGCATCGGTGGGCTTTCTGTAATTGTTCCTGCAAATTGGATGCCAGATCGGGCGGCAGCGCGTCCCAGGCAAACCGCCAGGTCCAGTTGCCGTTGCCGTTGTCGGTGCCCGGCGTGTTCATGCGCGCCTCGGAACCCAGCCGCAGCACGTCCTGCAGCGGCAGTACCGCCAGCGCGGCGCGGCTTTGCAGCACCGTATCGATCATCGCATCCGGCACCGCGTCGGGGTCGCTGACGCCCAGCTGCCGCATCACATGCTGGCGCTCATGCTCGGGCCGCGTGCGCCACCAGCCCAGCGTGGTGTCGTTATCGTGGGTGCCGGTGTAGTACACGGTATCGGGGTGCACGTTTTCGGGCTTGTGCGGATTGTCGGCGTGGTCGTCGAACGCGAATTGCAGCACGGCCATGCCGGGCAGGCCGAACTGGTGGCGCAGCGCGGTGACATCCG
Organism: Thiobacillus sp.; assembly: GCA_049303455.1. GTDB lineage: Bacteria > Pseudomonadota > Gammaproteobacteria > Burkholderiales > Thiobacillaceae > Thiobacillus. The sequence goes on from JBAQND010000007.1 coordinate 14,763, forward strand.
GGGTGATGATGCCAAGGTCCTCGGCCACCAGAGGCAGCTCGCCCATTTCGTCGGCGATCGCCTGCAACAGCGCCGCACCCGGCGCCTCGACCCACTCGCCGTGGATGGCGGTGGTTTCATGGGCGGGAATCACCCAGGCCGCCGCCAGGCCGCGAAAGTGATCAATGCGCACCAGGTCGAACCACTCGAAGTGCGTGGCGAGCCGCGCCCGCCACCAGGCAAAGCCGTCGGCCTGCATGGCTGCCCAGTTGTAGTGCGGATTGCCCCAGCGCTGCCCCGTTTCGGAGAAATAATCCGGCGGCACCCCCGACACCACCGTGGGATGACCCGCGTCGTCCAGCAGGAACAATCCGCGCTGCGCCCACACGTCGGCGCTGTCGTGGGCGACGAAAATCGGCATGTCGCCGAACAGCTGGATGCCGCGCGCCGCGGCCTGGGCGCGCAGTGCCTGCCACTGCACAGCGGCACGGTACTGTTCGACCATCACCGCGTCCAGCTTGTTGGCGTGGGCAGCGTCGAACCCGGCCAGCGTCTGCGCATCGCGGTCGCGCAGCGCGACCGGCCAGTCGGTCCAGGAGGCGCCGCCCTGCTCCGCCTTGATCACCATGAAGCGCGCAAAATCCGCCAGCCAATGCGCCTGCCGGCTGCGCCAGCCGGCAAAGCCGTGCATGTCCACCGGCACTGCGGGAAACAGCGCGGGATTAACCGCAAATGCCGACGCGCATTGATAGGGCGACAGGCCGGTGAGCGGGATGCCCAGCGGCAGCATCTGCCACACGCTGAACCCCGCCGCCCGCAGGAAATCCAGCCAGCGCCCGGCATCAGCCAGGGTGCCGGAGGGCAGCGAGGTCGGATGCAGCAACAGGCCGGCGCGATGGGTATCGAAATTCATCCTAAATGTCCCACTATTTCCGGGTTCATTATGCGTTCCGGCGCATGGTGCCGGCGTTTTCCGCCCGGCCGCCGCCGGCGGACAGCGGCACATCGAGCAGTGCGGGTGGCGCCACGCCGAGCAGGCGATACAGCTCGCGCAGCTGGGTGCGATACAGCTGCTCGAAGTCGCTGACGCTGCCCGAGGGGTTGTAGTCGCCGAACCACCAGAACCAGTCGGAGCCTTCGCACACCGCGAGCTGGCGGGTGGCCAGCGCCAGTTGGTCGGCGTTCAGTTTGCCGGTGGCCACCACGCTGTCGTAGGCCTTTTTTGCGGCGACCAGATAGTCCCAGCCGCGGTTCTTGTCGTCCGACCCGATCCAGGTCGAGAAGCTGCCGTAGACCCAGCTGCCGGCCGCCAGCCGTTTCATGGGCTTGGCGGGCGCATGCGCGGCCTGCTCGGCGAAGGTGCTGACCTTGAGGGTCGGGTGGATGGACAACGCCGCGTAGAGCGCATCCAGAAAATGATGGCCGTTGTCGGGGTAGTATTCCCAGGCGTTTTCACCGTCGAGGATGATCGAAACCACATGGTGGTTGGCGTCCTTGCCAAAAAAAGTGGCGATGTTTTCAAGATGCCGGATGAAATCGGCCACCGCGTCGTCGGCGTGCCAGTCGCTGTATTTGAAGCCGATCAGGTCCGACAGGCCGTCGTCGCGGAAAAACACCCGCGTCTTGAAGCCATCGACGCGCGCCGGCGAAAACAGCGTGCGCCTGCTTTGCACCTCGTCGTCCGGGCAGCCCGACTTGGCGCAGCTGTTGCGCCATACGCCCTCGCCCGAGGCAGTCCAGGCAAATTCCATTTCGTCGAGCTGGGCCAGCGCATCCTCGCTCACCCCGCCTTCCGACAGCCACACGCCCGCCGGCTTGATGCCGAAGTAGCGCTCGAACACCTCGACGCCATGCCGCAGATGCCAGCGCGCGCGCGCCGAACCGCCCGGATAGACGGGCGCATCGGGCACGGGAACGTCGGGCAGCGCATCGCGCAGGTTGCCGAAGTCGTTCAAGAGCGGCACGATGGGATGGCCGTAAGGCGTCATCGACAGCTCGACCTGGCCGCGCTCGGCAAGCGCGCGGTAGCGCGGAATCAGGCCGGCCATGCAGTGCTGCATCAGGTGCAGCAGCTCGTGGCGGTCGGCGGCGGAAAAGCCCGTTTCCTGCGCCATCAGCCGCTGCACCAGCGGCAGCTGGCGCAGCGAGTTGCCCAGCCAGGCGAGGTGATACCAGGTCAGGAGATCAAGAAAATACTGCTCGGACAGGTAGCTCAGGTGCACAGGCAGGTCGGCAGCGCCCCCGGCGTCGGTATTGCCGGGACTGATCATGCGCACCAGGCGATAAAACGCGGGATAAGGATGGATCATGCGCGGAGCATGGCAGCGCTGGCAATCCTGGACGATGCGCTGGCGGCTGGCGACATCCGACGGAATGCGCTCGACGCCGGACAGCAGATTCAGCATGTGGTCCTGAGTGGGTTTGCCATGCTTTAACAGCACATCGAGCTGCTGGGCGTAGTCATCCAGCTGCTCCAGCAGCACCGGCGCAAAATTCACCACCGCGCGCATCAGGGGATAGCGCTCCAGATGCGCGGCCATGTCGCTGTAGTCCTTGATGCCGTGCAGGTACACCCAGGGCAGGTGATACGCGCCCTTGAGGCCTTCGCGGTAATACGGCTGGTGCATATGCCAGCACAGCACCACGTTGAGTGGCTTAACCGTCATAGTCGTTCTGCAGTCTCGCGTACAGGTTCTGGCCGAGCATCGCCGGGGTCACCAGCGTGATGCCTTCCTTGGTGACGTGAAAGCGCTTGGCGTCCTCCACCGGATCCTCGCCGATCACCGTGCCGTCTTCAATCACACAGCCCTTGTCGATGATGGCGCGGGTGATGCGGCAATGGCTGCCGATGCTGACCTTGGGCAGGATCACGCTGTCCTTGATCAGGCTGTAGTTTTCCACCGTGGCGGCGAAGAACAGCACCGAGCGCTTGACCCGCGCCCCCGACAGGATGCAGCCGCCGGCGATCAGCGAATCGATCGCCTCGCCGCGCCGCCCATCGTCGTCGAGGATGAACTTGGCGGGCGGGTATTGCGGCTGATAGGTCCAGATCGGCCAGTCGCGGTTGTACAGGTTGAGCTCGGGTTCGACCGAGCACAGTTCCATATTGGTCTGCCAATAGGAATACAGCGTCCCCACGTCGCGCCAGTAGGCCGGCAGGCCGTCCTTGTTGCGAAAGGGAAAGGCCATCGCACGGGCATCGCCGATGTTTTCGGGAATGATGTTCTTGCCGAAGTCGTGAGCCGAAAGGGGATTGCCGGCGTCGGCGATGAGCGTCTTGTAGAGAAAATCCTTGGAGAAAATATAAATCCCCATCGACACCAGCGTGGTGCCGGGCTTGCCGGGAATGCTGTCGGGGTGTTTGGGTTTTTCGGTGAAGCGGGTGATGAGCATGTCCTCGTCGACCGTCATCACGCCGAATGCGCTCGCCTCGGCCGCCGGCACTTCGATGCTGCCGACAGTGAAATCCGCACCGGTCTGCACGTGGTAGAGCAGCATCTCCGAGTAGTCCATGGTGTAGACGTGGTCGCCGCCCAGCACCAGCACATACTCCGGGCGGTGGCGCTGCATGATGTCGATATTCTGAAACAGCGCATCGGCGGTGCCCTGGTACCACTCCTTCTTGTTGGTGCGCTGCTGCGCCGGCAGGATTTCCACGAACTCGCCGATCTCGGCGCGCATGAAGCCCCACGCACGCTGCAGGTGGCGAATCAGCGAATGCGACTTGTACTGGGTGAGCACGCCGATGCGGCGGATGCCCGAGTTGACGCAGTTCGACAGCGTGAAGTCGATGATGCGGTACTTGCCGCCGATCGGCACCGCCGGCTTGGCGCGCCATGCAGTCAGGTCCTTCAGCCGCGATCCTTCGCCGCCCGCCAGCACCAGGGCCAGCGTCCGCCGCGTGAGGTCGGTCGCGATCTTGGGCTCGGTGTAATAGCGATAAAGCCGCGTCTGTTCTTCCTTGGTAATGGTCATGCCCGCTCCTGGTTGCTTAGTGTCGTGAATCAGAAATATCGAAACATAAATAAAACAGCGTCTTTTTCCGCATGGCGGCGTTGCTCGTCGTTGCCATAGACCGAGCCATGTCGCCTCCTCGCGCCTTGCCCTGCGAAAAAATCCGTCCGTTTTATCTTGTTCCCCTATTTCTGATTCACGACACTAATTTGGAATGAATGCTGATTGGAAACGATAGCTCAGGGCGTGGCAAACGCAGTTGCGATCGCGCCCTGCACACCCAATCGGCCATTGGTGATCAGAAAAATCGGGGTGCGCTCGACCACCCCGCGCATACGTCCCTTGTCGGCGGCTGCAGCCATGAAGCGCGGCGACTGCATGCGTGCCCGCAGATGGACGGCGATGCCGCCCGCGACATACAGGCCGCCGCGCGGCTGGTAGAGCAGCGCCACATTGCCGACCCACGATCCGTATAAATCGATGAACAGGTCGAGCGCGGCCTCGGCAGCGGCGTCGCCTGCTTCGGCGCGCTCGATCAGCGCGGCACCGTCGACCGGCGCATCGGGCAGCGCGGCATGGTGTTCGGCGCAGCAGAAACGGTACAGATCGTTCATCGCCAATCCTGATACCGCCCGTTCCCACGATACATGGCCAAAGGATGCGCGCAGCTGTTCCAGCAGACGCTGCTGCGCCGCATTGGCCGGCGCGAAGTCGATGTGCCCGCCTTCGCTGGCGAAGCTGCGGTAGCAACCACCGGCATCGGCCAGCATGAAGGCCAGTCCCAGCCCGGTGCCGGCGCCGGTGATGGCGCGCACGCCCCCCGCCTCGGCGGGCTGCGGATTGAGCGCGACCACGTCGGCGGCAGTCAGCGTCGCCACGCCGGCGGCGGCGGCCTGGAAGTCGTTGATGAAGCGCACGTAACCAATGCCGAGCGAGGCGCCCATGTCAGCGGCCTCGAGCGTCCAGTCCAGATTGGTGAGCGTGGCGCGTTGCGCGTGCAGCGGCCCCGGCAGCGCCAGCAACAGGCGATCCGGCACGCTTGCCAGCTTCGAATCGGCGATGAACTGGCGAATCAGATCGTCTGCCGTTGCGAATGCCGCGCTCGAGTACACCTGCTCGAAACGCAGCCGCTGCACCCCGTCCGGCTCGCCCGTCATCCACGCCAGCCAGCTCTTGGTTCCGCCAATGTCGCCTGCGATGAGGTCCATAATCGAAATATTAGGCAGGAGTGTGCCGGCGCATGCGCCGGTAATGATTGATCAGTGCATTGGTCGAGGTATCGTGGCTGGTCACGGGCGCGTCGGCATGCAGCTCGGGCAGGATGCGGCGGGCGAGCTGTTTGCCGAGCTCCACCCCCCACTGGTCGTATGAGTTCAGGTTCCAGATCACGCCCTGCACGAAGATCTTGTGTTCGTAGAGCGCGACCAGCATGCCCAGGGTATGCGGCGTGAGCGACTGCAGCAGGATCGCATTGCTGGGATGGTTGCCGTCGAACACCTTGTGCTGCAGAAACGGGCTGGCCGGCGAGCCCATTTCAAGCTGCGTCTCCTCGCGCGTACGACCGCGCATCAGCGCCTCGGTCTGCGCCAGGACGTTGGCGATCAGGATGTCGTGGTGTTCCTGCAATTCGGTCGGCGGCTCGACCGAGACGATGAAGTCGGCCGGGACCAGCCGGGTGCCCTGGTGCAGCAGCTGGTAGAACGCGTGCTGGCCGTTGATGCCGGTCGCGCCCCAGATGATGGGGCCGGTGGCGTAACCCACCCCCTTGCCATCGCGGTCGACCGACTTGCCGTTGCTTTCCATGTCGGCCTGCTGCAGATAGGCGGGCAGGCTGCGCAGGGCGTGGTCGTATGGCAGGATGGCCTGCGATTGCGCGCCGAAGAAATTGTTGTACCAGACGCCCAGCAGCGCCAGGATCACCGGCATGTTCTGGTCGAGCGGCGCCTGGCGAAAATGCTCGTCCATCGCGTGCGCGCCGTCCAGCATTTCGATGAAGCGCTCCGCCCCCACCGCCAGCATGATCGACAGCCCGATCGCCGACCACAGAGAATAGCGCCCGCCCACCCAGTCCCAGAATTCGAACATGTTGGCAGGGTCGATGCCGAATGCCGTCACCGCCTCGCGGTTGGTCGACACCGCGACAAAGTGCCTGGCGATGTGGCGGTCTTCCTGCGCCTGCGCCAGAAACCAGGTGCGCGCATAGTGCGCATTGGTCATGGTTTCCTGCGTGGTGAAGGTCTTCGACGCCACGATGAACAGGGTGGTTGCGGGATTCAGCGATTCCAGCGCCGCCTTCACGTGGGCGCCGTCGATATTGGAAATGAAATGCGCCTTCAGCTGCGGGTGGCGATAAGGCGCCAGCGCCTGGACCGCCATCTGCGGCCCCAGGTCGGAACCGCCGATACCGATATTGACCACGTCTGTGATCCGTTCGCCGCGGTAGCCGCGCCATTCGCCGCTGCGCACCTGCTCGGCAAACGCGCCCATCCTTTCGATCACCGCGTTGACCTTTGGCATCACGTCTTCGCCATCAACCATGACCGGACGATTGCCGCGATTGCGCAAGGCGACGTGAAGCACCGCGCGGTTTTCCGTGTTGTTGATCTTCTCGCCGCCGAACATGCGCTCGCGCCAGCCGGCCACATCGGCCTCTTCGGCCAGCCGCACGAGCAGGCGCATGGTCTCGTCGGTGATGCGGTTCTTCGAATAGTCCAGCAGCACATCGCCCACCTGCAGCGAAAACCGCTCGGCGCGCGCCGGGTCGGCGACGAACAGGTCGCGCATGTGCGTCGTCGCCATCTGCATCCTGTGCGCCTGTAGCACGCGAGACACCGGCCAGCGCAACATGCCCGTTTCGCCTCGAAGTTCCTCTACCGATAAAGGCATTCCCTTGCTCCCGTTCAACAATAGCACTGGCTGTCACTTGACTGTGATCTAGCAACGCAACTATCTAGTATCTAGTCCAGCAACGCCTGTGCCACACACATCCGCCATCGTGCAGGCCATCGCAACGCTACGCAAAACCGGTGGGCCCCTGATGACAAAGCCATGAATGCACCCGATCAAGGCAGACTCGCCTGTTTCAAGCGTAGGGCAAAAATGACCACAACGCACCCAAATAGTGCCGCAACAACAGGACGGTGCCTATAGCCCCGGAAGGGAAATCCTGAAAGAAAACTGATTGGTGCCGGGAGGGGGACTCGAACCCCCACACTGTTACCAGCGGCGGATTTTGAATCCGCTGCGTCTACCGATTCCGCCATCCCGGCAAAGGGGCCGGGCGCGAATGCGTCCAGCAACAGAAGCCGGGCATTATCGCCGAATCAGGCGTCCTGCTGCAAGGCGGCGGCTATAATCGCGCCCCATGCAAGTTGCCGATTTTGATTTTGATTTGCCCCCTGAACTGATCGCGCAGCTGCCGCCCGCGGTGCGCGGCGGCAGCCGGCTGCTGCACGTCGAGGCGTCCGGCACGCTCCACGACCGCCGGTTTGGCGACTTGCCCGCCCTGCTGCGCCCGAACGACCTGCTGGTGATGAACGACACGCGCGTGATCAAGGCGCGACTGTTCGGCACCAAGGACTCCGGCGGCAGGGTCGAGCTGCTGGTGGAACGGGTCACGGGCGAATTCGATGCACTGGCCTTCATCCGCGCGAGCCATGCGCCCAAGCCGGGTTCCCGCATTCACCTGTCCGAAGGCATCACCCTCGACGTGCTGGCGCGGCAGGACGACCTGACACAGCTGCGCTTTTCGCGGCCGGTTCCGCAGGTGCTGGACCAGCTCGGCCAGCTGCCGCTGCCGCCCTACATCGAACACGCGCCGACGGCCGACGACGAGGCACGCTACCAGACCGTGTATGCGAACGAGCCCGGCGCGGTCGCAGCACCGACGGCCGGCCTGCATTTCGACAACGCGATGCTGGATGCGCTGCGCGACCAGGACATCCGCACGGCGCAGGTGACGCTGCACGTCGGCGCCGGCACCTTCCAGCCAGTGCGGGTGGACCACATCGCCGAGCATAAAATGCACAGCGAGCGCTACACGCTGCCGCAGGCAACCGTCGACGCGATCGCTGAAACCCGCGCCCGTGGCGGCCGCGTGGCGGCGGTGGGTACCACCAGCCTCCGTGCATTGGAGGCCGCGGCGCAGCAGGGGGCACTGCACGCAGGCTCCAGTGAAACCAACATCTTCATCACGCCCGGCTATCGCTTCCAGGTGGTCGACGCGCTCATCACCAACTTTCATTTGCCCAAATCCACGCTCTTGATGCTGGTCTCCGCGTTTGCCGGCGTCGACACCATCCGCGCGGCCTACGCCCATGCCATCGCCGAGCGCTACCGCTTCTTCAGCTATGGCGATGCAATGTTTCTGGAAAAGCGCCCACCCGCATGAAATTCGACCTCATCACCACCGACGGCGGCGCGCGGCGCGGCCAGCTTCATCTTGCGCACGGCACCGTGCAGACCCCGGTTTTCATGCCGGTCGGCACCTATGGCACGGTGAAGGCAATGTCGCCGGCGGAACTCACCGACATCGGCTTCGAGATGGTGCTGTCCAACACCTTTCATCTGTGGCTGCGCCCGGGGCTGGAGGTGGTTGAAAAGTTTGGCGGGCTGCACCGCTTCATGGGCTGGGACAAGCCCATCCTCACCGATTCGGGCGGCTTCCAGGTGTTCAGCCTGGGCAAGCTCAGGAAGATCACCGAGGAAGGCGTGAAGTTCGCCTCGCCGATCAACGGCGACAAGCTGTTTCTGACGCCGGAAATCTCGATGCAGATCCAGCACACGCTGAATTCCGACATCGTGATGATCTTCGACGAATGCACGCCCTACCCCGCGACCGAACGCGAGGCCGCCGATTCGATGCGAATGAGCCTGCGTTGGGCCGAGCGCTCCAAGGCGGCGCACGCCGGCAACCCCAACGCGCTGTATGGCATCGTGCAGGGCGGCATGTACGAGACGCTGCGCGACGAATCGGCGCGCGAACTGGTCGGCATGGACTTCGACGGCTATGCCATCGGCGGGTTGAGCGTGGGCGAGCCGAAGGAGGACATGACGCGCATCCTCGCCCATACCGCGCCGCAGCTGCCGGCCGACAAGCCGCGCTACCTGATGGGCGTCGGCACGCCATCCGACCTGGTCGCCGCGGTGGCGCAGGGGATCGACCAGTTCGACTGCGTGCTGCCGACGCGCAACGCGCGCCACGGCATCCTCTACACCCGGCGCGGCGACATGCGCATCCGCAACGCGCGCTGGAAAACCGACACCGCGTCGATCGACGATGAATGCACCTGCCACACCTGCACCCATTTCAGCCGCGCCTACGTGCACCACCTGATCCGCGCCAACGAAATACTCGGCGCGCGGCTCGCCACCATCCACAACCTGCATTATTACCACCGTCTGATGGCCGGGATGCGCAGCGCAATCGAGGCCCATCGATTTGCCGACTTCACGGCGCGGTTTCACGAGATGCAAACATGCGGGTGGTAGAATTGCCCGGTTTTAATTAATCCGTTTCGATTGGGAGCTGTATCCATGATTTCTCTTGCCCACGCGCAATCCACGGCACCGGCCTCCGCCGGCTTGATGAACTTTTTGCCGCTGATCATCATCTTCATTTTGTTCTGGTTCATGCTCATCCGCCCGCAGATGAAGCGTGCCAAGGAACAGAAAAAGATGCTGTCTGAAATACAGAAAGGCGACGAAGTCATCACCGCCAGTGGCCAGGTCGGCAAGGTCGCCAAGATCGGCGAACAGTATGTGTCGCTGGAAATCGCCGACGGCGTGATCACCCACGTACAGAAGCAGTCGATCCAGACCCTGCTGCCCAAGGGCACGATCAAAGGCCTGTGAGGTGAAAGGGATGAGGCGCTGGGCATCCGCGCCCACCGTCGCCCCCCACCTCACTCCTCCCCCCTAACGCCCAACCCTTAAAAATGAATCGCTTCCCGCTCTGGAAATATGTGCTCATCGGCATCACGCTGGTGATCGCCTTCCTCTACGCCCTGCCCAACTTTTTTGGCGAAGTGCCGGCGGTACAGGTATCGCCGATACGCACCACGGAAAAGGTCGATACCGTGTTGCTGGGGCAGGTGGAGTCGCTGCTCAAGGCGGCCAACGTCGCCTACAGCGGGGTGGAACTGTCGGGCAACAGTATCAAGGCACGCCTTGCCAGCACCGACCTGCAGATCCAGGCCAAGGACGCGCTGCAGAATGGTCTGGGCGAGCGCTACACGGTTGCGCTGAATCTGGTGTCGGCCTCTCCCGCCTGGCTGTCGGCGATCAACGCGATGCCGATGTACCTCGGCCTGGACCTGCGCGGCGGCGTGCATTTCCTGCTGGAAGTGGACATGAAGGCGGCGCTGGAAAAGGCGGCCATCCGCTACCAGAACGATTTCCGTGCCGAATTGCGCGGCGCCAAGATCCGCTACGGCCGCATCAGCCGCGAAGGCGATGCGGTGACCGTGCATTTCGCCACCCGCGATCAGCGCGACGCTGCCGTCAACAAACTGGGCACGGTATTCACCGACCTCGCCTACACCACCGAAGACCAGGCTGAAGCCTTCACCCTGACCGCGCGGCTGAAGCCGGAAGCCGAAAAACAGGTGCAGGAATTCGCCCTGCAGCAGAACATCACGACGCTGCGCAATCGCGTCAACGAGCTCGGCGTGGCCGAACCGGTGATCCAGCAGCAGGGCGCCAACCGCGTCGTGGTGCAGTTGCCCGGCGTGCAGGACACCGCCAAGGCCAAGGACATCCTCGGTCGCACCGCCACGCTGGAAATCCGCATGGTCGACGAACTGGCCGACCCGCTGGCGCTGGCGCAGGGCCAGGCGCCGTTCGGCGCGGAAATCGTTCCCAGCCGCGAGGGCGCACCGATCGCGGTGAAAAAGGACGTGGTGCTGACCGGCGATTCGATCACCAACGCCACGCCCGGCTTCGACAACACCAGCGGCCAGGCCGCGGTCCACATCAACCTGGACGGCACGGGCGCGCGCATCTTCAAGGACGTGACGCGCGAAAACGTCAACAAGCGCATGGCCATCCTGCTGATCGAAAAAGGCCGCGCCGAAGTCATCACGGCGCCGGTGATCCGCGAGGAAATCGGCGGCGGCCGGGTGCAGGTCACCGGCATGGAGTCCGCGCAGGAAGCGTCCGACGTGGCCCTGCTGCTGCGCGCCGGCGCGCTCGCCGCGCCGATGCAGATCGTGGAGGAACGCACCGTCGGCCCCAGCATGGGCGCCGAAAACATCGAAAAGGGCTTTCATTCCAACCTCTGGGGCTTTCTTGCTGTCACGCTGTTCATGATCATCTACTACCGCGTGTTCGGGGTGTTCTCGTCGATCGCACTTGCCATCAACGGCGTCTTCCTGATCGCGCTGCTGTCGATGCTGCAGGCCACGCTCACCCTGCCCGGCATGGCGGCGATTGCGCTTACCTTGGGCATGGCAATTGACGCCAACGTGCTGATCAATGAACGCATCCGGGAAGAACTGCGCAACGGCGCCACCCCGCAAGCCGCCATCCATGCCGGTTACGATCGCGCCTGGGGCACCATTCTCGACTCCAACCTCACCACGCTGATCGCCGGCATCGCCCTGTTCTGGCTGGGTTCCGGCCCGGTACGCGGCTTTGCGGTGGTGCTGTGTCTGGGCATCCTCACCTCCATGTTCAGTGCCGTCACCGTGTCGCGCGCCATGGTCAACCTCACCTATGGCCGCCAGGCGCGTCTGGCCAAAGTCTCGATCTAAGGGTCACGCCATGCTGGAATTTTTCCCGTTCAAGAAAGTCATCCCCTTCATGAGTTGGGGGAAGGTGACCACCGCGATTTCGCTGCTCACCTTCCTCTTTTCAGTGTGGGCCCTGTGGGACCGCGGCCTCAATCTGGGCGTCGATTTCACCGGCGGCACCGTGATTGAGGTCAGCTACAGCCAAGCGGCCGACCTGCCATCGATCCGCGGCGCACTGGAAAAAACCGGCCTGCCCGAAGTCACGGTGCAGAACTTCGGCACCAGCCGCGATGTGCTGATCCGCCTGCCTGTCAGGGGCGGTGCCAATGCGGCGGAAACCAGCAACCAGGTGATGGCCGCCTTGAGGGACGCGGACGCTTCGGTCGAATTGAAGCGCGTCGATTTCGTCGGCCCGCAGGTCGGCAAGGAGCTCTACGACAGCGGCGCGCTGGCGCTGCTGGTGGTGGCTTTCGGCATCATGGCCTATCTGGCGGTTCGCTTCGAATGGCGCTTCGCCGTGGCGGGGATGCTCGCCAACATGCACGATATCGTCATCATCCTCGGCGTGTTCGCCTTCTTCCAATGGGAGTTCACCCTCACCGTGCTGGCCGGCGTGCTCGCCGTACTGGGCTATTCGGTCAACGAGTCGGTGGTGGTATTCGACCGCATCCGCGAGAACATCCGCAAGATGCGCGGCGCCACCATCCCGCACATCATCGACGACGCCATCACCCGCACCATGAACCGCACCATCATCACCCACGGCTCGACGCAGATCATGGTGCTGTCGATGCTGTTCTTCGGCGGCGAGGCGCTGCACAACTTCGCGCTCGCGCTCACCATCGGCATCATGTTCGGCATCTACTCGTCGGTGCTGGTCGCCTCCCCGCTGCTGCTGATGTTCGGCATCAAGCGCGAGCACTTCATCAAGCCAGTGGAGAAGAAGGAAGAAGCGGTCGTGTGACTAGAAGCCGAGAGCGGAGTGCAAAACCGCCCCACTTTAGGCTCTCAACTCTCGACTCTCAACTCTAACAATGCTCCACGACCTCATCCAAACCATCGTCAGCACCGTCGGCGCCTGGGGCTACCCCGGCATTTTCCTGCTGATGGCGCTGGAATCGAGCTTCTTTCCCTTCCCCAGCGAAGTGGTGATGATCCCGGCCGGCTACCTCGCCTACAAGGGCGGAATGAACCTCATGCTGGCGATCCTGTCCGGCATCGCGGGCAGCCTGTTCGGCGCGCTGTTCAACTACTGGCTGGCAATGAAGCTGGGGCGGCCGTTTCTGCTGCGCTACGGCAAATACGTGCTGTTCAAGGAGCACTCGCTGCAGCGCATGGAAGACTTCTTCGCCCGCCACGGACACATCTCGACCTTCACCGGGCGCCTGATTCCGGCAGTGCGGCAATACATCTCGCTGCCGGCGGGGCTTGCGCGCATGAATCTCGCGGTGTTCAGCTTCTACACCGCCCTGGGCGCGGGCATCTGGGTCACCATCCTCGCGGTGCTGGGCTACACCCTCGGCCATAACGAAGCGGCCATCCGCGACAACCTGCATCTCATCACGCTGATCACGCTGGGCGCGGTCGCGGTAATCGTGCTGCTCTATGTGCGCCTCAAACTCAAGAAGAAAGTGCTGCGCTAAGCAGTATCAGCCGCACCGGCGTCAGCCGGCGGCTTCCACCATCAGACGCTTCATTTCAGACACGGCCTCCCTCCAGCCCACGAATAGCGCCTGCGCGACAATGGCATGGCCGATATTGAGTTCATGCATGCCCGGCAGGGCCGCTATGGGCCGCACGTTGTGGTAGGTCAGGCCGTGCCCGGCGTTGACCGTCAAGCCGATGCTGCGGCCATAGGCGACCGCTTTGCGGATGCGCTCGAATTCAACAGTTCCCTGTGCATCCGTCGTGGCGTCGGCATAGGCGCCGGTATGGATCTCGACCACCGGCGCACCGGCCGCGTGCGCCGCATCGATCTGGGAAAACTCGGGGTCGATGAAGAGTGATACGCGGATGCCTGCATCGGCCAGCCGCGCGCACGCCGCCTGCATTTTTGGCAGCTGGGCGGCCACGTCGAGCCCGCCTTCGGTAGTCAACTCCTCGCGCCTTTCCGGCACCAGGCAGACGTCCTGCGGCCGCGTGGCGATGGCGATGGCGAGCATTTCATCGGTTGCCGCCATTTCCAGGTTCATTTTGGTTTTCAGCACCTGACGCAGGATCGCGACGTCGGCATCCTGGATGTGGCGACGGTCTTCGCGCAAATGCAGTGTGATCGAGTCGGCACCGGCGGTTTCCGCCGTCAGCGCGGCCTCGACCGGGCTGGGGTAGCGGGTCTTGCGCGCCTGGCGCAGGGTGGCGATGTGGTCGATGTTGACGCCGAGATAGATGCTCATGGGTTCAGCCGAGTGGGTTCAGTTCTGTGAGTTCGCGTAACAGCTGGCGAGTATAAAGCGGCTTCGCGCCCAGGGTGTGGTTGATCAGGGTGCGCATCAGGGCCTTGGCCTCGACCAGCGTCGCCGGCCGTTCGAAGCGGCCGGCCGCCAGATCGATCAGGGTCTGGCCCGAGACCGGGCAGCCGGGCTGCCCGCTCTCGCGCAGTGCGCCGCGCTCGGGCTGGAACACATAACGGGCATCCGCTTCGATCGGCATCCCGCTGTCGACGTCGACGTCGAAAGTGGCGCCGTAGCCGATCTCGGACAGCAGATTCTTCTCGAAGCGGCGCAGTATCCGCTCGAAATAGCTGGCACGTTCGAAATCGGTGCCGCCCGCCTCGGCCGCCAGCTGGTCGAGGGTGTCGACATAGCGGTCGTACAGCAACTCGTGCGCATCGCCGCGCGCCAGCAGGCGCAGCAGCAGCTCGTTCAGATAAAACCCGCACATCAGCGCGCGCCCCTGCGGGGCGATCAGGCCGCCCCGCCATTCGGCACCATGCAGGGTCTTCAGTTCGGATTTGCCGAACCACGACAGCAGCAGCGGGGTGAACGGCTGCATCAGCCCGCGCAGCGCCGAGGTGGGGCGACGTGCGCCGCGCGCGATCAGCGCCACCCGCCCATGGCTGCGGGTGAGCACCTCCGCCACCACACTGGTTTCCTTGAACGAATAGGTGTGGAGGACAAAGCCGGGTTCGTTGTTGATGCGGGCGTCAGAGGACATGAAATGCAGAAAAACGTTTATCCGCTTCGCGGATCAGGCCGTTCAATCCAGGCCGAGCGACCTCAGCATGCGCACGTCGTCGGCCCAGCCGCCCTTGACCTTGACCCAGACCTCAAGATAGACCTTGCTGTCGAACGCGCGCTCCATGTCGAGACGCGCCTGGGTGGAAATGGTCTTGAGCTTCTCGCCGCCCTTGCCGATGATGATGGGCTTGTGCGTGTCGCGGTCGACCAGGATGGTGGCGAAAATGCGGCGCAGGTTGCCCTCTTCCTCGAACTTGTCGATGGCTACCGCCACCCCGTAGGGGATTTCCTCGCCGCACAGACGGAAAACTTTTTCGCGAATCAGTTCAGCGGCCAGCTGGCGCTCGGTCTGGTCAGTGACGTCGTCAGCCTCGAACAGCGGCGCGTTCTCCGGCAGGTGGGTTTGCAGGGTTTTCAGCAGCTCGTCGAGGTTGTTGCCCTGCTTGGCCGACACCGGAACGATCTCGGTGAACGCATGTGCGGCAGTGACCTCCTGCAGATAGGCCATCAGCTCGGCGCGATCCTTGACCTGGTCGATCTTGTTGACCACCAGGATCAGCGGGCGATCCCTGGGCAGCAATTCCATCACCTGGCGATCCTCGTTCTTCAGCCGGCCCGCCTCCACCAGCATCATCACCACGTCGGTATCCGACAGCGCTTCGCGCACCCGCTTGTTCATCGCGCGGTTCATGGTGCCGGTGTAGCGCGTCTGGAATCCCGGCGTATCGACAAACACGAACTGCGCCTCGTCGGTGGTGTGAATGCCCATCACCCGGTGACGCGTGGTCTGCGCCTTGCGCGAGGTGATGCTGACTTTCTGCCCGACAAGACGGTTGAGCAGCGTCGACTTGCCGACGTTGGGGCGCCCGACGATGGCGATGAGGCCACACTTGAATTCACTCATTTACGCACTTCACTCTTCTTTGCTGCCCGTTCATTTCGTAACGCGGCGCACGCCTGGCGTGCGGCCTCCTGTTCGGCGGCGCGGCGGCTCTTGCCGACGCCGCGCGTGCTGAGCACGGGCTTGGTGAGCACGCACTCGACGATGAAGCTCTGGTCGTGCGCCTCGCCCTCGGTGTCGACCAGCTGGTAGTCCGGCAGCGGCAGACGGCGTGACTGCAGCATTTCCTGCAATTCCGTCTTGGCATCCTTGCCCGAGGCCGTGGGGTCGATTTGCGCCACCAGCGGGGCAAACAGGCCGTTCACCACGCGCTGCGCCGCGTCAAACCCCGCTTCGAGAAAGATCGCGCCGAACAGCGACTCGAGCGCATCGGCCAGAATCGAGGGGCGGCGGAATCCGCCGCTCTTGAGCTCGCCCTCGCCCAGCCGCAGGCTCTCGCCCAGCCGCAGGGCCGCTGCAATCTCGGCCAGGGTTTCCTGCCGCACCAGGTTGGCGCGCAGGCGCGACAGGCTACCTTCGGGCAAATCGGGAAACGCATCGTAAAGCGCATGGGCGACCGAGCAGTTCAGCACCGAGTCACCGAGAAATTCGAGCCGCTCGTTGTTGACCGCACCGTAGCTGCGGTGCGTCAGCGCTTGGGTCAGCAGATCGGCGCGGATAAAGGTATATCCCAGCGCCTGCTGCAGGCGCTGGGTCAGCAAGGTGTTATTCAATCTGGGCGGGCGCGGCGCGGGGGTCGGTACTGGCGCTGAAGTCGACGACCAGACTGACATTGCCAAAAAGCTTGGTGCGGAATTCATAATCGGCGGAAATGACCGGCGTGCCGCCGCTGCGGTCGATCGTGAGATGCTCCGGCTTGACCACCGTCACATAGCCTGTGTTGGCGCGCTTGGCGAAATCACTGCGGAGCTCGCCATTGCTTTTCGACCGAAGGTCGGGCTCCTGCCCCATCGTGGCGAGAATTTTCTTTACCGAGAAATACTCGATATAGGCCGGCACCAGCTTCATTGCCAGCATGGCAATCATCACCAGAACAGCGGCGACGAACAGGAATCCGATCATGCTCAGGCCGCGTTGCTGGGACAGCATGGGGGGAGTGCGGGTCATGGTGTGTCCTTATTTAAGGGTGGTGCCGATGCGGCTAAAATCGTCGAAGTTCATCCAGATGAAGAAGGCCTTGCCGACGATGTTCCGGTCCGGGACGAAGCCCCAGTAGCGGCTGTCATTACTGGCGTCGCGATTGTCGCCCATCATGAAATAGTGCCCTTCCGGAACCTTGCAGACGAAGCCTTCGCCCTCGGCATTGTAGGAGCAGTTTTCGCGGTAGGGGAAGTCCACCACCTGCGACGGGTAGACCGCGGGCTTGCCCGGCTCGGTCATCATGGTGTGGCCGACGCCGTTGAGATGCTCCTGGTACACCATGGCGGTGACGTAATTGAGGCCATTGCCAACATAGCTGGAAGTGCCAACGTTGACCGTGCGCACCGGCTGGCCGTTGATGCTGAGCTGCTTGTCGCGGTATTCGACCACGTCGCCCGGCACGCCGACCACGCGCTTGATGTAATCGAGGCCGGGATCGGCCGGGTAGCGGAACACCATGACGTCGCCGCGCTCGGGATTGTTCAGCGCGACCACTTTCTTGTTGATCACCGGCAGGCGGATGCCATAGGTGTACTTGTTGACCAGGATGAAGTCGCCGATCAACAGCGTCGGCATCATCGAGCCGGACGGTATCTTGAATGGCTCGACCAGAAACGAGCGCAGGCCGAACACGATCAGGATGACCGGGAAGAAGCTCTTGGCGTACTCGACCAGCAGCGGCTCTCTGGCGCCCTTTTCGCGGTAACGGCTGAACAGCAGCACGTCGAGCAGCCAGATGCCACCGGTGACGGCCAACGCGATGAACAGGATGAGTGCGAAGTTCATGGTGATTATTTGTCCGAGACCTGAAGGATCGCAAGAAAGGCTTCCTGCGGGATTTCGACGTTGCCGACCTGCTTCATGCGCCGCTTGCCGGCCTTCTGTTTTTCCAACAGCTTCTTCTTGCGCGAAATGTCGCCGCCGTAGCACTTGGCGAGTACGTTCTTGCGCAAGGCCTTGATGTTTTCGCGCGCGATGATGTTGGCGCCGATCGCCGCCTGCACCGCGACGTCGAACATCTGGCGCGGGATCAACTCGCGCATCTTGGAGGCCAGTTCGCGCCCGCGATACACGCTGGTGGCGCGGTGCACAATCAGGGACAGCGCATCGACCTTTTCGTTGTTGACCAGGATGTCGAGCTTGACCAGATCGCCCGGGCGGTATTCCTTGAACTCGTAGTCGAGCGAGGCGTAGCCGCGGCTGGTCGACTTCAGCTTGTCGAAGAAATCCATCACCACCTCGTTCATCGGCAGGTCATAGCGCAGCATCACCTGCCGGCCGTGGTACTGCATGTCGAGCTGCATGCCGCGCTTCTGGTTGCACAGGGTGATGACGTTACCGACGAATTCTTCCGGCACGAATATGGTCGCGGTGATGATGGGCTCGCGGATTTCCTCGATCTTCGACAACTCGGGCAGCTTGGACGGATTCTCGACGTTGATCGTGGTGCCATCCTTCATCAGCACCTCGTACACCACCGTCGGCGCGGTGGTGATGAGGTCCATGTTGTATTCGCGCTCCAGCCGCTCCTGCACGATGTCCATGTGCAACAGGCCGAGGAAACCGCAGCGGAAGCCGAAACCAAGCGCCTGCGAGACTTCGGGCTCGAACTGCAGCGCCGCGTCGTTCAGTTGCAGCTTGGTCAGCGCGTCGCGCAACGCCTCGAAATCGTGCGATTCGATCGGATAGAGCCCGGCGAAGACCTGCGACTGCACCTTCTTGAAGCCGGGCAGCGCCTCGGCCGCGGGCCGGTCGAGCAAGGTGATGGTGTCGCCCACCTGGGCCGATTTAAGTTCCTTGATGCCCGCGATCACGAAGCCGACCTCGCCTGCCGACAGGCTGGGCCGGTCGACCGATTTCGGCGTGAACACGCCGACGTGCTCGGTCAGGTGCTGCGCGCCGGACGCCATGAAACGGATCTTGTCCTTGGGACGCAGCACGCCGTCGACCACGCGCACCAGCATCACCACGCCGACGTAGTTATCGAACCACGAGTCGATGATCAGCGCCTTCAGCGGCGCACTTTCGTCGCCACGCGGCGGCGGCACCTGCTTCACCACCACTTCGAGAATCTCGGCAATGCCAATCCCGGTCTTGGCCGAGGCGCGCACCGCCTCGCTCGCGTCGAGCCCAACGATGTCCTCGATTTCTTCCGCCACCCGGTCGGGGTCTGCCGCCGGCAGGTCGATCTTGTTCAGCACCGGGATCACCTCGACGCCGAGGTCGATCGCGGTGTAACAGTTGGCCACCGTCTGCGCTTCCACCCCCTGCGAGGCATCGACCACCAGCAGCGCGCCTTCGCACGCGGACAGGGAACGCGACACTTCGTAGGAAAAGTCGACGTGGCCGGGGGTGTCGATCAGGTTCAGGCGGTAGACCTTGCCGTCCTGCGCCTTGTAGCTGAGCGCGGCGGTCTGCGCCTTGATGGTGATGCCGCGTTCCTTTTCCAGGTCCATGGAGTCGAGCACCTGCGCTTCCATTTCGCGGTCAGACAGGCCGCCGCAAGCCTGGATGAGGCGATCGGCCAGCGTGGATTTGCCGTGGTCGATATGGGCGATGATGGAGAAATTGCGGATCAGACTCTGGGACACAGCAAAACGGGCACGTTTCCGTGCCCGGTCGGGGATGAGATAACTAGCCGAATTTTAACGGATTTCAGGGGTTAAGGCGCAGCCATTCCTGAAGCGCCGGCAGATTGATCTGATGGCGGCATATCTCGGTGCCGCCGTCGAACAGCAGCGGCACGTCCCAGCCGAATCGCGCCTTGAGCGACGGGTCGGCATCCACATCCACGGGCGCCAGACGATGCCCGCTATGCGCGGTCAGCGCGCCAACGTCTTCCGCCATTTCCTCGCACAGCGGGCAGCCCGCCCGGGTATAAAGCGTGAGGGTTTTACTCACCCGATATCTTCAGCGGAATGTAGAGCGAGCCTTCGCCGCGCCGCACCAGAATGGCCGCGCTCTTGCCCTTGGGAATGGCGGCGATCGCCTTGCGGAAGGCCTCGACCGTGGCCACCTTGCCGTTGTTCACCGCGAGAATCACGTCCCCCACGCGGATGCCTGCGCGCGCGGCGTCGCCGGTGACTTCTTCCACCAGCAAACCATGGTCGATCCTGAGCTCGCGCCGCTGCTCGGCCGTCAGTTCGGACAGGGCCAGGCCGCCCCGCGAATACGTCTTGCCGGGCTTGCCGGCAAGCTGCTCCTCGCCCGGCAATTCACCCAGCTCCACCGTGATGTTCTGCAGCTTGCCGCGGCGCCACACCTGCAGCGGAATCTTCGCCCCCGGCTTGGTCATGCCGACCATGCGCGGCAGGTCGCCCGAGTTTTCAACCGGCTTGCCGCCGAACATGAGAATCACATCGGCCGCCTGCAGTCCGGCCCGGGCCGCCGGGCCGTCCGCCTGCACCTGCGCAATCAGCGCGCCCCGCGGGCGATCCATGCCGAACGATTCCGCAAGATCGGCAGTCACTTCCTGGACCACCACGCCCAGCCAGCCGCGCGAAACCTTGCCGGATGCCTTCAGCTGTTCGGCAACCTCCATGGCGACATCGATCGGGATCGCGAACGACACGCCCTGATAGCCACCGCTGCGGCTGTAGATCTGCGAATTGATGCCGACCACCTCGCCCTTCATGTTGAACAGCGGCCCGCCCGAGTTGCCGGGATTGATCGGCACATCGGTCTGGATGTAGGGCACATAGCTTTCCGACGGCAGCGAGCGGCCCTTGGCGGAGACGATGCCGGCGGTGACGGAGTTCTCGAAGCCGAACGGTGAACCGATCGCTACCACCGCTTCGCCGACCCGCAGCCGGGCGGGGTCGCCCAGCTTGACGGCAGGCAGGTTGTTGGCGGTGATCTTGATAACGGCAACATCGGTGCGGCTGTCGGCCCCAATCACCTTGGCGCTGAACGTGCGCTTGTCGATGAGCTTGACCGCCACTTCGTCGGCGCCGCGCACCACATGGGCATTGGTCAGGATGTAGCCGTCGTTGCTGACGATGAAGCCGGAGCCGGTGCCGCGCGCGGGAATTTCCTCGATCGGCCCGCGTCCGGGACCGCCAGGCGGGAAAAAGCGGCGGAAGAATTCCTGCATGTCTTCCCCATCGGGGACCACGAACGGGAAACCTTCCACACCGCGCTTCACCAGCTTGGTGGTGCTGATGTTGACCACCGCCGGGCCGTGTTTTTCGACCAGATCGGCAACGTCCATCGCTTCTCTTGCCAGTGCCGGCGCAGACAGGGTCATTGCCAGCGCTGTTGCAGCCAAAGCCGTTCTCATCATGATCATCCTTTCTTCATGTTAAACAGGTTGACGCCTTCACGCCTGAGCACGACCGGGCGCGCCGAGCGACCGCCTCGCGCGACCAGCCAGCCTGCCATGCCCCCGAGCAGCATGCCCACGAGCGCGGGGCCGTCGCCGGGCTGCACCGCCTGTGCCAGCAACGCGCCAGTAAGCATCAGCCCCAACGGCAGGCCATAGACCCGCAATGCGCTTTTGAGCACGCTGCCGCGGGCAATCCCGACCACGATGCGGTCGCCCGGGGACAGCGACAAGTCGCAGTCGACCAGAAAATGCCGTGGTTTGCGCTGGAACAGTTCGGCAATGCGGCGCGTTGCGCAGCCCTGGCCGCCGCAGGTGCCGCAGCCAGCCGGCTCGACCACCCGCACCCAGATGCCGTCTGAGGACATTTTGATGACTTCGGCGGTTTGCTCCAGCATGGTGCTGCTTACTTTCGCTTCACCGAGTTGCCGGTTTCGATCAGCGCCATGTTCGGCACCTCGCCCAGCGTGGTCACGGTATGGCCGTCGACCTCGCGCGCATAGATGCCGATCACGCCTTCGGCCGACAGGCCGCGCAGCGTTTTCACCCGGGGGTCAACCGGCTCGACGAACATCGACAGCACGGAGAGTCCGTCCGAAAACACCAGGTGCGTGACAGGCGCCTGCTTGCCCGGCAGCGAGCGCACCGCCTCCTGCACCCGCTCGAATCCCGGTGGCGGGGTCACGTTCCAGGCCACCTCGGCCGGATTGCCAAGACTGGCTTGCTGGATGCGCTTGCCCGCCAGGTCGTTGCGGAACAGCTGGGCATCGGGTGCCTTGCCGATCCGGATTTCGGAGAACACGAACATCGACACCACAGCGCCGCTGCCATTGACGACGCGGGACTTGAGCGGCAGTCCGGTTTGCTTGTCCAGCCACAGATGATAGGTGTAACGATAGCCGTCGCGCGGCTCCAGCGTCACCACCTGACAGGGTCGCCCCGCCACCCGCTCGGTTCCGCCGAGCTTCGCCCCGTAATAGTCGAGCAGGCCGGCCGGCGCGGCGGGCAGCAAGGCGGGAAAGAAACGCCGCTGGGCATTGCGCTCCAGCCGGACGCTCTTGCCGTCGGGCAAGTGGCAGTAGACGTCGTTGTTGACGCGCAGGAACTTGCGCGGCGTGCCGTCCAGCACCTCGACCTTTTCCATTTCGCCGGTCGCATCGGTGCGATGCAGCACGCGCAGCACTTCGACGTGTTCGCCGTGATGGTAAACATAGACACCGCTGTAGTTCAACAGCTTGGCGGCCCCGGCCGCGCGATTGAGCCAATCGAGCGCGGCATCGGCTCGCGCCATGCCGGACAACAGCATCAGTGCAGCAAACCCTGCGGCCAGTGCGGCCAGCCAGCCTTGCCGGCACGCGGTTATCGCCCGCATCAGCGCGGCTCCACCGCAACCGCCGTCACGCGCTGGTAGGGCGACGCCACCGCCATCGGGGCGAATTCCTGATGCGCCACCAGATAGGAGGCATATCGATCATCATCACGCGGCTCCGATGCCAGCCCGGCTTGCTGAAAGCCCGGCGCCACCGCCATCGGTGCCGTGGTAGGCGCATCCGACAGCAGGCCGGTCAGCGCGACCACGCCCCATATGGCGAACGAGGCAAACGATGCCACCGCCAGCCGTTGCGGCCACACGCTGCGGCGCGGCGCGAGCACGGTCGGCTCGGCCGCCAGCCGCGCCGAGAAGCGTGCCATGAAGTCATCCTGCACCGGCGCCACACCTCGCATCAGGTCGCCGATCAGGTGGTATTCGGACCAGCTTTGTCGCAGACCTTCATCGCGTTTCATCGCCGTGATGCAGGCCCCGGTCTCGGCGCGCGCCGTTTCGCCGTCCAGCGCCGCAGACAGCATCAACAGCGGGTCGTTGTCGGCCTGTTCAGCCTGGGGAAGGGTGTCGAGTTTGCGATGTGCTGACATGGTTACCACCTTTTGTCCTGACCGGTGCCCAGCATCGGGCGTATCTTTTCTGCAATGGCCTCACGCGCGCGGAAAATCCGCGAGCGTACGGTGCCGATCGGGCATTCCATCATCTGCGCGATGTCCTCGTAGCTCATGCCTTCGATCTCGCGCAGCGTAATGGCTGTCCGTAACTCCTCGGGCAGCGCGTCGACTGCCTCATTCACTGCTTGGGCGATCTGTTTGCTATGAAGTTCCGCTTCCGGCGTCGCAATATCGCGCAACAGGTCGCCCTCTTCATAATTCTCCGCGTCTTCCGCCTGCACATCGCTCGACACCGGCTGGCGCTTATGCGCCACCAGGTAATTCTTGGCGGTGTTGACGGCGATGCGGTACAGCCAGGTGTAGAACGCGCTTTCGCCGCGGAATCCCGGCAACGCACGATAGGCCTTGATAAAGGCTTCCTGCGTAATGTCTTCCACCTCCGCCGCGTCGCGCACCATGCGCGACAACAGCCGGCCGACCTTGCGGTGATACTTGATCACCAGCAGCTCGAACGCACGCTTGTCGCCCTCCTGGGCACGTTCAACCAACACCTGATCCAGTTCGCGGTCTGACATATCTCCCTGCTACATTTATGTTTATGTTGAAAGTATACGTGACCGCAGCTTCCGGGACATAAGGGGCGGCTCCGGCAAAAAAGTTCACCCTGCCAGCTTCGATACAGCAGGGTGATTCGGGCTCGCCCAAGCCTGCTATCATCGCCCGACTCATGCACAGACACGACGTCCTCATCCTCGGCAGCGGCCTCGCCGCGCTGACCACCGCGCTCAAGCTTGCCGACCAGCGCCGTGTCGCCATCGTGACCAAGCGCCAGATGATCGACGGCGCCAGCGACTGGGCGCAGGGCGGCATTGCGGCAGCCGTCGACAACGGCGACTCGGTGGAGGCCCATGTGCACGACACCCTGGTCGCCGGCGCCGGCCTGTGCGACGAAGCAGTCACCCGGCTGGTGGCCAGTCAGGCGCGCGAGATGATCGCCTGGCTGACCGCCAACGGCGTCGCTTTCACCCCCGACCCGCAGGCGCCCGGCGGCCTGCATCTGGCGCGCGAAGGCGGCCATTCCCGGCGCCGCGTGGTGCATGCGGCTGACGCCACCGGCCACGCAGTGCAAACCAGCCTGCTCGAACGGGTGCGCGCCCATCCCAACATCGACACCTTCGAGCAGCACGTCGCCATCGACCTCATCACCGGCAAGCGCGCCGGCGGCGAGGAACGGCAGGTTCACGGCGCCTATGCGCTGAACAAGGGCAGCGGCGAGGTCGAAACCTTCGCCGCAGGCCACACCGTGCTGGCGACCGGCGGCGCCGGCAAGGTCTATCTCTACACCACCAACCCCGACACCGCGACCGGCGACGGCATCGCCATGGCGTGGCGTGCCGGCTGCCGGGTGGCCAACCTGGAATTCGTGCAGTTTCACCCCACCTGCCTGTTCCATCCACACGCCAAGTCCTTCCTCATCAGCGAGGCGGTGCGCGGCGAGGGCGGCCATCTGTTGCTGCCAGACGGCAACCGCTTCATGCAGCTGCACGACGAGCGCGCTGAACTCGCGCCGCGCGACGTGGTGGCGCGTGCGATCGACTTCGAGATGAAGAAACGCGGCATCGACTGCGTCTATCTCGACATCAGCCACAAGCCGCCCGCCTTCGTACGCGAGCATTTCCCGATGATTCATCGCCGCTGCCTCGAACTCGGCATCGACATCACGACACAGCCGATCCCGGTAGTGCCGGCCGCGCACTACACCTGCGGCGGCGTGGTCACCGACATCGACGCGCGCACCGACCTGTGCAACCTGCACGCAGTCGGCGAAGTCACCTTCACCGGCCTGCACGGCGCCAACCGGCTGGCCTCGAATTCGCTGCTCGAATGCCTGGTATTCGGCCATGCCGCCGCGCGCGACATCCTGGCCACCCCGCCCGCGCCCGCGCTCGACCTGCCGGGCTGGGACGCCTCGCGCGTCACCGACCCGGACGAGGAAGTGGTGATCTCGCACAACTGGGACGAACTGCGCCGCTTCATGTGGGATTACGTCGGCATCGTGCGCACCAACAAGCGGCTGACGCGCGCGGCGCACCGCATCCGCCTGCTGCGGGCCGAAATCGACGAGTTCTACCGTCATTTCCGCGTCAGCAACGACCTCATCGAACTGCGCAATCTGGTGCAAAGCGCCGACCTCATCATCCGCTCGGCCCAGTTGCGGCAGGAAAGCCGCGGCCTGCACTACAGCCGCGACTATCCCGAGACGCTGCCGATCGCCGGCAACACGGTGCTCAACCCGAGCCCGGGGACGCTGTGTCCGAGCGTGTGCGGCGTGTCCAGCGAAGCGACACCCTGAGACGGCGCAGGTCGTCGGCGGCCGCGCTGTCGGGCAGCAGGGTCAGGGTTCGCACCTTGCCTGCCATCCGGTAGCGCAACACGATCAACGCGGTCGAGGCGAAGCTGTCGCCGAGGATTTCGGTATCGCACCACTCAGCCGCGTCATCCAGGCTCTGCAGCCGGCCATCGGCCGCAATACGCAGGCTGGCCAGCGGACGCGCCTGCCGCCAGCCCCACCCAACCAGGCCCGCGACCGCCATGCCCAGCGCCAGTTGCAGGAGGCCCGGCAGCGCGGCGAGCGTCACGGCGACCAGCGCCAGCAGCAGCATGCCCGCCAGCAACAGCCCCAACCGGCGTGAGGGTTTGAGCTCAATCTCGCGCATCAGCGTGTACACTTTTAGCCTTCATTGCATCCCTTTTGACTGGACCGTATCGTGATCGATTCCTGGAAAACCTTTCTGCAATCCCAAGGCGCGGCAATCGAGGATGGCAGCGTGCTGCACTATGGCGACCCCGCCGCCGAACGCGCGGCCGCCACGGACGGCACCATTGTGGCGGATTTGTCGCAGCTCGGCGTGATCGCGCTGCGCGGCGAGGATACTGCCACCTTCCTGCAGGGCCAGCTCACCAACGACGTGCGCACGCTGCATGCCGACGGCGCACAGTGGAGCGGCTATTGCAGCCCCAAGGGACGCCTGCTCGGCAATTTCCTGATGTGGCGGCAGGGCGAGGATTATTGCCTGCAACTCTCGGGCGACATCCTTCCCGGCGTGCTGAAGCGGCTGTCCATGTTCATCATGCGCGCCAAGGTGCAGGGGCGCGATGCCAGCGACGAAAACGTGCGCTTGGTGGTGGCTGGCAAGCAGGCGCTGGCGGCGGTGAGCGCCGCGATGGGCGCCGTGCCGGACACCGCGATGCACGCGATCGCCAGCGAGGCCGGCCAGGTGATCCGCGTCGGCGACGACAAGTTCGTGCTGTCGATCACGCCCGAGCGTGCCGCAGCCGTGTGGCTGGCGCTGCGCGAATCGGCCACCCCGGTCGGCGCCCCGGTGTGGGACTGGCTGCGGCTCAACGCCGGCATTCCGATGATCGTTGCCGCGACGCAAGAGCAGTTCGTGCCGCAGATGGTCAATCTCGAAGTCATCGGCGGGGTCAGTTTCCAGAAGGGCTGCTACCCCGGCCAGGAAATCGTCGCGCGCAGCCAGTATCTGGGCAAGCTCAAGCGCCGCATGTTCCTGGCGCACGTGGATGCCGAGGCCACGCCAGGCGATCCTTTGTACAGCCCCGACATGGCCGGCCAGGCCACCGGCACCGTGGTCAATGCAGCGCCGGCCCCGACCGGCGGCTTCGACGTGCTGGCCGTCGCCCAGGTCGAAAGCGCAACCACGCGGACGTTGCACCTGAAAGCCGCCGACGGCGCGGCCTTGTCCCTGAAGCCCCTGCCCTACGCGCTGCCCGAATAGGTGAAGTACGCCTATGTCTATTACCGCATCGATCCGCTGCAGGCCGGCCTGGCTGCTGCCCGGATCGATGCGCTGCTGAAGACGATGGCCATGCATTGCGGCCAGCCGCCGCGGCGGCTGAGCCGCTGCGACGATACGGCGACGTGGATGGAGACTTACGAGGGCATTGCCGACTTTGCGGCATTTGCCGCGGCCTTGAACTCGGCTGTCCAGGCGGTCGGCTGCGCGACATTCACCCAGGGCGAACGCCATCTGGAATGTTTTTTCCCGGGCTGACACGCGCCCATTAAAGCAAAATGGCTCGCTTCGCTTTCAGGCGATCTCTTCGACCGGGACGCGCGCAGCCAGGGCGCACAGCAGTTCATAACTGCTGGTGCCGGCGGCTGCGGCCACCACCTCCACCGGCAGCCCCTCTCCCCACAGCACCACAGGGCTGCCGACGCCGGCATCGGCGCACTCGCTCAGGTCCACGCACAGCATGTCCATCGACACCCGACCCAGGGTTCGGCTGACACGAGCGTTGACCAGCACCGGCGTGCCCGTCGGCGCGTGGCGCGGGTAGCCGTCCGCATAGCCACAGGCCACCACGCCCACCCGCATCGCGCGTTCGGCGCGAAACAGCTGGCCGTAACCCACCCCCTCGCCTGCCTGCAGGGTCTGCACGCTGATGATTTCCGATTGCAGGGTCATCGCCGGCCGCAGCCCCAATTGCTCGGCCGGCACCTCGGCAAAGGGCGACGCACCGTACAGCATGATGCCAGGGCGCACCCAGGCGCCCTGGGTCTCCGGATAACGCAGCAGCGCCGCCGAATTGGCGCTGCTCCACGTCAGGCCGTGGTCGGCTATTTGATGTAGAAACGGTTGCAACTGCCAATCCACCCCCGCCGCCTCGTCTGCCTGGGCAAAGTGGGTCATCAGCGTGATGCCGGCCACGCCGGGCAGGCTGCGCACCCGCGCGACGACGGCGGCGTGATCGGCGAGCGGAAACCCCAGCCGGTGCATGCCGCTGTCGAACTTGAGAAAGACCTGAAGCGGGCGGGCTGGCGGCTGCTGCTGCAGCCAGTCGAGATGCACCGCATGGTGCAATACCGGCCACAGGTCCAGTTCGGCGCAGGTGGCGATCTCATCCGCGCCAAAAATTCCTTCCAGCAGCAGGATCGGCTTCTCGACCCCCATCAGACGCAGGTTGGCGGCCTCTTCCAGCGTCAATACGGCGAAGCCGTCCGCTGCCGCCAAGGCGCGCAGCGCGCGCGACAGTCCGTGACCATAGGCGTTGGCCTTGACCACCGCAAACACGCACGCCGTCCCCGCGTGACTGCGCGCCACGCGCAGGTTGTGCGCCATCGCGTCAATGGAAATGCGCGCTTTGATTGGGCGCATGGACTAGCCCTGATGTCCCTTGAATTCGCCTGATGATCGCGCCGAGCGTTGGCCGTCAGGTGAGTTTTGAGAAGGAGTGGCGTAGTGATTCATACGCCCGACTGAACAAAATCTTTCATGGCGGACAAGGAGCAAGCGAGGGCAGGCGAATTTGAGGAGCATCAGGGCTTAGTAGGAGCCTGGCTGCGCCAGCGTTTCGAAGCGCGTGTATTCGCCGACGAAAGCCAGCCGCACCGTGCCGATGGGGCCGTTGCGCTGCTTGCTGATGATGATTTCGGCGGTGCCCTTGTCCTGCGTGTCGGGGTTGTAGACCTCGTCGCGATAGATGAACAGGATGACGTCGGCATCCTGCTCGATGGCGCCGGATTCGCGCAAGTCGGACATCACCGGGCGCTTGTTGGGACGCTGCTCGAGGCTGCGGTTCAGCTGTGACAGCGCGACCACCGGCACTTGCAGCTCTTTCGCCAAGCCCTTGAGGGCGCGCGAGATTTCCGAGATCTCGGTCGCCCGGTTTTCGCCCGCGCTGCTGGCCGACATCAGCTGGATATAGTCGATGATGATCATGCCGAGCTTGCCGCACTGGCGCTGCAGGCGCCGCGCGCGCGCGCGCAGTTCCAGCACATTGAGCCCCGGCGTTTCGTCGATGAAGATGGGGGCGTCGTTGAGCTTGCCCAGGGCGTAGGTGAGCCGCTGCCAGTCGTCCTCGCCGAGCTTGCCGGTGCGCAGGCGATGCTGGTCAAGCTTGCCGACCGAGCCGATCATCCGCATCACCAGTTGCTGGCCGCCCATTTCCATGGAAAAGACCGCCACCGGCAAGCCGGTGTCGAGCGCCACGTTCTCGCCGATGTTGATCGAGAACGCGGTCTTGCCCATCGACGGGCGCCCGGCGACGATGATCAGGTCGCCCGGCTGGAAGCCCGAGGTTTTCTGGTCCAGGTCGTGAAACCCGGTGGGCACGCCGGTGATGCCGGAATCGTTGTCGCGGTGATACAGTTCGTCGATGCGCTCGACCACTTCTTTCAGCAGCGGCTTGATTTCGGTGAAGCCCGCCTGACCGCGGCTGCCGGACTCGGCAATCTCGAACACCTTGGCTTCTGCCTCGTCGAGCAGCTGCGACGCGCTGCGTCCGGCCGGAGAATAGGCGGTGTCCGCGATTTTTGTTGCCACATCGGCCAGGCGCCGCATCACCGAACGCTCACGCACGATTTCGGCATAGCGGCGGATGTTGGCGGCCGACGGTGTGTTGCTCGCCAGCGCGACAATGTAGGCCAGTCCGCCCACGCTCTCGAGCTGGCCCAGCGATTGCAGCGCCTCGGTCACCGTCACCGCGTCAGCCGGCCGGTTTTCGGCAATCTGCCGCACGATCGCGCGCAGGATCTGGCGATGATCCTGGCGGTAGAAGTCGCTTTCCGACACCACATCGCCAATGCGGTCCCATGCGCTGTTGTCCAGCAGCAGGCCGCCCAGCACGGCCTGCTCGGCTTCCAGCGAGTGCGGCGGCAGGCGCATTTGCGCCAGCTGGGGATCGGAATTTGCAGTCAGGGAGTGGATGGCGGCCATGGCAGGATTCTAGTCTTCAGCCCCCTCCCCACCAAGGGATAAGGCTGTGGATAAAGCGTGCACAGCCGGGAATATCCCGAGGGCACGCATAAAAAAAGGGAGCCAGGGCTCCCTTTTTAGCGCAACTGCCCGGCCTTACTGCAGGCCGGTCACCACCACCTTGATGTTGGCGGTGATGTCGGAGTGCAGCGCCAGCACCACCGGATATTCGCCGAGGGTCTTGAACGGACCTTCGGGCAGCCGGATTTCCGACTTGGACACTTCATGCCCTTGCGCCTGCAGCGCATCGGCAATGTCCGCGTTGGTGATGGAGCCGAACAGGCGACCATCGACGCCGGCTTTCTGGCTGATCGTCACGCTCGTGCCTTCGAGCTTTTCGGCACGGCGCTGGGCGTCGGCCAGCTTTTCGGCGGCAGCCCGTTCCAGTTCCACCTTCTGCGCGGCAAACACTTCCATGTTGGCTTGCGTGGCGCGACGCGCACGGCCGGTCGGGATCAGAAAGTTGCGGGCGTAGCCGTCTTTTACTTTAACCACGTCACCCAGGTTGCCCAGGTTGGCGACTTTGTCGGTCAGAATCACTTGCATGGCCGTCTCCTCAATGCAGGTCGGTGTAAGGCATGAGCGCCAGGAAGCGCGCGCGCTTGATCGCGGTGCCCAGCTGGCGCTGGTAATGCGCCTTGGTGCCGGTGATGCGGGCCGGGATGATGCGGCCGTTTTCGGCGATGAATTCCTTCAATACGTCGATGTCCTTGAAATCAATCTCAACCACCTTTTCGGCGGTGAAGCGGCAGAACTTGCGACGCTTGAAGAGACCACGGTTACCGCTGTCGCGGCCGCCTTTTTTGGCGAACTTGCCGCCGGTTTTACCACCCATGGGACGTGCCATGATTTATTCCTTTTCGATTCGATTCAATATCAGGATCAGCTGCCGACTCTTCACGCTACGTCGATTCAACGCACCTTCCAGTTTCACCTGCGCGCCGGTGGCCAGTTGCGCCAGTTGGGTGGCAAGTGTTCCACTTGCCTGTACCGTCAACTCGCATTCCACCTGCCGGGCCTGCGTGGCGACTGTCTGACTGCTGCGATGCAGGATCACCGCCTCGGCAATCGGCACACCCGCCGGACTGTAACGCACAGGATCAACCTGGATGAGCGTTCCGCTGATGACCAGCCTATTCACTCATTCAGACCACACGCTCAGGCCGCGGCGGGCTGCTCTGCCGCCACTTCCGGCTTGGCCGTTTCGGGCTTGGCGCTGTCCAGCATGTCGCGCGACTTTTCTTCCTTCATCATCGGCGAGGCAGCGGTCACGGCGGCGGCATGCTTGATGGTCAGATGGCGCAGCACGGCATCGTTGAACTTGAAGCCATGTTCGAGTTCTTCCAGGGTTTCCTGATCGCACTCGATGTTCATCAGCACGTAGTGGGCCTTGTGGACCTTCTGGATCGGGTAGGCCATCTGACGGCGGCCCCAGTCTTCCAGACGGTGGACAATACCGCCACGCGTGGTGATGTTGCCTTTGTAGCGCTCGATCATGGCGGGCACCTGCTCGCTCTGATCGGGATGGACGATAAATACGATTTCGTAATGCCGCATCAAGTTTCCTTTCGGTTCAGCCCCCCGCTGCGGTGCGGTAGAGCAAGGTAAAAAAGCCAAGTTCAAAAAACAATCCCCAGCAAAGCGGGGGACTGCGAATCATACGCTTTTTGCCTGACAAATCAAGCCGGTCAGCGCGCCAAACAGCAGGTTACATCACGCAATCGACGTAATAGATGGCCTTACCATCGACCATGTCCTCGACCAGCCCATGCACGTCGGTTTCAAAGCCGGGGAATTTCACGTTGAAATCGCGGGTGAACTGCAGGTAGCGCACGATGGTGCTGTTAAAGCGCTCGCCCGGAATCAGCAAGGGAATGCCCGGCGGATAGGGCGTCACGAGCATGGCAGTGATGCGGCCTTCGAGCTGGTCGATCTCGACCCGCTCGATCTCGCGGTGCGCCATTTTGGCGAAAGCGTCGGCCGGCTTCATCGCTGGCGCCATTTCCGACAGGTACATCTCGGTGGTCAGGCGCGCCACGTCGTTGGCCTTGTAGATGGCATGGATCTGGTCGCACAGGTCCTTGAGCCCGGTCTTCTCGTAGCGCGGGTGCTTTTCGATGAACTCGGGCAGCACGCGCCACAGCGGCTGGTTCTCGTCGTAGTCTGCCTTGAACTGCTGCAGCGCGGTCACCAGTGTGTTCCAGCGGCCCTTGGTGATGCCGATGGTGAACATGATGAAGAAGGAATACAGCCCCGTCTTCTCGACGATGACGCCGTGCTCGGCCAGGTATTTGGTGACAATCGCCGCCGGCAGGCCCCACTCGGCAAACGCGCCGTCCATGTCCAGACCGGGCGTGATGACGGTGGCCTTGATCGGGTCGAGCAGGTTGAAGCCGGGCGCGAGGTTGCCGAACTCGTGCCAGCGCTCGCCGGCTTTCAGCATCCAGTCCTCGCGGTCGCCCACGCCTTCGTCGGCCAGTTTCTCGGGCCCCCACACCTTGAACCACCAGGAATCGCCGAATTCCTCGTCGACCTTGCGCATGGCGCGGCGGAAATCCAGCGCCTCCTTGATCGATTCCTCGACCAGCGCGGGGCCACCAGGCGGCTCCATCATCGCCGCCGCCACGTCGCACGAGGCGATGATGGCGTACTGCGGCGAGGTCGAGGTGTGCATCAGATAGGCTTCGTTGAAGCGCGTGAAGTCGAGCTTGCGGGTCTCCGAATCCTGCACCAGGATTTGCGAGGCCTGCGAGAGGCCTGCCAGCAGCTTGTGGGTCGACTGGGTGGCGAACACCAGCGCATCCTTGGCGCGCGGACGGTCACGGCCGATGGCGTGCATGCCACGATAGAAGTCGTGGAAGGTTGCGTGCGGCAGCCAGGCTTCGTCGAAATGCAGGGTGTCAATGTAGTCGCCCAGCAGTTCCTTGATCATGTCGACGTTGTAGAGGATGCCGTCGTAGGTCGACTGGGTGATGGTGAGAATGCGCGGCTTGCGCTTCACGTCCTTGGCGAACGGATGCGCGGCGATCTTTTTCTCGATGTTTTCCGGGCGGAATTCGTCCAGCGGGATCGGCCCGATGATGCCGTAATGGTTGCGCGTCGGCGTCAGGAAAATCGGGATCGCGCCGCACATGATGATCGCGTGCAGGATGGACTTGTGGCAGTTGCGGTCGACCACGACGATATCGCCCGGCGCCACGGTGGCGTGCCACACCATCTTGTTGGACGACGAGGTGCCGTTGGTAACGAAGAACAGGTGGTCGCAGTTGAAGATGCGCGCCGCGTTGCGCTCCGACGCCCCCACCGGCCCGGTGTGGTCGAGGAGCTGCCCGAGTTCGTCCACCGCGTTGCAGACGTCGGCGCGCAGCAGGTTTTCGCCGAAGAACTGGTGGAACATCTGGCCGATCGGCGACTTCAGGAACGCCACGCCGCCGGAGTGGCCGGGGCAATGCCAGGAATACGAGCCGTCCGCCGCGTAATGGGTCAACGCACGAAAGAACGGCGGCACCAGCGATTCGAGGTAGGCGCGCGCTTCGCGGCCGATATAGCGGGCGAGAAATTCCGGGGTGTCTTCCAGCATGTGGATGAAACCGTTCAGCTCGCGCAGGATGTCGTTCGGGATATGGCGCGCAGTGCGCGTTTCGCCGTGCAGGAAGATCGGGATCTCGGCATTGCGGAAGCGCACTTCCTCGACGAAGGCGCGCAGTTTTTGCAGCGCCTTGCTCGTATCCTCGTCGCTGCCCGCCAGCTCCTCGTCGTCGATCGACAGCACGAAGGCCGAGGCGCGCGCCTGCTGCTGGGCGAACGAAGTCAGGTCGCCGTAGTTGGTGACGCCGAGCACTTCGATTCCCTCCTTCTCGATAGCGTCGGCCAGCGTGCGGATGCCGAGCCCCGAGGCGTTTTCGGAGCGGAAGTCTTCGTCGATGATGACAACGGGAAAGCGGAAGCGCATGGCCTGCTCCAGAAGGAAGCCGTTGGAATGGGCAGATTAAAAAAGCGGATTATACGAATCCCGCGTGTCCCGCGGGATTTAAGTTTTCGGCAGGGTGACGCCGACCTGGCCCTGATATTTGCCGCCGCGATCGCGGTAGGATATCTCGCACACCTCGTCGGATTCGAGGAACAGCATCTGCGCCACGCCTTCATTGGCGTAGATACGTGCAGGCAGGGGAGTGGTGTTGGAAAACTCCAGCGTGACATGGCCTTCCCACTCGGGCTCCAGCGGCGTCACGTTGACGATGATGCCGCAACGCGCATACGTGCTTTTGCCAAGACAGATCGTCAGCACACTGCGCGGAATGCGGAAATACTCCACCGTGCGCGCCAGCGCGAATGAGTTGGGCGGGATGATGCAGGAGTCGCCCCTGACCTCGACGAAGGAATTCGGATCGAACGCCTTGGGGTCGACGATCGTGGTGTTGATGTTGGTGAACAGCTTGAATTCGCTGGCGCAGCGCACGTCGTAGCCGTAGCTCGACGTGCCGTACGACACGATGGGGCGGCCATCGGCCTGCTTGACCTGCCCCGGCTCGAATGGCTCGATCATGCCGTGCTCCGCCGCCATGCGGCGGATCCAGCGGTCGGACTTGATGCTCATCAGGTATTGGAAATGACGATGTTGGGAAACTTGGCGGAGTGGTCCACGGCGGTTTCACCGATCTTCACCGCCACACGGCGCGCGATCTGCTTGTAGATGTCCGTCACGCGGCTATCCGGAGCGGACACCACCGACGGCTTGCCGGAATCGGTGTCGGCACGGATGCTGCCATCGAGCGGCAGCGCGCCGAGAAACTCGACACTGTAGTCCTTGCACATGCGTTCGCCGCCGCCTTCGCCGAAAATGCGCTCTTCATGGCCGCAGTTCGAGCAGATGTGCAGGCTCATGTTTTCGACCACACCGAGAATCGGGATGCCGACCTTCTCGAACATCTTGAGGCCCTTGCGCGCGTCGATCAGCGCGATGTCCTGCGGCGTGGTGACGATCACCGCGCCGGTCACCGGCACGCGTTGCGCCAGCGTCAACTGGATGTCGCCGGTGCCGGGCGGCAGGTCGACCACCAGGTAGTCAAGCTCGCTCCAGTTGGTGTTGTTCAGCAACTGCTCCAGCGCCTGGGTCACCATCGGGCCGCGCCATACCATGGGGGTTTCGACATCGATCAGGAAACCGATCGACATCGCCTGAATGCCATGGCCGATCAGCGGTTCGAGGTTCTTGCCGTCGGTCGATTCGGGCTTGTCGGTGATTCCAAGCATGGTCGGTTGCGAGGGGCCGTAGATGTCGGCGTCGAGCATGCCGACGCGCGCGCCCTCGACGGCCAGCGCCAGCGCCAGGTTGACGGCGGTGGTGGATTTGCCGACGCCGCCCTTGCCGGACGCCACGGCGATGATGTTCTTCACGTTGGGGATCAGCTTGACGCCACGCTGCACGCCGTGCGAAACGATCTTGAAGCTGACATTCGCGGTGGCGCTGGTCACGCCTTCGAGGGCGTTGAGCTTGTCTTCGACCTGCTGTTTGATGAGCGCCAACTGGCTCTGTGCCGGGTAGCTCAGCTGGATGTCAACCGAAACAGCGCCGCCGTCGATCTTGATGTCGCGGGCGGATTTGGTCGAAACGTAATCCTTGTGGGTATTCGGATCGATCAACTCTTTCAGTGCGGTCTGCACCTGCAATTCGGAAACGGCCATGTTTGCTCCAGCGGGTTAATTAGCAATCGCTCATTTTAACGAATTCCACCGCTTTGGGTGAACGGAAACGTAATAAGGACGTAGGATTCCCTGCCATTCGCAGGGGCATTCAGGGCGGGCCGGACGCACCGGAAACGCGCTTAGCGGGGGTCCGCGTGATGCGCCACCAGCACCGCTTCGGGCACCCGCAGCCGGATCGCCGCGACCAACTCGCTGATCGCCCCCTGCCGCGGACGCAGCGATATCCACAGCAGGTTAAGTTTGAGGTTGAGGTCGGCGAACACCACGTCCGGATGCAGCGCCAACACGGCCTGGATGTCGCGCGAGGCGCGCTCGATCTCGGCACGCGGGCGGCTGCGCAAGCGGGGAATCAGCATCATGAAGTCGGTCAGCCGCTGGCCGGCGCTGTCGCGGGTGGGCGCGAGTTGCCACAAGGGCAAACCCGGCACAGATTCCGCGGCAGTCGACGACGTGGTTGAAGCATGGATCCGCATCTTCATCACGCCTCCAGTGCCCCGACGTTCAGGGCTTCAACTGCATATCCAGCGCCGCGCCGCGCCGGTCGCACTGGCGATGCGCACGTTGCCGCAGAAAGCGCACGTCCTTGTGCAAATAGCGTTCGAGTTCCCCGAGCGCCAAGCGGTAAACCTCACGCTTGAAGTCGACCACCATATCCATCGGCACCCAATATTCGTTCCAGCGCCAGGCATCAAACTCGGGATGGCCGCTGGCGCGCAAGGAAACATCGCAGTCGCGTCCGGTCAGCCGCAGCAAGAACCAGATTTGTTTCTGGCCGCGATAGAGGCCGCGACTGTCGCGCCGCGTCCAATGGGTCGGCACGTCGTAACGCAGCCATTCGCGCGTGCGTCCGAGAATGCGCACGTGCGCGGGCTGCAACCCAACCTCTTCTTCCAGTTCCCGGAACATGGCCTGTTCCGGCGTTTCCCCTGCGTTGATGCCGCCCTGGGGGAACTGCCAGGCGTGCTGGTTGACGCGCTTGCCCCAGAAAACCTGGTTCTGCGCATTGCACACGATAATGCCTACGTTCGGGCGGTACCCTTCTCGGTCGATCATGGCCGCCACCATCTAAAATATTCGATTACCCGTATTCTTTCACACCCTTCGGAAAATGCAAACCTGCCGCGGCCGGAAATCTCCCGTTAGCAATTGATTTAATTAATATTTTTACGCCAACACAGGCCGCACGGACACACCCGATTGGGCGCATTATTCCAGCAGCGGCGCGATCCCGTCCGCCCATTGAAAATCGCGTGCGAAGCTGCGCAGGTCGAGTCCCCACCGCTTCGACAGGTCTTCCAGCTTCGGCCGCGACGCAACGAGTCTTGCCGCCGCCCCCGGCTCGTGGAAGCCGAACACGATGACATTGGTTTTGTCCTGCACCGGAATCCAGCCGACTTCACCATCGAACGCCCGGGTCAGGCGCGCGAAATACTCGGGGAATTCGCTGTCGCGCCCCCATAAATTCACCACCAGCACCCCGCCCGGTTTGAGCGCGCGACGGCATGCCGCATAAAAAGTCTGGGTCGCCAGCGCCTCCACCTGGTTGCCGGCATCGAAGCCGTCGAGCAGGATGACGTCGGCACTGGCGGGATGCTGGCGCATGTACAGGGCGCCGTCAGCCTCGACCACCCTGAGTGCGTCGTCGTCAGGCGGCAACTCGAAATGCGTGCGCGCGGCGGCAATCACCCGCGGGTCGATCTCAACCGCGGTGATATGCGTCTGCGGCCGCTGCCGGCGGATGAACTTGGCGAGCGAGCCGCCGCCGAGGCCGATCATCAGCACCTCCTGCGGCATCGGGTTGAACATCAGGAAGCCCATCATCGCCCGGGTATAGGCCAACTCAAGATCCCAAGGCCGGCTGACCCGCATCGCGCTCTGGATCGCGCGACTGCCCAGGTGCAGCGTACGCATGCCGCGTTCCTCGGTCACTTCCAGCCCGTCATCGGTTGCCCGGTGTTTCCCAAACTTCAAGCGCATTGCCGTCCTGTCGCAAAAACGAGGGCGGAAGATTAACCGCACGCACGCTAAAATGCGCGTTTTCGTCCCGATTATTCCACCATGCGCGCCACCCGCTTTTTCATTTCCACCACCAAGGAAGCCCCTTCCGAAGCCGAACTGGTCAGCCACAAGCTGATGCTGCGCGCCGGCCTCATCAAGCGCCTGGGGTCGGGACTGTATACCTGGATGCCGCTGGGACTGCGCGTGCTGCGCCGGGTCGAGGCGGTGGTGCGCGAGGAGATGAACCGCGCCGGCGCGATCGAACTCCTGATGCCGGCGGTGCAGCCCGCCGAACTGTGGGAGGAGACCGGGCGCTGGGCGGTGTTCGGACCGCAGATGCTGAAGATCAAGGACCGCCACCAGCGCGATTTCTGCTTCGGCCCCACCCACGAGGAAGTCATCACCGACGTCGCACGGCGTGAAATCAAGAGCT
The DNA here is from genome assembly GCA_049303455.1 of Thiobacillus sp. Classification (GTDB taxonomy): domain Bacteria; phylum Pseudomonadota; class Gammaproteobacteria; order Burkholderiales; family Thiobacillaceae; genus Thiobacillus. Next base: position 52,815 of record JBAQND010000007.1, read on the forward strand.
ATCGGCAACTGCCGGTCAACTTCTATCAGATCCAGATGAAGTTCCGCGACGAGATCCGGCCGCGCTTCGGCGTCATGCGCGCGCGCGAATTCCTGATGAAGGACGCCTATTCCTTCCATGCCGGCAAGGACAGCCTCGCCGCCACCTATCAGACCATGTATGACGCCTACACGCGGGTTTTCAGCCGGCTGGGGCTGACCTTCCGCGCGGTGGCGGCCGACACCGGCGCCATCGGCGGCTCCGCCTCGCACGAGTTCCACGTGCTGGCGGATTCCGGCGAAGACCTGATCGCCTACTGCCCTGACTCCAACTACGCCGCCAACGTCGAGCTCGCCGAGGCGCTCGCCCCTGCCGCGCCGCGCGCCGCGCCGCAGGAAACGCTGCGCGAGGTGGATACGCCGAAACAGACCACCTGCGAGGACGTCGCGGCATTGCTCGACATCCCGCTCACCCGGACCGTGAAGCTCATCGCCGGGATGGTCAAGGACAGCGCCGGCGAGCAGATGGTCGCGCTGCTGCTGCGCGGCGACCACATGCTGAACGAGGTCAAGCTCGGCAAGCTGCCCGGCACGGCGGACTTCCGGCTAGCGAGTGAAGCCGAGATCCGCGCGGCCTTCGATTGCCCGCCGGGTTTCCTGGGGCCGGTCGGGCTCGATCGCGCCAAAATCAGGGTCATTGCGGATCGCACGGTCGCGGCGATGAGCGATTTTGTCTGCGGCGCCAACAAGCCGAAATATCACCTCGCCGGGGTAAATTTTGGTCGTGACCTGCAGGAACCGGATGTTGTGGCCGATATAAGGAATGTGATGTCCGGCGACACCAGCCCCGACGGCCAGGGCGCGCTGCAACTGTGCCGCGGCATCGAGGTCGGCCACGTATTCCAGCTTGGCAGCACGTATTCGCAGGCGATGAACGCAACCTATCTGGACGAGGCCGGCAAGTCGCAGGCCATGGAAATGGGCTGCTACGGCATCGGCGTGTCGCGCATCGTGGCCTCGGCCATCGAGCAGAATCACGACGCCAAAGGCATCATCTGGCCATCAACCATGGCGCCGTTCTTGCTGGTGATCGTGGCCATCGGCTACGGCAAGAGCGAGTTGGTTGGACAAGCTGCCGATACGTTATATGCTGAACTGGTTGCCGCCGGTCATGATGTGTTGCTGGACGACCGCGACGAGCGCCCTGGCGTGATGTTTGCCGACGCCGAGTTGATCGGTATTCCGCATCGCGTCACGGTGGGCGAGCGCGGCCTCGCGGACGGCGCGATCGAATACCAGCCGCGCCGCGCCGCGCCGGGTCAAAGCGGCGAAGCGCAGAAAATCGCGCTGGCCGATGCAACGGCATTTTTGACTGGAATTTTAGGAGGCTGACATGAAGAAGACAACGCACATCGGATTACTGATCACCGCCCTGCTGCTTGCCCTGCCCGCGCATGCGGGCAACCAGCGCGAAGAGGCAATGTCGGCCAATGTGCGTTCGTCCATGCAGCGCGAACTGGCCGATACCGCGGTCACCCGCACGGCGTTCCGGCAGGTTGCGGACGAGACAGCCTGGCTGCAGGAAATGTCGAGCCGGCTCGCCAAGCGCATGCCAGACGAGGCCGAACGGCTGGAATTTCTGACCACCCTGCACTGGGAAGCCTCGCGCGCCGGGGTCGACCCGCAACTGATGCTCGGCCTGATCCAGGTCGAAAGCGGTTTCCGCAAGTACGCGGTGTCGCCGGTGGGCGCGCGCGGCTACACCCAGGTGATGCCGTTCTGGGTCAAGGCCATCGGCAACCCCGACCACAACCTGTTCCAGCTGCGCACCAACCTGCGCTACGGCGCCCTGATTTTGCGGCATTACATCGACATCGAGCGCGGCGACTTATTCCGCGCGCTGGGCCGTTACAACGGCAGCCTGGGGCGCCCGGAATACCCCAACCTTGTGGTTGGCGCCTGGAAGCGCCACTGGGATTACACCCCCAGCACCCAACCGGCCGACACGACCGTCGCATCCCGCAGTTGAAACGTCCCCGGTTGGGACGCCAAGCTGGTTCGCCACCCTGGCGAAATTTCAACCAGCCGTCACGCATTCGTCACGTCTGCCGCCGTTTATCGATACGCCCCTCCCCCGCCAACCGCGCTGCAAGCTGGCCGGCAAAGGAGATGCGCGCAATCCAAGCCCTGGCACTGGGCATGCTGGGCTGACATAGGTGCTTCACCTGCACCACGATAACAATTGGAGGCGACCATGGACATGACAATGCAATTGTCCCGCACGGCTAAGGGACAGGATGAAATCTTCAACCACGGCCACACCCTGCGGCCCAAGCAGCGGCAAATCATGTTCGCGATCGGCAACGGTATTTCGCTTGGCGAACTCCGCAGCAAGCTGCCCAGTTGCGCCGAGCTGGAAACGATGGTGAACGATTTGCTGCAAAGCGGGTTCATCGAGACGCCGCACAACCCGGCGGCCGCCCAGGCCACCGCCGCACCCAGCCTGCCGACGGTCCCGGAGGTGCCTGCGCAAGCTGCTGCCACGACCCCTCAACCAGTAGACGGTCTGGAAGCGGGGCGCAACTACGTGCTGGAATTCATGGCCACACTGGTGGGAACCAAATCACCGGCTTATCGGCAGATGAGCGAAGTGAATGACCTGGCGGGCTTCAACACGGTCCTGCCGATGTGCCGCAGGGTGATCGCCGCTGTGGCTTCGCCGCATCAGGCGGCGGAAATGGAGGCGGGAGCCGCCAAGCGCATGACCGCCAGACAGCTGCCCTGAGGGCAATGCCACGGGTTTGCCCTGTCGCGCGGTTCAAGTCGCCTGCGCGTCAAGCCAAACCAGCCCGCCCGTTCAGGGCGGACTCAGGATAACCAGCGTCTTCGGCTGGCAGTCCGCTGTCACCACGGTGCCCGTGCCACCCGGCACCGAACTGACCACACCATTGAACGGCGCCTTCAGTTCAGCGTCGCTAAGGTTCTTTTTCGCAATCACGAGGCGCGCGTTGGCGCCCGACAGGGCGGATTTCGTCCGAGCGTGGCGCAACGTGGCCGCTTCGAGTTCGCTGGCCGACGACACGGTGCGGTTGAACAACTCCTCCGCCCGCTCCAGTTCGCGCCTGGCGTCCGCCTCCTCGGCATCCGCCCGCGCCTGCTCCGCCGTTGCCTCATCAAGTCGGGCCTGCAGCACGGTTCGGTCGAGACGCAGCAGTACCATGCCCTTCTTCACCCGCTGACCAGACTTCACCAGGACTTCCTCGACCACGCCGGACACGCGGGTGGTGAGCTCGACCCGCTCGGCCGCCCATGACGATCCGGCCGCCCCCAGACACAACCCGGCCAGTGCGACCCCCACAATGCGCTGCTTCATTACTGTGCTCCCTCAACAGGCGGCAGGTCGCCGCCGGACAATGCTTCCAGCCGCGCGAGCGCCAGCGCCAGGCGGTATTCCATTTGTTTGCGCCGCAGTTGCGCTGCCTGGGTTTCCGCCATGTTGTTCCCGAGATTGGTTTTCAGTTCGAGCTCGTACTCGGCGCGCGCGCGTTCCAGCGCCCAGTCGCGATATTCCACCTGCTTGTCGGCGGCGGCGATGCCACTGCCACGCAACCACTCGATCTCCTGCAAGGTGGCGAGAAGCGAGTCCGAAAGATCGAGCTTGAGTTTTTCCAGCTCGGCGGCGCGGCGCTCCTTCTGCGCCAGCTCGCGCGCCACGCGCGCATCCACTCGGCCGCCCTGGTAAAGCGGGATATTGAATACCAGCCCGGCGCTGAGTTCATCGCGGGTGGTCGATTCGCGGCTAAAGCCGGAACCGAACACTTCGGCGTCCAGCGTCGGATTGCGTTCGGCGCGAATCGCGCCCAGCCGCGAATCGGACGCCGCGAGTTGCGCCTGCAAGGCCTGCACCCGCGGATTCTTCTGCATCATCCAGGCCTGCAGCGAATCGAATTCAGGCACCGGCCGGGTATTGTCCTGTAAGGCAGGTTCGGCGAGGGTGGCCGGCAGCTTGCCCGGGCGATACATGGCATGCGCGAGTTTCTGCCGCGTGCTGCGCGTGCGCTGCAGGCTGGCGTTGCGTCGTTCACGCCAGTCCTGATAGAACGCTTCCAGCCGCAGCAGATCGGGCCGGTTGCCGACGCCCAGCTCAAATCGCTCGCGGGCCTTGTCCCAGTCGAGATAGGCCACCGTCATGAATTCGTTGTCCGCGACATACTGCTGGTCGGCCAGCAGCACGTCGAAATAGCGGGCCATGATATCGATGCGGCGCAGGCTCTCGATGCTGAGCAGCTCGGCGTGACGCGCTGCAATTTCCTGGTCGGCGGCGGCGACAGCCTGGTCGGTCCGCCCGAAATCCAGCAAGGGCTTGCGCGCGACGATGCGGCCGAGATTGTCGGGCTTCCAGTCCCCATCGGGTTGCCGTCCCCGGCGCAGGCTGCCGTCCAGAAACAGGCTGAAATCCTGCCGACTGGCCGCCTGCTCGCGGTCGGCGCGCGACAGCGCAAGATCGCTCTCGGCCATGCGCCGGTCGGGATGGGCGGCTGTCACGGTAGCCAGGGCTTCTTCCAGCGTCAGGCGCTCCGCCACGGCTGCGCCGGACAATGCCCACGCCAGCGCCGCACAGCAAGCGGCGCGCTTCATTTTCCTTGCTTGTATTTGGTGAAGTGCTGCGTCGTGTAGGCGCCTTCGCTGACATAGCGCCCCAGCAGCAGGAATTCGTCCTTGTTCTTGACCGGGCCGGTATGGCGCGCCACCATTTTGCCGTCGAGATCGAAGAACATCAATACCGGCGTGGCACGCACGCGCAGACCGAAAGCAAACGCCTTTTCGGTGGTGTGATTGCCCTGGAAATCGGTCATTTCCGTGTCGCCGTTGACGTCGATCGGATACAGCAGGAATTTTGCGCGATAGTCATCCTGCACGTCGGACTGGTTGAGGATGGTAGTTTTCATGCGCTCGCAAAAGGGGCAGGCGTCCATCTCGAAGAAAAGGAAGATGCCCTGCTTGCCCTGCTTTCTGGCTTCCTGCAAATCGGCCTGCAGGTCGCCGAACTTGGGCTGAAAGAAATGGTTGGCCGGGTCGCGCGTCTCCGCCCAGGCGGGCGCAGCCAATATCAGGAAGAACGCGATAAGCATTTGGCGCATGGTGTCTCCTCGGTTTTGCAGACTTATTTTTTCGGGCGGGCCGGCTTGCTGGCGATGTAGCTTTCCACCGACGCCCGCGTAATCAGACCCACTTGCTGGGCGACCATTTTACCCTCAGGGTTGAACAGATAGGTGGTCGGCAAACCCTGCACCGGGCCGATCTGGCTGACGATTTCAGGGGTGCCCAGCACGATCGGATATTCGACCAGCAGGCCCTCGGCGAAATCGGTCACCTGCTTGGCGTTGCGGTAATCCATGGCGACGCCGATGACCACGAGGTTGTTTTTCTTGTTTTCGTGCAACGCGATCAGGTCGGGGATCTCTTCCAGGCAGGGGGGGCACCAGGTCGCCCAGTAATTCACCAGCACCCATTTCCCCTTGTAGCCGGACAGCGAATGGGGCTTGCCGTTGGTGTCGGTCACCTTGAAATCGGCGGCCTGCGCCGCCGAAATCATCAAGGCCAGCAACAGCCCGGCCAGCCACATCGGATAAAATCGAACGCTTTGTAACGTCTGCATTATTTTTCAACCATGAACGAATTTCGCACTGAGAAAGACTCGCTCGGCGAAGTCAAGGTTCCCGGGAACGCCTGGTATGGCGCACAGACCGCACGCGCGGTGGCCAATTTTCCCATCTCCGGCCGCCGCCCGGATAAGGATTTCGTACTAGCGCACGTGCGAATCAAGTTGGCCGCCGCGCGCGCCAACTGCCAGCCGGGCTGGCTACCCGAAGCGAAGCGCGACGCCATCGCCGCCGCCTGCGAGAAAATCCTCGCCGGCGAGCATGTGGACGAATTCGTGGTCGACCGCTTCCAGGCCGGCGCCGGCACCAGCCACAACATGAACAGCAACGAAGTGATCGCCAACCTCGCCAACGTGGCGCTGGGCGGGAAAAAAGGCGCCTACCAGCCGGTCAACCCCAACGACGACGTCAACATGGGGCAGTCGACCAACGACACCATCCCCACCGCGATCCGGCTCGCCGTGCTGGCCAAGCTGCCGCGCCTGACCGCGGCGGTGCACGCCATGGCCGCGGAATTTTCGCGCCTGGCCGAGCGAGAGAAGGACACGGTGAAGTCCGGCCGCACCCATCTGCAGGATGCGGTGCCGACCACGCTGGGACAGGAATTCGCCGGCTACGCCTGGACGCTCATGCGCTGCGCCGCGGCGCTCGACGCGGTGCGCCCGGCGCTATGCGAGATCGGGCTCGGCGGTTCCGCCGCCGGCACCGGGCTCAACACCTCGCCCGACTATGCGGCGCGCGCCGCCGCCGAACTGGCGACACTCACCGGCGAACCGATCCGCGTTGGCCAGTTGGTCGCGCAGATGCAATCGATGAATGATCTGGCGCGGCTGTCGGGCGAGATCCGCAACCTCGCGCTGGAGCTGACCCGCATCTCCAACGACCTGCGCCTCTTGGCGTCCGGCCCGCGTACCGGTCTCGGCGAAATCCAGCTGCCGCCAGTGCAGCCGGGGTCATCCATCATGCCCGGCAAGGTCAACCCGGTGATGTTCGAGATGCTGAACCAGGTGTGCTTCCAGGTGCTGGGGCAGGACGCTGCCGTCTCCTACATGGTGCAGGCCGGGCAGATGGAGCTCAACGTGATGATGCCGGCACTCGGCAGCGCGCTGTTCGACGCCATGGACTGGCTGACCAACGCGATGAACGCCGCCACCGAAAAGAACCTCAAGGGCATCGTCGTCAATCGCGAACGCTGCGCCTTCTTCACCCACCAGAGCGTCGCGCTCGCCACCCTGCTCAACACCCGGATCGGCTACAACCAGGCTGCCGAGGTCGCCAAGGAATCGGAGCAATCCGGGCGACCGGTGCGCGACATCGTCGCCGAGCGCGGCCTGATGAACGCGGCCGACTTCGATGCGCTGGTGCTCGCGGCGGCGCACGGCGTGGGCAGCGGCGGCGGTGCCGGCTAAGCCCGGACTAGTGGGATAATCCCGCCCTTTCCCCCGAACCCCCTACCTCATGGCGATCCAGTGGTTCCCCGGTCATATGACCACCGCGCGCAAAAAAGCCGCGGAGACGATGGCGCAGATCGACGTGGTGGTCGAGGTGCTCGACGCCCGCCTGCCGGAAGCCGGCAGCAACCCGATGATTCACGAACTGCGCCTGCATCGCCAGCGCTCGTGTCTCAAGCTGCTGAACAAGGCTGACCTGGCCGACCCGGTCGCCACCCGCGCCTGGCTCGACTATTTCAACAAGCAGCCCGGCGTGCTGGCGGTGGCGATTTCCGCCAAGAAAGCATCCGATGTCGCCAAGCTGCCCGCGCTGGCGCAGAAACTGGCGCCGCACCGCGACGACACCTTCAAGCCGCTGCGGCTGATGATCATGGGCATCCCCAACGTCGGCAAATCCACGCTGATAAACACCTGGGTCAAGCGCCGCGTGGCGGCAGTCGGCGACGAGCCGGCAGTGACCAAGTCGCAGCAGCGCATCAATCTGTCACCGCGGCTGATGCTGGTCGACACGCCGGGGATGACCTGGCCGAAGATCGAGCACGATTCCGACGGCTTCATGCTGGCGGCCAGCCACGCGATCGGCCGCAACGCGGTGATCGACGAGGAAGTGGCGATTTTCCTTGCGGGCATTCTGCTCGAACGCTACCCGACTCTGCTGAAGGCGCGTTACGGCTTTTCGCTGGAAGGGCTGGATGCGCCCGGGGTGCTGGAAGCGGTGGCGAGAAAACGCGGCTGCCTGAAGAAGGGGCGCGGCGCCGAGCTCGATCTGGAAAAAGCGGCGATGATCCTGCTCACCGATTACCGCAGCGGCACCCTCGGCCGCATCAGCCTGGAAACCCCGGCGTCGCGCCAGGCGATGCTTGCGGCAGCGGCGAACAAGCCCAAAAAAACGGCCGCCCCGAAACCCGACGCCGCCGACTGACTATGCCTCTGCCGGCCAGGCGGCTGCGTCCAGCCAGGCCGCGGTGTTCAACTTGCCCCGCACCGCCGCTACCGGCAGCGTCTCGCCGCTTTTCCAGCGCGCCAGTGCTTCACGCTTGCCCGAACCGGTGATCACGAACCATACACGCCGGCTGCGACTCAGCCTCGCCGCCGACAGGCTCACCCGCTCGGGCGGCGGCTTCGGCGCAGCATGAATCGCCAGCACGTCCGGGCTGCCCGGCGCTCCGCCCCAGTCGCGATCGGGAAACAGACTCGCGGCATGGCCGTCCTCGCCCATGCCGAGCAGCACGACATCGAAATCGCCCACGTCCTTCAGCCACCCGGCATAGCGCGCTGCGGCGTCGACCGCGCCACACTCGGCCGGGATCGGGCGACGGCTTTCAGGCGGAATGCTTGACGCGGCAAGCCAGGCGGCTTCGATCATGACGTTGTTGCGCTCGGGATGGCCCGCCGGCAGGCAGCGCTCGTCGCCGTACCAGACCTGCCAGCGCGCATCGCCCGCACGCCGGTCAGCCAGCGCGCGATAGAGGGCCAGCGGGGTGGTGCCGCCCGCCAGCACCAGATGAAACACGCCGCGCGCGGCGATGGCGGTTTCGGCCTCGGCGCACAGCGCATCGGCCAGCGCCGCCACGAGCGTGCCGGCATCGGCAAACACCCGCCAATCGGGCTGCATCACAATTCGTTGCGCCAGATCTGGTCGTCGCTGTCGAACAGGCGATTGGCATCGGCCGGCCCCCAGCTGCCGGCAGGGTAGGTCTGGATGTATTCGCGCTCGACCGCCCAGTGATTGAGAATGGGATCGACCACCCGCCAGGCCCATTCGATTTCGTCGAAGCGCAAGAACAGCGAACGGTCACCCTCGATGACGTCGAGCAGCAGGGTTTCATAAGCGTCAAGCGTCTGCTCGTCGGTCTTGAGGAAACTCGCGTTCATCTGCATCAGCCGGGTGTCCATGTCGAGCCCGGGCTGCTTGACGTGGATTTCCATGCGCATCGATTCGTCAGGCTGGATCGACAGCAGGATCCAGTTGGGATCGATCGACTCGAGCGGGGTCTCGCGGAACAGCTGCTGCGGTGGTTGGCGAAAGCGGATCGCGATCATCGAGGTCTGGTGCGGCATGCGCTTGCCGGTTCGCAGGTAGAACGGCACCCCGCGCCAGCGCCAGTTGTCGATGTAAAACTTGGCGGCGACGAAGGTTTCGGTGATCGAATTCGGTTCGACGTTTTCTTCCTGCGGGTAGCCCACCACGGGCTTGCCATCGATCGTGCCGCGGGTGTATTGCGCACGCAGCGCATGCGCGTGCACCGCACGCTTGGCGATCGGACGAATCGAGCGCAGCACCTTCACCTTTTCGTCCTGCAGCGCGTCGGCTTCGAGCGCGGCGGGCGGTTCCATCGCAACGACGGTCAACAACTGCATCAGGTGGTTTTGCAGCATGTCGCGCAGCGCGCCGGCGCGGTCATAGTAATCGGCCCGGTTCTCGATGCCGATCGACTCGGCCACGGTGATCTGCACATGGTCGATGAAATTGCGGTTCCATAGGGGCTCGATCAGGGTGTTGGCGAAGCGGAAGACGAGCAGGTTCTGCACCGTCTCCTTGCCGAGAAAATGATCGATGCGGTAAACCTGTTCCTCGTCGAAATGCTGGTGCAGCAGGCGATTGAGCATCTGCGCCGATTCGAGGTCTTCGCCAAAGGGTTTTTCGATCACCACCCGGTGCATGCCGCGCGGCTTATTGAGTCCCGCTGCTTCGAGGTTCTGGATCACCGCGCCGAATTCCGCCGGCTTGATGGCGAGATAGAACACCGCGCTCGAACACGCCGATTCGGGCGGCAGACGCTCGGCCAGCGCACTGTAGGCGGCGGCGTCGTTGAGGTCGCCCTTGAAATAGCTGAAGCGCGCAATGAAGCGTTCAAACACCGGCGTATCGAGCGAACCCTTGATCTTGCCCCGGAGCGTCTCACGCATGTGTTCACGCCAGTTTTCCGTGGTCCAGTCACGCCGGGAAAACGCGATGATGGTGAGCGACTCCGCCAGCCGCGCGGCCGCTTCCAGGTGATACAGCGCAGGCAGGAGTTTGTTGGACGCGAGGTTGCCGGTCGCACCGAAAATCACGAACGAACACGGCAGGTTATCGGCTGGAGCATTTTGGCCCAGGTTCATCTCAGCCCTCCTTGACGGCGTGGCCGCCGAAGCCCTGACGCATTTTCGCCAGCATTTTATTGGCGTAATCGCCCTTGCCCTGGCTGGCAAAACGCATCATCAGGGACAGCGTCATCACGGGCGCGGGAACGCCCAGTTCGATCGCTTCAAGCGCGGTCCAGCGGCCTTCGCCGGAGTCGCCGACATAAGGCTGAATGTTCTCGAGCGTCTGGTCCTGTGCCAGAAAATCCGCCGACAAATCGAGCAGCCACGATTGCACCACGCTGCCGTGGCGCCACAGCTCGGCAATTTCGGCGAGATTCAGTTCAAACCCCGGCTTGTTCTTCATCAGCGCGAAGCCTTCGGCCAGTGCTTGCATCATGCCGTACTCGATGCCGTTATGAACCATCTTGGCGAAATGCCCGGAACCGACCGAGCCGCAATGCAGCCAGCCGCGGTCCGCGGCGGGCGCGAGCTTTTCCATATAGGGCTTGAGCCGTGCCGCCGCCGCTTCGCTCGCACCGAACATCAGGCAATAACCGTTCTCCAGCCCCCACACGCCGCCGGACACCCCGACGTCGGAAAACTCGATCTGGCGCTCGGCCAGCCAGGCGGCGCGGCGCTGCACGTCCTTGTAGAAGGAATTGCCCCCATCCACGACCAGGTCGCCCGACGCCAGCATCGGCCGCAAGGCTTGCAGCGTGGCTTCCGTTGCGTCGCCGGCAGGCAACATCAGCCACACAATGCGCGGCGCGGCGAGTGCATCGACCAGGGCCTGCAAGCTGTCGCAGGCGAGATGGCCCGTTTCTTCAGCCAGGCTTTGCGTCACATCAAAACTGCGGTTGAACAGCGCAGTCTGCGCGCCCTTGCGCGCCAGTCGCCGCGCCATGTTGCCGCCCATGCGACCCAGTCCGACGATACCGAATTCCATTCTTGACTCCTTTGGTTTGGGATGAATATTTGCTTGGCGAAACAATCGTGCCAACTGTGAACACATGATAGATCGCGAGGGATGATGTGGGCATTGCGCAAGGCATGCCCCCGGGCGGTGCACGACGCACCCGGTCAGGCCAGCAAACCCGGAAACAGCTTGCCCAGGCCGCCTGCGATCATCTCGACTGAAATCGCAGCGATGATCAGGCCCATCAAGCGCGTGACGACATGAATTCCGGTTTTTCCAAGGCGCCGCGCGATCATCGGCGCAGCTCGAAACGCCAGCCACACCGACAGGGCCACCAGCACCACCGGGATCAGCAGCAGACCCTGATGCAGCGCATCGCCCTGCGCCGCACTCGACGCCACGATCACGTGGGTGATCGCGCCCGGCCCGGCCAGAAGCGGCACCCCCAGCGGCACCACGCCGACCGAGTCCTTCTCTTCTGCCTCCTGCGCCTCGTCCTCGGTCTGCCGCTGCGGGCTGATTTGCGCCCCCACCATCGACAGCGCCAGCAACAGCAGCAACAAGCCGCCCGCCACCGAGAACGCCGCAAGCCGGATGCCGAAGAACAGCAGCAAGGGTTCACCGGCAAAGGTAAACAGCGTCAGCACACCCAGCACCGTCAGCGCTGCGATACGCGCTGCCGCGTGACTTTGCGCCAGCGTATGGCCCTGGGTGGCGTGAAGGAAAATCGGGATGACGCCGACCGGGTCGACGATGGCAAACAGCGCGAATGCGGATTTGACGAGGGCGAGGATATCCATGCCTGCATCATAGCCGCATGATGCGGCGAGTCAGGCCCGGCGGAACACCATATCCCACACCCCATGGCCCAGGCGGATGCCGCGCTGTTCGAACTTGGTGAGCGGACGGGTGTCGGGGCGCGGCGCGTAATCCGCCACGGTGTTTTGCAGCTGCGGCTCGGCGCCGATCACCGCCAGCATCTGCTCGGCGTAGTCCTGCCAGTCAGTCGCCAGGTGGATATAGCCGCCAGGCACTAGGCGGCTGGCCAGCAGGCTCACCAGCGGCGGCTGGATCAGGCGGCGCTTGTGATGGCGCTTCTTGTGCCAGGGATCGGGAAAGAAGATGTGGATGCCGGCGAGGCTGGCCGGTGCCAGCATGTTCGTCAGTACCTCGACGGCGTCATGCTGGATGACCCGCACATTGGTGAGGCCGCGCTCACCGAGCTGCTTCAGCAGTGCGCCGACGCCGGGCGTGTGAACCTCGACGCCGAGGTAGTCGTTTTTTGGATGGGCGGCGGCAATCTCGGCCAGCCCCTCGCCCATGCCGAAGCCGATTTCCAGGATGCGCGGCACCGGTTCTGAATTGGCGGCGGCACGGCCGAACACCGCATTGAGATCGAGCACCGCAGGCTGATACGGCAGCATGAACTGCGGCCCGATTTCGGCCAGCGCACGCGCCTGACCGGAGCCGACGCGGCCGGCGCGCAGCACATAGGATCGGATGCGCGGGTGCGCGCCGGTGTCTGTCGTCATGCTTGTTTGTTGCCCGTAATGAGGCCGCTGGTGGGCGAACTCGGGCTGGCCTTATAGATCTTCTTCGGCATACGACCGGCCAGAAAGGCCTCGTGGCCGGCCTCCACCGCCTTCTTCATCGCCGACGCCATCAACACCGGATTGCCGGCGCCGGCAATCGCCGTATTCATCAGCACCGCGTCGCAGCCGAGCTCCATCGCGATGGTGGCGTCGCTCGCGGTGCCGACGCCGGCATCGACGATCACCGGCACCGAAAGGCGGTCGATGATGATCTGCAGGTTCCACGGATTGAGGATGCCCATGCCGGAGCCGATCAGGCTCGCCAGCGGCATCACCGCGACGCAGCCGATGTCTTCCAGCTGTTTGGCGGCGATCGGATCGTCCGAGGTGTAGACCATCACCTGAAATCCATCCTTCACCAGCACCTCGGCGGCCTTGATCGTCTCGGCCACGTTGGGATACAGCGATTCGGCGTCGCCCAGCACCTCGAGCTTGACCAGCGCGTGACCGTCGAGCAGTTCGCGCGCCAGACGCAGCGTGCGGATGGCGTCGTCGGCCGTGTAGCAGCCCGCGGTATTGGGCAGGTAGGTGTATTTCGACGGCGGCAGCGCGTCGAGCAGGCTGGGCTGACCGGCATCCTGGCCGATATTGGTGCGGCGGATGGCGACGGTGATGATTTCGGCGCCCGAGGCCTCGACCGCGATGCGCGTCTGTTCGAAATCCTGGTACTTGCCGGTGCCGACCAGCAGGCGTGAAGAATAGGATTTACCGGCGATGACGAGAGGGTTCATAAATTCAGGCAAACCATAAGGGGTGAGGAGTTAAGGGGTGAGGAGTAAGGCACGGGGGGAGCGAAGCGAGGGAGTCAGGCGGGGCTCCCACCTCACCCCTTACCCCCCCCTCACGCTTCACGCACTTCAGCCGCCGCCGACCGCGACGACGATTTCCAGGCGGTCGCCGCTGGCCAGCGGCGTGGTGGCATGCTGCCCGCGCGGGACGATCTCGCCGTTTTTTTCGATGGCGATGCGCTTTCCCGCCAGGTCCTGCAACTCGATCAGTTGAGCCAGGGTAAGCGGCGCGGGGAAGCTGCGGGGTTCGCCGTTGATGACCAGTTCAATCACAAATCACTTCTTTTCTATCCGATAGGCATGAGTTTCAGTATCATGCCGAATTCTACCCTGAAGGGCACAAGTACCGCGCGGGCGTCGTATAGTGGCATTACCTGAGCTTCCCAAGCTCATGAGGAGGGTTCGATTCCCTTCGCCCGCTCCAAACACTGCTTGCAGACAGGCCATCTGGCTGGCCGCAGTTCAATAATTCGCAAGTCATGGCCGTTATGACTACCAGGCCATGAATACCCAATCGACTCCCCCGACGCCTGCTGCGCTGCTGTCTGAAGCCGATGCACGCATGGCGCAGGCGCTGGACAATTTTTTCCAGCGCAGCCATGCCCCGCTTCAGGGCAGCGTTTTGCGCGCCATTGCGCCGCAGATGACGTCTTCGGCCATCGCAACCGGGCAGACTTGTCTGGACTGGCTCAATAGCCGTCCAGACGCCTTGTCCGCTGCGTTTGCCAACCAATTCCGGCTTCACCTCGCCCGGCCCGAGACGTTTACCCTCCGCCATGACAGCCGCCCGGCCGAACTGCAACTGCTGGATGACGACGCGCTCAAGCGGCAACTGGCAGAAGAAAAAGTCGCCACCCAGCTGACCGAAGTCCTGCGGGCCGACATGTTGCTGCTGTTCGGCCGCCTGCGGGCGGTGCGGCGGGCAGCGTTGGAATATCCAGCAGACCATGCCAACGCCTATGGCCCGCTGCCGGTCATTCGCTCGCTATCGCGCGCGCTCGATGCGCTGGGCATCGACCCGGGCTGCGGCACCCTCCTGCTCCAGTGTGCCAGCGCCCCCCTGCTCGACACGCTGAAGTACACCTACACGGCGCTCTACCAGTTTCTGAGTGCGCAAGGCCTCCCTGAGCTTCCTGTCGTACACGCTGCCTCCCTGACCCGGCGCGCGCCAAGCGATGCCGGACAGGCCATCCTGAAACATATCCAATCGGTGGCCGCACAAGCGAACGAAACCGGCCCGGCAGGCACAAGCGCGCCAAAAGACGGGCTCACGCCCATGCCGCGCCGCCTGATCGGCAGCCTGACAGGCTGGCAAAACCGCCTGCCGGTCGCACTGCCAGAGGCGCCCATGCACATCCTGCAGCAATTGCAGCAGGGTGATCATTCCGGCACCGATGCACATGACCTCGCCGTGCTGGATGCCGTCGCCGGTCTGTTCGAATTCATTCTCGACGACCCGGGACTGTCGCCGCGTTACAGGGCCGCAATCGCGCAACTGCAAATCCCGGCCCTCCGGGACGCCCTGGTTGCGCCCGACTTTTTCAGCGCCGAGCAGCACCCGGCACGCCAGTTGATTGATCTGATGGGCCTGCTCTCGCGCCGTTTTCCGGAGCACGACGCCTCGCACGCCCATGCGCTCGAGCACATCGAGGCCGCCTGCGCCGCCCTCCACCACGATCCCGAGCATCCCGTCGAGGCCTTTGCGCAGGCGCACGACAGCCTGGCCGCCTGGCTGGCCGGCGAAGCGGCACGCCCGGATCCCGGGCTGGCTTCTGAAGTGGCGCGGATGGAGCACATCGAACGCCAGGAACTGGGCGCCCTGCTGGCGCTGGAAAACCTGCAAGATCTGACCGAACGCTACCCTGCCCCGGAATCCGTTTTGCGGCGACTGGAAGCGGCCTGGGTGCCGCACATGGCTTCGCTGTATGTGGCCGAATCCGGCGAGGGCCCTGACTGGCGCACGGCCTGCCACACCCTGCAACAGCTTTTTCTCAGCCTGCAGACACCGGACAGCGACGCGACGCGGGAATCCCGCCTGCAATCGATACCGTCCATCAACGCCGCGCTGCGGCGCGGGCTGCTGGCGCAAGGGGCCGAGCCTGCGCAGCTGAAGGATTTTTTCGGCGCCGTCACCGCCACCCAGGAAAACTGGATTCGCCCCGCCCTCGGTCAACGCGAAAGAATGATCAACTCATTCACGCCGCGCCGCGTCTCGCGGGAGCAGATGGAGTCGCTCGCCCCCCCGTTTTCGGATACCCCGGGCAATGATTCCGCTCTGCAACGAGCACAGCAATTGCGTGGAGGCGACTGGATCGATTTCGACCCGGCCTACGAGGGCCTGACGGCCGCACGCGTGCTCTGGGTCGGGGTGAATGGCCACCTCCTGTTCTGCGACAGCGCTGGCGGGCGCCCTGTTGCGCTCGACTGCGAGCGGATCGCGGCTGAAATGCGTGCTGGCCGCGCCCGCATCCCGGAGCAGTCGCTCACTCGCAAAGCCATGCTGCGCCTCAAAGAAAACCTGCCGCCCAGCCCGCGCTGATTTTTCCAATTTGCACGCTCAAGTTTCGCTCGCCCCGGCCGATAAATCAGTTGTACGGTTGTGTGTCGAGTTTCAGACATGATCGCCGACCATCGAACAGGGCAAACCCGCCGCGAGACGGGGACGCAAAGTTACCGGTCTCAGTTCCCGCAGCAGCGTGGCCGAGACAGCGGGGCCGCCGGCACCATTCCGGACACGCGCAAGTCATCCCTTTTCAGGTCAGCCAACCGCCGATACCGCGAGGTGATCCAAATGGAGCGCGAAATGCCAGAAAACTCTGTCGTAGTTAACCTCAATCAATTTGAGCGTACGCGCCGCGCGCAGGTCTCCGCCGAGACCCTGTCGATCCTGCACGGCTGCCGCGACCTGCTGATCGAAGGCGCGACCCGCGTACTGACGCGGCAGTCCGAGGCCATGGAAAACACCCTGCTGGCGATGGCCGACCGTTCGCCGCTGCTGGAGACGCGCAATTCGTATTACAGCGCCCAGGGCATCCTCAACACGCGGACCAATGAATTGCTGAGCGCCTGCAAGGATGCGTATTGCCAGACCTTCAACGATTTTTCCCATAACCGCGAAAAGCCCGCCGGCGGTGAACTGTTCGAGTTGTCCCTGCTGGACGACCAGGATTTCGAAATCACGCTGGTGATCGACAAAGCCACCTCGCGGTTGCGTTACAACTGCGCCGAGGAGCTGGTCGCCCTGGATGCCCGCATCGCCCACCTGCTTGGCCGCTCCAACCTGTCCGAAAACGACAGCCCGCTCGGCCCGCGTGTACTGTGCGAAGCGCTGCTGGATGGCATCAGCCGCATGCAGATTGAACAGAACGTACGGATCGTGCTGTTGAACCAGTTCGATCTGGCGCTGACCACCGAACTTGCCCACATCTACCAGTCCATCAACCGCTTCCTGATCGACCGTGGCATCCTGGCCGATCTCAAGGTCGGCGCAAAAGGCCGGGCGCAAGGCACACCCCCAAACAGTGCCGGGACAGCCGGTCCGGTCGCGGCCATGCAAGGGCAGATGGGTGGCGACATGTTCAAGCTGTTCGAGCAGCTGGCGCACAGCGGCAGCACAGCGGGAGGGACGGGGGGCGCGCCCGCGGGTCTGGCCGGATTCAGCCTGCTCGACTCGCTCGGCCAGCTGCAATCCGGCGCCATGATGCTGCCTGGCGGCGCCCGCTTCGAACTGCCCCTGCTGGAAGCCGCCACGATCCAGAACGTGTTGCGCAGCCTGCAGCAAAGCCCGGTGATGCAATCGGCAAGCCCGCTCGACGCGGTGCTGGTCGACGCGGTGGCGATGCTGTTCGACGTGGTGTTCGAAGACGCAGCCATCCCGGATCATCTCAAGACGCAAATCGCGCGCCTGCAGATTCCGGTGCTGAAGGCGGCGATGCTCGACCGCAACTTCTTCTCGCAATCGAACCATCCGGTCCGCCGGATGCTGGATGCGATCGCCACGCTGGCCGTCCACCTGCCCGACAACGAGGCCGGCAATGCGCGGTTGGAAGCCATTTCACAAGTGGTCAGCCGGGTGCTCGACAGCTTCGAAAAGGACATCACCGTATTCGACTCCGCTGCCGTGGAGCTGGAAGCGATGGGCAGTCAACTCGAAGAAACGCTGGAAGAAATCGTCGATGCCAGTCTGCAGCAGGACATTGCCCAGATCAGGCAGTCCGAACGCGCAGAGCTCGCGCCGGTGATCGTGCACGACTTCATCAATCGCGCGCTCAAGGAGCAGCCGGTGGTGGACGCCCTGCGCGAGTTTTTGCGGCGCGATTGGGCCCAGCTGCTGACCCTGGATTACGTCAACGAAGGCGAGCAGGGAGCGCATTTCAACAGCCATGTCGAAACCATGCGCGAACTGGTATGGAGCGTGCAGCCCAAGGCCGACATGGACGCACGGCTGATGCTGGTGCGCATCCTGCCCGGATTGCTGAAACGGCTGCGCGAAGGGGTGGCCGAAATCGATCTGCCGCAAAAGCTGTCCGACCGCTTCTTCGCCACGCTGGTCATTCTGCACGCCAATGCGGTGCGTCCCAACGCCCAGCCGGTGCCGCTGCCCAACATCACGCCCGAGGAAATCGAGGAACTGACGCCCGCCCCGGCAGCTGCCGAGGCCGCCACGTCAGCGCCTGAAACCGAAGCACCCGGTGTGGAGGATGAGTTCACGCTGCGCGCCCGCGCCTTGAGCAAGGGCGACTGGGTTGAGTTCCACTACGACGACGGCACCTTCCGCTGGGCACGGCTGGGTTGGGCCAGCACCATCAAGAACACCTATTTGTTCTCGGATCAGGACGGCATGAACAGCTTTTCCATCAGCCAGCTCCGCCTGGCCGACAAGCTTCGCCGTGGCGAAGCGGTGCTGGTCGAACGCAAGTCCATCACCGAATCGGCGTTCGGCAAGCTGATGAACCTGTTCCGCCAGAAACTCGGCCACGCCTGAACGCGTGGTTGCCGCATACGACGCCAACCCGTCCGGTGGCGCATCCCATTGATTCACCCGATCACCCCGGCTACCCTGCCGGGGTGAAATCATTTGCCTCCCGCATCATCCATTGGCAGCAGCGCCACGGCCGCCACGCCCTGCCTTGGCAGTCCACCCGCGATCCTTACCGCATCTGGCTGTCGGAAGTCATGCTGCAGCAGACCCAGGTGGCCACGGTCATCCCCTACTTCGGGCGCTTTGTCGCGCGCTTCCCCGATCTGGCCGCCCTCGCTGCCGCGCACGAGGACGATGTGCTCGCGCTGTGGAGCGGGCTCGGCTACTACAGCCGCGCGCGCAACCTGCATGCCGCCGCGCGCACCATCGCCGAATGCCATGATGGAATGTTCCCGTCCGCGGCCGATGCCATCGCGCAGTTGCCCGGCGTCGGGCGCTCGACAGCTGCCGCCATTGCCGCGCTGGCGTTCGGCCGGCGCGGCGCCATTCTCGACGGCAACGTCAAACGCGTGCTGGCGCGCCACGCCGGAATCGTCGGCTGGCCCGGCGACAAGAGCGTTGAAACGGCGCTATGGCGACTGGCCGAGTCGCACCTTCCGCGCAGGGCCATCGAGGCCTATACCCAGGGCATGATGGATCTGGGCGCACTCGCCTGCACGCGCAGCCGGCCCGCCTGCCCGGCGTGCCCGGTCAATACCGATTGCATTGCATTCACGCAGCATCGAACCGCCGAATTGCCCACGCCTCGCCCCAAAAAAGCCCTCCCCGAAAAACAGGTGTTGATGCTGCTGCTGCTTGACCGGGGCGAGCTGATGCTGGAAAAGCGCCCCGCACGGGGAATCTGGGGCGGCTTATGGAGCCTGCCCGAACTCACAGCGGATGCCGACGCCGCCGCCCACTGCCGTGACCGCTTAGGCTTCACCCCCCTCGCGCAGCAGGCGCTGCCGCAATTCAGCCACAGCTTTACCCACTTCAAGCTGCATATCCAGCCCATCCAGATGCAGCTTGCGCCGCGCCAGATCACGCTGCCCGGCCAAATCTGGCTGGCCCCGGCCGACGCGCTCAATGCGGCACTGCCCACGCCGGTACGCAAACTGGTGGCCCGGCTCGACCTCGCCTGAACATCGCGCTACCGCATCTGGCTGTCTGTGTAGGGAGTGCTATATATGTATTAAATTAAATTAGCCTGTCACAGGAGTTGACATGGACGTTTCCCCCTCCCCGCCCGGCCCCGCCATCTTCGATGCCGACGGTTTCCTGCTCGACCCGGCAATGTGGAGCGAAAGCCTGGCCGACCGCGTCGCCCGCAGCGACGGCCTGGGTGAACTCAACGAATTGCAGATCGGTCTGCTGCACGCATTGCGGGGCGAATATGCCAAGCACGGCAGCGTGACCGCGCTGAGTCACGTCTGCCATCTCACCGGGCAGGATGCTGACTGCATGCAGCGCCTGTTCCCCAGCCCGCGCGAGGCATGGCGGATCGCTGGCCTGCCCAATCCCGGCGAGGAAGCCAAGGCCTACATGTAGGCTTCCGGCAGTGCGACGAGCGGAAGACCAACTTCCCAAGAGTCGTGCGCGTCAAACCATCACGACACTAATCCTGCGGCGTATCGATCTAATCCTGCGGCGTATCGATATAGGCTTTCCCCTGCGGGCACCCTGAGTTGTAATGCCGGACGTTCGCACGGGTGTAGGCAAGCGGCTGCCCCGGCAACCCGGTCGCCGGGTCGCGCTCGAAATGGAACCGCACCTCGCGCAGCATGGGCCGGCGCTTGGTTGGGTCGGGTGTGCGCGGCGTCTGGCAGTCGAAGGCCACGGCATCCTTCAATGCCGGGTCGGCGCGGGCCAGCGTCTCGCGCAGGGAGGCCAGGCTGACTTCGCGGCCCGCGTGGCGCGCGATCTCGCCGCCGATCGCGGTTCATTCTCGCAGAACGCCGGCGCCACGCTCAGGGCCAGCAGGTAATAGTCGAAGCGCGCAGGCTCGGCACAGCCGGCAAGCGGCGCCAGCAGCAGCGCAAAAACCATCCCTTTCCATCGCATGTTCTACCTTCCATCTGACCGCATCGTGCCACAATGCGGCTGCCTCGCCGCGTCCGGATTCCGGTAAAATCGGCGTTTTCCATTCGTTAAGAGATTTTCACCATGTCCATGTCTATGGCCGACCGCGATGGCGTCATCTGGTACGACGGCAAACTCGTCCCCTGGCGCGACGCCACCACTCACGTCCTCACTCACACCCTGCACTACGGCATGGGCGTCTTCGAGGGCGTGCGCGCATACAAGACCGAACAGGGCACGGCGATTTTCCGCCTGCAGGCACATACCGACCGGCTGTTCCGCTCCGCCCACATCCTCGGCATGGAGCTGCCGTTCGACAAGGACACGATCTCCGAAGCGCAGCGCGCCGTGGTGCGCGAAAACGGGCTCGAATCGGGCTATCTGCGCCCGATGGCGTTTCTCGGTTCCGAAGCCATGGGCATCTCGGCCAAGAACCTGTCGGTGCATGTGATCGTCGCCGCCTGGCCGTGGGGCACCTATCTGGGACAGGAAGCACTGGAGCGCGGCATCCGCGTCAAGACCAGTTCCTTCTCGCGCCATCACGTCAACGTCACCATGTGCAAGGCCAAGGCCAACGGCAACTACATGAACTCCATCCTGGCGCACAAGGAAGCCGAGACGGACGGCTATGACGAAGCACTGCTGCTCGACGTCAACGGCTTCGTCGCCGAAGGCTCGGGCGAGAACGTCTTCATCATCCGCAACGGCAAGCTCATCACCCCCGACTTGACCAGCGCGCTGGAAGGCATCACCCGCGACACCATCATCACGCTTGCCGCCGAAATCGGCCTGCCGCTGGTCGAAAAACGCATCACCCGCGACGAGGTCTACAGCGCCGACGAGGCCTTCTTCACCGGCACCGCCGCCGAGGTCACGCCGATCCGCGAGCTCGACAACCGGGCGATTGGCGAAGGCACCCGCGGCCCCATCACCACCCGGCTGCAGGCGATGTATTTCGACTGCGTGCACGGCCGTGCCGCGGCCCACACCGACTGGCTCACCCCGGTCAGATAAGCGAGACCCGCATGAGCGAACGGCACGACAATACCCAGCGCGTCATCGAGGTCACCGAGGGCGACCTGCCCTTGCACTGTCCGATGCCGGAGCACGCAGACTGGAATGCCCACCCGCGCGTCTATCTGCCCATCGAATCGCGCGGCGAAGCACTGTGCCCTTATTGCGGGACGCTCTATCGCCTGAAAGGCAAACCCAGCGGCAGCCATCACTAGTGTCGTGAATCAGAAATACCGAAACATAAAACGGCGTCTTTTTCCGCATGGCGGCGTTGCTCGTCGTTGCCATAGAGCCAGCCATGTCGCCTCCTCGCGCCTTGCCCCGCGAAAAAATCCATCCGTTTTATTTGTCCCGCTATTTCTGATTCACGACACTAGCATTGATGCAGGCGGAGGCCGAAATCCGCTTCGCCTGCTCCGCTACCGTTAGCCCGGTAAAAACAATTCCAGCAGATCGTTCAAAAAACGCTGCCCCTGCAGCGTCGGCTTGAGGTGGGTCGCGTCGCGCTCCAACAAGCCCAGACTTCTCGCCCGTTCGAGGGCAGACGCGCAGACGATCAGCGGCAGGCCGGTGCGTTCGTCAAACAGCGCGGCAGGCACACCCTCATTGAGGCGCAGGGCGTTCATCATGAACTCGAACGGCAGGTCGTCGCGCGTGAGCGCGCGGGCGTCGGTGATGTGCGCGCCCTGCGCCACGGCATCCATGTATTGCCGCGGGTGCTTGGTTCGCATCTGCCGCAGGATGCGGTCGTGGAAACTGAGTTTGGAATGGGCGCCGGCGCCAATACCGAGGTAGTCGCCGAACTGCCAGTAGTTGAGGTTGTGGCGGCTGACGTGGTGCGGCTGCGCATAGGCCGATATCTCGTAGTGCCGCATGCCCGCCTCGGCCAGCCGCGCCTCGATCGCCAGTTGCATGTCGGCAGCAAGATCATCATCCGGAAGATTTGGCGGCGCAGTATGGCCGAACGGCGTGTTGGGTTCGAGCGTGAGGTGGTAGGCCGACAGATGCGGTGGCCTGAACGTCAGCGCAGTCTCGAGATCGGCGAGCGCCTCGGCCAGCGTCTGCCCCGGCAGCACGTACATCAGGTCGAGATTGAAGGTGTCGAAGTGAGTGGCGGCAAGTTCAGCCGCGCGGCGCGCTTCGGCATCGTCGTGAATGCGCCCCAACGCCTTGAGATGACGCGGGTTGAAGCTCTGGATGCCGAGCGACACGCGCGTCACGCCCGCCTCGCGGAAGCCGGCGAACTTGGCGGCCTCCACCGTCCCCGGGTTGGCCTCCAGGGTGATTTCCGCGCCAGGTGCCAATTGCGTCAGCGTGCGCACGCCGGTCAGGATGCGTTCGATCCCTCCCGCTGAAAACAGGCTGGGCGTGCCGCCGCCGAAGAACACCGTATGGACCCTGCGCCCCCAGATATCGGGTAGCGCGCGCTCCAGATCGAGCAGCAGCGCATCAATGTAGGCGGCTTCGGGGATGCCTTGCGCGGCATGCGAGTTGAAGTCGCAATACGGGCACTTCTTCATGCACCACGGCAGGTGGATATAGAGCGACAGCGGCGGTGAAACGTTCAGGCCGCCGTTGAACACACGGATAACGGACTCAGCCAAGTCGCTTCAGCTTGTCGGCCAGTTCGCGCAAGGCCTGGCCGCGATGGCTGACGGCATTTTTATCGTCCTCGCCGAGCTCGGCGCCCGTCTTGCCGAATTCAGGGACAAGAAAATACGGGTCGTAGCCGAAGCCGTTCTCGCCACGCGGGGTGTCGATAATTTCGCCGAACCAGCGGCCCTCGGCGATCAGCGGCTCGGGGTCGTCGGCGTAGCGCACCAGCACGATGACGCAATAGTAATGCGCGCGGCGGTTGGGCTGCCCGGAGAGGGCGGCGATCAGCTTTTCGTTGTTGCGCGCGTCTGATTTCGGCTCGCCGGCATAGCGCGCGGAATACACGCCGGGTGCACCGTTCAAGGCCTCGACACAGATGCCGGAATCGTCGGCCAGCGCCGGCAGGCCGGTGTGGGCGCTGGCGTGGCGCGCCTTGGCGAGGCAATTCTCGACGAAGGTCACGTGCGGCTCGGGGCAGTCGGGGACGCCGAAATCGGACTGCGGCGCGGCCGCGATGGCGAGCGGCTCGAGGATGCGCGCGATTTCGCGCAGCTTGCCCGGATTGCCGGAGGCGATGACGAGTTTCTTCATGCTGCCAGCGCCTCATGCTGCGCCGCGGTGATCTGCGCGATGCCGGCGGTAGCCAGGTCGAGCAGCGCCTCGAGGGTGGCGCGGGAAAACGGTGCGCCCTCGGCGGTGCCCTGCACTTCGACGATGCCGCCGCTGCCCGTCATCACCACATTCATGTCGGTGTCGCAGTCGGAGTCTTCGACATAATCGAGGTCGAGCACCGGCTGGCCCTGATAGACGCCAACCGAGACGGCTGCGATGCTGTCGATGAGAGGGGTCTCGGCGAGTTTGCCCTCGCGCACCAGCCATCCGATAGCGTCGGCTACCGCGACATAGGCGCCACAGATGCTGGCGCAGCGGGTGCCGCCATCGGCCTGCAGCACGTCGCAGTCGATGTGCAGGGTGCGCTCGCCGAGTTTTTTCAGGTCGACCACGGCGCGCAGGCTGCGCCCGATCAGACGCTGGATTTCCTGAGTGCGTCCCGATTGCTTGCCGCGAGCCGCTTCCCGATCACTGCGGGTATGGGTGGAGCGCGGCAGCATGCCGTATTCGGCGGTCAGCCAGCCCTCGCCGCTGCCCTTCTTGTGCGGCGGCAGCTTGTCGAGCACGCTGGCGGTGCAGAGCACGCGGGTGTCGCCCATGGTGACGAGTACCGAGCCTTCGGCGTGCCGGGTGAACTGGCGAATGAAAGACAGGGTGCGTAGCGCGTCGGGCGCGCGGCCGCTGGGACGGGCAAAGGGAGCGGACATGGTGGGCGGTTCAAAACGGAAAGTGCGATTTTACCGCGTCACGTGCGCCCCCACCCAGAAAGCCCACATACGGGCTATTTAGCAGAGATTTTCTGGATGGCCTGCTGGATTTCAGCGATGGCGCGTTCGATTTCGTCGTCCGACACCGCCGCCGAGCCGGATAGGGGGCTCATTGCGTTGATCTGGGTGGTGACGCCGCCATCCGGTAGCGCCAGGGTGGAAATCGAGTCCTTGCTCGGCATCCGCGCCTCACCCCAGGTCATGGCGATCAGGCTGAGGTTGTCGCCGTGCTCACCGCCACGGAATTCCGCGTGATCCATCAGGTGACGCACTGCATCTTCCAGCGTGTAGGCATGCAGCAGGGCCGATATCTCGGGCATGCTGATCATGCCCCAGATGCCGTCGGTGCACAGCAGCATGGTGTCGCCGTCGTGCAAGGGGATCGGCGCGTTGCATTCCACCTGCGGCGGCACATAGCCCCCCAGGCAGTTGGACACCTTGTTGCGCTCCGGGTGGGTGCCCGCCTCTTCTTCGCTGATGATGCCGTTGCGCACCAGCTGGGCCACCGCGGTGTGGTCTTCCGTGCGTGCAAGCAGACCGCCGTCGCTGAACAGGTAAAGCCGCGAATCGCCCACATGCGCCCAGTAAGCCGTGTTGTCATGGATGACGGCGGCGACACTGGTGGTATGAGGGATTTCCAGCAGATCCTGCTCGACCGCGTAATCATTGATCGCATAATGCGCACGCGTGGTCGCATCGGCCAGGAAGGCCATGGGGTCGTCCAGGCGCGGCTTGGCCATTTTCTGGAACTGGTCGGTTAGCGTCTGCACCGCAATCTGCGCGGCGATTTCGCCATGCATATGACCGCCCATGCCGTCCGCCACCACCATCAGCAGCGCTTCACGGCTGTAGGAATAGGCAACCCGGTCCTGGTTGTTTTTGCGCCCGCCCTGACGTGACGCCTGGTAGATGGTGAATTTCATTGCAGGCTGGAACCTTCAGGTGGGCGCGCCCGATGGCATGTCCGGACGGGTGTCTGCCGCGAAGCCAGGAGGCGGCAGGCCGGGGTCTGCAACGACGCGCGACAAAGGCAAGCGCCCGACGGCGCGGGCGTGATCGAAGGCAGAAAAGCAAGCGTCAAACGGCATCCCATGATGTTTCAAGCGGTCAACTGAGGTTTCAGGTGCACTACTTTAAAACAATTCGCGGCTCAGCGAGCGTTTGATACTGGTCAGCAGCGAAGAACGTGACGGTTTCATCGCGGTGCTGTCCATCAGGACTTTCTGCAGGCTGAAGACGCTCTGCGGGCGTTCCATATAGTTGAGCTTGAGACACTGGTCGATGGTCTCCAGCAGCTGGTCGGAGTAGGCGCCGCGCCAGTTCACCGTTGCCGGCACCAGATTGTCGTTGAGTAGGCGCGCATCAGCCGCCTGCGGCGGGTAGCCGGCCAGGCTGGCATACAGGCTGGCGCCGACACTGTAGATGTCGGTCCACGGACCCAGCCGTTCGCGGTTGTGATACTGCTCGGGCGCGGCGAAGCCCGGCGTGTACATGGGTTGCAGCTTGGTTTCCTCCTGGCTGAGCGTCTGCCGCGCCGCCCCAAAGTCGATCAGGACGGGCGAGCCGTCCAGGCGAATGTATAAATTCGACGGTTTGATGTCCAGATGCAGCAGCTTGTGCGTGTGCACCTCGCGCAGGCCGTTCATCAAATGGGCAAACACCCGCCGGATGAAGCTTTCGCGGATGGTGCCGCGATTGGCCTGGATGTGCTGTTGCAGCGTTTTGCCGCGTTCGAAGCGCATCACCATGTAGACGGTGTCGTTGGCGCGGAAGAAGTTGGTCACGCGGATGACATTGGGATGGTCGATGCACGCCAGCGCCCGCCCCTCCTCAAAAAAGCATTTCATGCCGTGGCGGAAAATGTTGTTGTTCTCGGTCGAACTGGCCTGCACCAGGACCGAACCCTCGGTGCGCAGCACCAGCTGGCCCGGCAGGTATTCCTTGATCGCCACCGACTGGTTGTTGTCGTCACGCGCCAGATACACCATGCTGAAGCCGCCGCCGCCGATTTTGCGCACGATGGTGTATTCGTTCAGCCGGTAGCCGTTGGGCAGTGCCTGGTTGGGTTGAGTCGCCATAGTCGAACGTCTATTATCTTGTCTGTTAATCGGTCATGCCGAAAAGCTTACCCGGTTCCACACCGGCAATCATATTCATAACGCATGTACAGATCACCCATGACAGCCAGCATGACCGGGTTCGCCGCCCACAGCCTCAATCTTGATCATGCCAGCGTCAACATCGACCTGCGCAGCGTCAACCAGCGCTTTCTCGAACTGCATTTTCGGCTGGGCGACGAATTTCGCGCCCTCGAACCGCAACTGCGCGAGTTGATTAATCAACGTCTTGCACGCGGCAAGGTGGAATGCCGCATGAGCCTGACCATGCCGCCTGCTGCCACGCTGGATAACGGCCTGAATCGGGATATTCTTGAGCGCCTTGCGCACTGGCAGGCAGACGTGCTGCAGCGCCTGCCCGACAGCGCCCCGCTCTCCGTCAATGATATCCTGCGCTGGCCCGGCGCGGTGCCGACCGCCGCCCAGTCCCAGGACGCGCTGAACGAGGCGGCGCTGGCGGGCATGCGCGCAGCGCTGGACGAACTAGTGGAGAGCCGCCAGCGCGAGGGCGCCAAGCTGAAACAGCATGTCCTCGACCGGCTCGCCGCGGCCGAAGCGCAGGTGGCGGGCCTGGCGCCGCTGCTGCCCGCGCTGGCTGCCGCCCAGCGCGAAAGACTGACGGAACGCCTGCACGAGGCGCTGGGCGAGGCGGGACACGAACGACTGGCGCAGGAAATCGTGCTGGCGGCGCAAAAAGCCGATATCGACGAGGAATGCTCGCGCCTCGCCACCCACTTTGCCGAGGTGCGCCGCGTGCTGAACCAGGCCGGCGCCGTCGGCAAGCGACTCGATTTCCTGATGCAGGAGCTGCATCGCGAAGCCAACACCTTGGGCTCGAAATCGGTGGCGCTGGAGACCTCGCGCGTCTCGCTCGAACTCAAGGTGCTGATCGAGCAGATGCGCGAACAGGTGCAGAATATCGAATGATATTTATCCGCGAACAACGCGAAACCCTTGATGATGACTTTCTTCGTGACGCTTAGCGTCCTTCGCGGACAGGTTTTTTTTGATTGAAAAACAGGACTTCCGGACCATGACCCCCATCACCAGCCAAGGCGTGCTCTACGTCGTCAGCGCCCCCTCCGGCGCCGGCAAGACCAGCCTGGTCAAGGCACTGTTAAAGGCCGATCCGGCGATCCGCCTGTCGATTTCCTACACTACACGTGCGCCGCGTCCCGGCGAGACCGACGGCCGCGACTACCATTTCGTCAGCCGCGAACGCTTTGAAGTGATGCTGGCCGAAGGCGAGTTCCTCGAACACGCTGAGGTATACGGCAATTTCTACGGCACCTCGAAAGGCAGCATCGCCCGCGATCTCAACGCCGGCCACGACCTGCTGCTGGAAATCGACTGGCAGGGCGCGGAACAGGTCCGGCAGCATTTTCCGCAATCCGCGTCGATATTCATTCTGCCGCCCTCGTTCAACGCGCTGCGCACCCGCTTGGCCGGGCGCGGCCAGGACAGCAACGAGGTCATCGAGCGGCGGCTGGCCGCCGCCGCCCATGACGTCGCTCACGCCGAGGCGTTCGACTATATAATCGTCAATGACGACTTTGACCATGCTCTGCTGGACCTGGTCGCCATCACCCGCAGTGTTCGCCTTGAGGCGGCGCGCCAGCTTTACCGGCACGCCGCGCTGTTCGACGAATTCCGACGTATCTAAGGCGCACCCGCGCCGCCTGAAGCAGGAGTATCCGTATGGCCCGCATCACCGTTGATGATTGCATTGATATGTTCCCCAACCGTTTCGAACTGACGCTTGCCGTGACCTACCGCGCACGCCAGCTGGCTCAGGGCTCGCAACCCATGGTCGAGTCCAAGGACAAACCCATCGTCACCGCACTGCGGGAAATCGCCGCGGGCAAGGTCGGACGTGAAATCCTCAACCGGGGCCGTGCCTGAGCGGCATCCCTCTGGTCAACCGGCGCGCGCCAGCCGCGCGCCGGCGATGACGCACGAATTCGAATCGCTGCGTCCGGCCTTGGCCTATCTGCCGTCTGACGAAATCAGCCAGATCGAGCAGGCCTACGAATTCAGTCGCAGTGCCCACGAAGGGCAGTTCCGCAAAAGCGGCGAACCCTATATCTCCCATCCGCTTGCCGTCGCCGGCATCCTCGCCGGCTGGCATCTCGACGCGCAGACCCTGTGCGCCGCGCTGCTGCACGACGTGGTCGAGGACACCCCTGCGACGGCGAGCGAAATCGAGGCCCGCTTCGGCAAGGCAGTCGCCATGCTCGTCGATGGGGTCTCCAAGCTCGACAAGCTGGCCTTCGCCTCCGAGCAGCACGCGCAGGCGGAAAACTTCCGCAAGATGCTGCTGGCGATGGCGCAGGACGTGCGGGTGATCCTGGTAAAGCTGGCCGACCGCCTGCACAACATGCACACCATGGGTTCGATGCCGGCCGAAAAGCGCCGCCGCATTGCCACCGAAACGCTTGAAATCTACGCCCCCATCGCCAACCGGCTGGGGCTGCATTCGGTCTACCAGGAGCTGGAAGACCTCGGCTTCCGTTACAGCCACCCCAACCGCTACCAGGTGCTGGCCAAGGCCGTGAAGGCGGCGCGCGGCAACCGCCGCGAACTGGTCGACAAGATCAAGATCGCCATCCAGGAGAAGCTGGAGCAAGCCGGCATCGACGCGGCCATCAGCGGGCGCGAGAAACACCTCTACAGCATCTACCGCAAGATGCAGGAAAAGAACCTGGCGTTCTCCGAGGTGTTCGACATCTACGGCTTTCGCGTGGTGGTGCGCGACCAGCCGACCTGCTACATGGCGCTGGGCGCATTGCATTCTCTGTACAAACCGATCCCCGGCAAGTTCAAGGACTACATCGCGATCCCCAAGGCCAACGGCTACCAGTCGCTGCACTCGATCCTGTTTGGCCCCAACGGCATCCCGATCGAGATACAGATCCGCACCGCCGACATGAACCGGCTGGCCGAATCCGGCGTCGCCTCGCACTGGATGTACAAATCCGCCGAGTCCGCGCTCAACGACGTGCAGACGCGCACCCACCGCTGGCTGCAGTCGCTGCTCGACATCCACGCCGACCACGGCGATTCGCCCGAATTCCTCGAGCATATCAAGATCGACCTGTTCCCCGACGAAGTCTATGTGTTCACCCCCAAGGGCAAGATCATGGCGCTGCCGCGCGGCGCCACCGCAGTGGACTTTGCCTTTGCCGTCCACACCGACGTCGGGCGCCACTGCATCGCGGTGAAGATCAACTACGAACTGATGCCGCTGCGCACCCAGCTTCGCAACGGCGACCACGTCGAGATCCTCACCGCCGCCAACGCCAGCCCCAACGCCGCCTGGCTCAATTTTGTCGTCACCGGCAAGGCGCGCTCGCACATCCGCAATTACCTGCGCAACACGCGGGTGGAAGAGGCGGCGGCGATGGGTGAGCGCCTGCTCAAGAACGCCATTGCCGCGCTCCATCCCGAAGCGATCGAGCCCGACCCGGCGGTGTGGGACCGCGTGGTCAAGGACTACGGCCTGCAGACCCGTGAGGAATTGTTCGCCGGGATCGGTCTGGGGCGCAAGTTGCCGCTGGTGGTGGCGCATCAGTTGCTGCATGTGCAGGGCGAAAAAACGGGCGAACCGGCGCATCCTCACGCCATAAGCATCCGCGGCACCGAAGGCGTCGCAGTCGAACTGGCGCAGTGCTGCCACCCTATTCCGGGCGACCCGATTCTGGGCTTCATCCACAAGGAACGCGGCCTCATCATCCACACCCACGACTGCACGTCGATCCGCGCCTTCCGCACCGACCCGGACAAATGGCTGGACGTCGAATGGGAAGCCGAGCCCGGCCACATGTTCGACGTTTCGATCAAGGTCATTGTCGGCAACCAGCGCGGCGTGCTGGCCAAGGTCGCGGCCGCGATCGCCGAACACGGCTCCAACATCGGCAACATCGCGATGGAAGAAGAGGACGGCAGCCCCTACACCGTGCTGTACTTCACCGTGCAAGTGGAAAACCGCATGCATCTCGCACGCGTGATGCGCGGCCTGCGCGTGCTGCCCGACGTGGTGCGGATTTTCCGCATCAAGGGCAAGAAGGACGGTCGTGCCGCGCCGCCCCAATAAGCATCCCCCAACCTGGAATCCCGCATGAACAGAAGCATCATCCAGACCGCCGACGCCCCAGCCGCGATCGGCGCCTATTCGCAGGCCGTGCGGGTCGACCTCACTGTCTATATGTCGGGGCAGATCGGCCTCGACCCCACCTCGATGCAAATGGTCGACGGCATCGACGCGCAGATCCACCAGGTGTTCAAGAACCTGGCCGCAGTGGCAACCGCGGCAGGGGGTTCGCTGGCCGACGTGGTGAAGCTGAACGTGTTCCTGACCGACCTCGGCCACTTCCCTAAGGTCAACGAAATCATGGCCGACTACTTCAGCCAGCCCTACCCGGCGCGTGCGGCAGTCGGCGTCTCGGCACTGCCGCGCGATGCGCTGGTCGAGGCCGACGCCGTGATGGTTGTTGGCTAATCTGAATTGAATCCAAACCGCTCACCACAGAGGCACAGAGACACAGAGAACATCGAAAAACAGGCCGCCTTGAACTTTGTTCAATACGCCTATGGCGGGCGCACAGGTTTAGCGGCCCTGTCCTGTTTTTTCTCTGTGCCTCTGTGCCTCCGTGGTTCAAATAAGGTTTTTAAGTGAAAGCGGCGTCGCCGTTTTCCTTTCCGGTCAGTCAGGCCCTCGCCGCCAAACTCGCCAAGCTCGGCCTCACCCGCGACGCCGATCTGGTGCTGCACCTGCCGCTGCGCTGGGAAGACGAAACCCGCCTCACGCCGATCCGCGACCTGCTGCCAGGCCAGACGGCGCAAGTGCAGGCGGTGGTGACGGACGCCAGCGTCGCCTACCGGCCGCGCCGCATGCTGACGGTGACGGTGGAGGACGCCGGCGGCGTGCTTGGCATCCGTTTCCTGAATTTCTATCCCAGCCACCTCAAGCTGTTCCAGCCGGGCGAATCCTTCCGTTTCAACGGCGAGGTGCGCGGCGGCTTCCTGGGGCTGGAGATGGTGCATCCGCGCTTTGCCAAAGCCGACGACGCCACGCCCCTGCCGGCGCAGCTGACCCCGGTCTACCCCACCACCGCCGGACTTGGTCAGGCCACCTTGCGCCGCGCGGTCGAACGCGCACTGATGGCGCCGATTGCCGACACCCTGCCCGCCGAGTGGCTGGCCGAACTCGGGCTGCCCGGGCTGGAAGTCAGCATCCGCCTGCTGCACCAGCCGCCGCTCGATTGTGCGCTCGCCGAACTCGAGTCGCGACAACACCCCGCCTGGCAGCGGCTGGCCTTCGACGAACTGCTGGCGCAGCAACTGTCGCTGGCGACCGCACGCCGGCAACGAAAATCACGCCCGACCCGGCCCTTACCGCCACGGCAACAACTGACCCCCGCCTTTGCCAAGGCGCTGCCGTTTGAATTGACGGCGGCGCAAGCGCGTGCCTGGCAGGAAATCAGCGCCGATCTGGCGCAGCCGCATCCGATGCGCCGCCTGTTGCAGGGCGACGTCGGCAGCGGCAAGACCGTGGTGGCGGCGCTGGCCTGCCTGCAGGCGATTGAGAACGGGTTTCAGGCCGCGTTCATGGCGCCGACCGAAATCCTTGCCGAGCAGCATTACCGCAAGCTGGCGCCGCTGCTGTCCGAACTCGGGGTGCGCAGCGCCTGGGTCTCGGGCAGCCAGCGCAAGGCCGAGCGCACCGCTGCCTGGCAGGCGATTGCCGCGGGCGACGCCGATCTCGCGTTCGGCACCCACGCGCTGTTTCAGGAAGCCGGCAGCTTCCAGCGACTGGGCCTGGCCGTGGTCGACGAGCAGCATCGTTTCGGCGTCGGCCAACGGCTGGCGCTGATGCAGAAAGGCATCGAGCCGCACCAACTGATGATGAGCGCGACACCGATCCCGCGCACCCTGGCGATGAGTTTTTTCGCTGACCTCGACGTCTCGGTCATCGACGAACTGCCGCCGGGCCGCACCCCCATCGTCACCAAGCTGGTCAACGCCACGCGTCGCGACGACGTGCTGGCGCGCGTGCGCGAGGCCTGCCTCGCCGGTGGCCAGACCTACTGGGTGTGCCCGCTGATCGAGGAATCCGAGAAGCTGCAACTGCAGACCGCGCAGGACACCTATGCCGCTTTGGTGGCGCAGTTGCCGGAACTGCGCATCGGCCTGGTGCACGGGCGGCTGAAGCCAAATGAAAAGCAGGCGGTGATGGCGGCATTCCAGGCGCATGAAGTCGACCTTTTGGTGGCCACCACCGTCATCGAAGTTGGCGTCGACGTGCCCAATGCCGCGCTGATGGTGATCGAGCACGCCGAACGCATGGGGCTTGCTCAATTGCATCAGCTGCGCGGGCGGGTCGGGCGCGGCAGCCGCGAATCGGTGTGCGTGCTGCTGTACCAGGCGCCGGTCTCGGAACTCGCGCGGGCGCGCCTCAAGGTGATTTACGAGCTCACCGACGGCTTCGAAATCGCCCGCCAGGACTTGCTGTTGCGGGGCCCCGGTGAACTGCTCGGCCACCGCCAGAGTGGCCTGCCGATGCTGCGCTTTGCCGACCTCGAGCGCGACGTCGCGCTGCTGGAAGCCGCCCGCAACCTGGCACAGCGCTGCCTGGCGAGCCATCCGGACATCACCGCCCGCCACCTGGAGCGCTGGATCGGCAGCCGGCAATCGCTATCGACGATCTGATTTGCGCCAAGCCTGCCCGCCGCCACGAACTGCGGCATAATGCAGCCTTTCCGCCTCGTTAACCGCGTGTCGCATTCCCGTCAGGGCTGGCTTGCCCACCCGCATCCCATACCGCGCTCGCTGCGTCCCTGGCTCAGCGACCGCGGCTCGCTTACCCAGCGCCTGAAAGCGCGCTGCGCCTCGTTTCGCGTGGTGCCGCTGGCCACCGGCATCGCCCGTCCCAATCCGGACGAATACGCGCTGCTGGGCATGGTGCCCGGCAGCCGCGCCTATGTGCGCGAGGTGATGCTGCTGTGCAACGAGGTGCCGGTGGTATATGCCCACAGCGTGTTGCCGTACACGGGCCTGCGCGGCGGCTGGAACGGCATCACCCGGCTCGGCAGCCGCTCCCTTGGTGAGGCATTATTCAGCGACCACCGCATCGCGCGCCAGCCCTTGGCCTACCGCCAGCTCCGGCAGAGTCACGCACTGTTCCATGCCATTGCCAGGCAACAGCCGCTGGTAGCCAGCAGCCTGTGGGCGCGCCGCTCGGTGTTCTGCCTCAACGGTCATCCGCTCCTGGTGACCGAAGTTTTTCTGTCTGCGATCGACTCGCCATGACCCTGACCGAACGCTTGTCCCATTACGAAAAGATGATGCGGCTCGACAGGCCGATCGGCATCCTGCTGCTGCTGTGGCCCACGCTATGGGCGCAATGGCTGGCCAGCAACGGGCGACCGGACTGGCTGATCCTGTGGATTTTCGTCATGGGGGTGGTGCTGATGCGCTCGGCCGGCTGCGTCATCAACGATTATGCCGACCGCGACATCGACCCGCACGTGGCGCGCACCCGGGAGCGTCCGCTGGCGGCTGGCAAGGTCTCGCCCAGGGAGGCATTGCTGCTGGCAGCGGGGCTGTCGCTGCTGGCCTTCCTGCTGATCCTGCCGCTCAATACGCTGGTGTTGAAGCTGTCGGTCGTCGCGCTGTTTCTGGCCGCCAGCTATCCCTTCACCAAGCGCTTCTTTGCGATTCCGCAGGCCTATCTCGGCATCGCTTTCGGCTTCGGCATCCCGATGAGTTACGCTGCACTATGGGGCGAGATTCCAGTGGAAGCCTGGATTCTGCTGGCGGCCAATGTTTTCTGGGCGGTGGCCTACGATACGCAGTACGCCATGGTCGACCGCGCCGACGACCTCAAGATCGGTATCAAGACTTCGGCAATCACCTTCGGCCGTTTTGATCTGGCCGCTATTGGCGTCTGTTATGCCGCGACGCTGATGCTGCTCGGCTGGGTCGGGCTGCAGCGCGGGATGGGCGTAGCTTTCTACGGTGGCGTGGCGGTGGCCGCGGCGATCGCGCTTTATCACATGGCGCTGATCCGCCAGCGCGACCCGCAGCAATGCTTCCGGGCCTTCCTCCACAACACCTGGTTCGGCGCCGCGGTATTCGGCGGCATTGCGCTCAACTTCCTGCTGCGCGGCTAGGCGTTCGACGGGCAGGCCACGCGCGACTGCTGACTGTTCGGGTAGGCCTGCTTGATCCCGCCCAGGTTCTTCAGCGAATCCGGCTCTTCGCTACGGATCACAAAGTAAAAATCCGTACCCTGCCGCGGCTGCAACTCGACGCGCGTGCCGAGCACGCCCTTGTCCTCCACTTCGCGCACACGCCAGCGCGCCGCTTCATCGTTGGCATACAGACCGAGCGAAATGGCGTTGCGCCACGGCCCGTCCTTCACCACGAAGGCATCCTGAACACCTGCCGCGGCCAGTTCGTTCAACTTGGCCACTGCCGACTGCGGGCTGGGTAACGGCGGAAAGATCACCCAATGCCGGGTATTCAGCGGCACCTCGGTGAACGACATCACCTGCTGTCCGACCAGGGCCTTGAGCTGTTCGCGCACCTGCGTGAATTCAACCCGATTCAAGCCGCGCCACTCCACGCACAGCGCCTCGGCCACCGCCACACGAGGCGGCGGCACGTCCTTCGAGGCCGGTGCAGATTGGCTATGGAGGCTGAGCCGGTCGACGTTCATCGGCGCATGCTGGTCCGATGCAGCCTGGGGCCAGTGGCTGCGGCCCATGAAAAGCCCCGCCACAGCCAGGTTCAGCACCAGCAATATGCCAACGATCCATTTCATCGAGCCATCCTCTCTCTTGCGACACAGTCCACCCCTTCCAGCACCAGGGCGGGAACCTGTTCGGCTGGCAGCGTTAAATGCGGCAGCACCACACCGGCATCCCCGCCCGTCAGCAGGCACTGCGGCACCGTTCCGGAAGCCCCGGCCAGACGCGCATACTGTTGCTGAATGGCGCCGCACAGCACCGCCACAATTCCGCTCTCCACCGCATTCGCCGTACTGCGCGGAAACGCCTGCCATTGGCCTGGCGCGTCCGCCACCCGCGCCGTGCCCTGCTGCAGCGCCTGCCGCATCAAGCGGACGCCGGGCACGATCACCCCGCCCAGGAACACGCCATCGGCCGCCAGCGCATCCACCGTCATCGCCGTTCCCACCGACACCACCAGCACCGGATTGCGGGTACGCGCGCGCGCCGCGATCAAGCCCATCCAGCGATCGGCTCCCAGTTGCAGCGGGTCCAGGTAGCTGTTCTTGACCCCGGCAAACTCCGCCTCCGCCGCCAGCCAGTGCGCGCTGCCGCCCGCCGCCGCCAGCAGCGCGGCAAGCGCTTGTTCTTGCGCGGGGCGTGCCACACTGGCGATGAAGCAAGGTGGGGCGGCCGTCAGCTGCGCCTTCAAGTCAGTCCAATCGGCATAATCGTTTCTGCCTTGCGCCCGCCACTGCCCGCCTTCAACCAGGGCCCATTTCAAGCACGAGTTGCCCGCATCGAGCAGCAAGCGCCGATTCACCGCGTAGCCCCCAGACGCAGGCTGATTTCCCCGCCGCTATAGGGACGCAAGCTCGCCTGCGCGTCGCGCAGCAGGAAGGCGCCGGTCTCGTCGACACCCGACGCCATGCCCTGAACGCTGCGTGCGTCCGGCAAATTCAGGGACACCGCCTTGCCCGTATACGCATCCAGCGCCAGCCAGTCCTCGCGCAGGGACGCGAACCCGTGTTCGCGAAACAGGGTCAACACCGCGTGCAGTTCCAGCAGGCAGTCCGCCAGCAACCGGTTGCGCCCCACCGTCACCCCCATTTCAGCCAGGTCGACCACGGCCTGATCGACCGCATCGCGCTGCGCTTCGTTCAGGCGGACGTTCAATCCAATGCCCACCACCGCAAATGCAGCCCCATGCATGTCGCCCTGCACCTCGACCAGAATCCCCGCCAATTTGCGGTAGTCCACCAGCACATCGTTGGGCCATTTCAATCGGGCCGGGTGACGGCTATGGCGGTTCACCGCGCGCGCGATCGCGAGCCCCACCGCCAGGCTCAGGCCGGACAGCGACTGCAAGCCATTCTCGAAACGCCACAGCACCGAGAAAGTCAGCCCGCCGCCGAGAACCGAGTGCCACTGACGCCCCCGCCGGCCCTTGCCGGCTTGCTGGTGCTCGGTGCAGAACAAGGTTCCATCCGCTGCGCCGTCAAGGGCCGCAGCCATCAAGGCCGTATTGGTCGAATCCACGCAATCAAGTACTTGAATCGTGTAGGCCTTGGATACCGTTCCCAGGTGGCGTGCGACTGCGTCGCCATCCAGCCACTCCACGGGCTCGGGCAAACGGTAGCCGCGCCCACGAACCGCATGGATCGTCAGGCCCATGGTCTCGGCCTGGACAAGTGCATTGAAGATGCTGGATCGGGAAAGATTGAATTCGCGCGCGAGCGTCTGACCCGAATGAAATCGGCCATCGGACAGGCGACGCAGCAGTGGAAACAACGCTTGGCGGGTTCGGGCGGACACGAACGGAATTTTACATGGCTTGGCCATACGAATTCCCAATAAAAAAAAACCCCTCTTTTAGGGAGGGGGTTTTCATGTGCCGGTTGGGCACGGATAAGGAGTCTGACGATGACCTACTTTCACAGGCGCAGTGCCTACTATCATTGGCGCGGGAGCGTTTCACCGTCCTGTTCGGGATGGGAAGGGGTGGTTCCACTCTGCTATGGTCGTCAGACAAAGGGGTGAGGATCAAGGCCAACCTGGTTGGGTTGCGTCTTGACCCAGCATTCGAATTGTCTGGGGTGCCGTCGATCTTGCGATCTTCAGCCGACTGTCTTGTTCACGCCGCGCTGACTTGAATCAAATCAATGCTTGAATCAAAGCTTGAATCAAAGCTTGAATCAAATCAATGCGACATGTCTGGAAGAAGGTTATGGGTTGAGGCGGTATCGTGCATACACACGCTGTGCTACTTCTCAAAATTATAGGGTCAAGCCTCACGGGCAATTAGTACTGGTTAGCTTAACGCATTACTGCGCTTCCACACCCAGCCTATCAACGTTGTGGTCTTCAACGACCCTTTAGTGCACTCAAGGTGCAAGGGAAGACTTATCTTGAGGCAAGTTTCACGCTTAGATGCTTTCAGCGTTTATCTCTTCCGTGCTTAGCTACCCGGCGATACGACTGGCGTCATAACCGGTACACCAGAGGCACGTCCACTCCGGTCCTCTCGTACTAGGAGCAGCCCCCCTCAATCTTCCAACGCCCACGGCAGATAGGGACCAAACTGTCTCACGACGTTTTAAACCCAGCTCACGTACCACTTTAAATGGCGAACAGCCATACCCTTGGGACCGGCTACAGCCCCAGGATGTGATG
The DNA here is from genome assembly GCA_049303455.1 of Thiobacillus sp. Taxonomy (GTDB): domain Bacteria; phylum Pseudomonadota; class Gammaproteobacteria; order Burkholderiales; family Thiobacillaceae; genus Thiobacillus. The sequence goes on from JBAQND010000007.1 coordinate 90,819, forward strand.
AGCCGACATCGAGGTGCCAAACTCCCCCGTCGATATGAACTCTTGGGAGGAATCAGCCTGTTATCCCCAGAGTACCTTTTATCCGTTGAGCGATGGCCCTTCCATA
>JBAQND010000008.1:0-1522 GCA_049303455.1 Thiobacillus sp.
CGACAGGGGCATGACTTCGCCGTCGTTGGCGAATGCCATATAGGCGCGGGTCAGCTGCAACAGGCTGACCGACAGGCCGTAACCGTAAGCCATGGTGGCCTGCTCGACGGGTTTCCAGGTATCAGCATCGCGCAAGAGTCCGGCGGTCTCGCCGGGAAAACCCGACCCCGGCAGCTGGCCGAAACCGACGCGATGCAACACCTCCCAGTGTTGCTGCGGCGTCATCGACATCGCCAGCTTCACTGCGCCGACGTTGCTCGACTTCTGGATGATCTCGCTCACCGTCAGCTGCGGGTGAAAGTGGCTGTCGCGCACCAGCTTGTTGCCGACGCGCCAGGTTTCCGGGGTGTCGATCACACTGTCGGGCTTGAACAGGCCACGCTCCAGCACCGCCGCCACGACAAAGGGCTTGATGGTGGAACCCGGCTCGAAGGTGTCGATCACCGCGCGGTTGCGCATGAGCTCCGGCTCGTAATTGCGGCGGTTGTTGGGATTGAAGATCGGCTGATTGGCCAGCGCAAGAATCTCGCCGGTCTTGGCGTCGAGCACCACCACGCTGCCGCCCTTGGCCTTGTACCTTACCATCGCGGCAGCGAGTTCGCGGTGCGCCAGATACTGGATATTGAGATCAAGCGACAGCGCCAGGTTGCCGCCCATCTGCGCAATCCGGATCGGCGCCAGGTCGCGAATCGTGTTGCCGCGGCGGTCGCGCTGGATCTGGCGCTGGCCCTCGCGTCCGGCCAGCCAGCCCTGATAGGCGCGCTCGACGCCCTCCTGGCCAATGTCATCCACATTGGTGAAACCCACCACGTGCGCAGCCACTTCACCCGCCGGGTAATAGCGGCGGACTTCGCGCCGCAGATAGAGACCCGGCGCGCCCATGGCGGCAATCCTGACCGCCTGTTCGGGGGTGACTGGACGCCGCACGCTGAATTCGCCGCGCGACTTGCGCGCCAGCGTTTTCGCCAGTGCCTGCGGCGACACGTCGAGCACCCGCGCCAACTGCGTGCGCTCGTCGCCGGACAGCTTGAGTTCGTCCGCACGCGCCCACAGCGACTCGACCGGCGTGCTGATAGCCAGCAGCTGGCCGTGGCGATCGGCCACCTGGCCGCGGTGCGCGGGCAGCGTGAGGTTGCGGTTGGCCACCGCATCGCCCTTGCCTTGCAGATAGTCGGTATTGAGGCCCTGCAGGTAGAAGGCGCGCAGGGCCACCATCGTGAAGCCGGCGAGCAGCAGGCTGCCCATCGCCGCCATGCGCCAGGGCGCAAGATTGAGCTTGAGCAGTTTCCTCGAGTGGTAATTCATGGAGCACTCACCAGCGTTTCGATGCGCACCCGGTCATGCGGCGGCGCAATCAGGCCGAGCCGGGTGCGGGCGAGCGTATCGACCCGCGCCGGATTGGCCCAGGTGCTTTGCTCCAGCTGCAGTTTTCCCCATTGCTCGTCCAGCCCGTGCGCCTGCTTCTTCAGGCGTTCCAGTTCCACAAAATACGTGCGCGAGCGGTGCTGCGACTGGATCACCG
>JBAQND010000009.1:0-4092 GCA_049303455.1 Thiobacillus sp.
CGTATGCCCTAAAGGACTCCGATCCACTACGGGCTGAAGCCCGGGTGGAATCGTATGCCCTAAAGGACTCCGATCCACTACGGGCTGAAGCCCGGGTGGAATCGTATGCCCCAGCGCATCGGCCAGCCCGAAGCGCTGCGCCAGCTGGCGCGTCTGCGCCTGGCTGTCGCCCAGCAACTGGGCGGCTTCGCCCGCACCCAGCTGCAGGGCGGCGAGCGCGGCGCGCACGTCCACGCTGTCCACCGCGTCGGCACGGGTCGTGAGTTGATAGGCAAGCTGGACGATGTGCACCAGCGGATGCGCTGCGCGCCCGCGTACCAGCGGTTGGTCGTGGTAGCGCACGGCGTCGGCCAGCCAGCCATCGGGGTCGAGGTCGACCAGCCAGTCGGCGGCGTGCGCCGGCGGCGTGGGGGCGATATCGAGATAATCCGCCAGATTGTGGGCAAGACCGGCGATCCAGGCCGCCTCGGCATCGGCCACGCCGGCGCGGAGCGCCAGCGCCTGCGCCAGATGCGCGACGCCGATCGACTGGTGCCAGCGCGCGGCATAGCGCAACTGCGCCGCACCGGACGCGACCGGCGCGGCCAGCAACAGCGCACGCAGCAGATCCTGCTGGCTATCGAAATCCGCGACGTGCAGCCGCAGACGCAGTGCCAGCACGGGATCGCAGCGCACGCAGGCGGCGAACTCCGCCTGCGCGACTGCGCCTCGCATCAGCTGCTCCAGTGCCTCGGCCACCACACCGGGCGCGCAGAGGCCGGCTGTTAGCGCCGACTTCCTTAGTGAATTGTGCGAAAGTTCTTGCATCTCATTGCCATATATAACTAAATTTGCTACACAGTCAATCGGGGCTCATCAAACATCCGGGGTGCCGCCGTGAACTGTTGTTTTAAAGTGTTTTAAAGTTTTGCCCGGCGTGTCCGTATATTGACTTCGTGTTGCATTTTCGCCGCCCTTCATTGAAGCGAGTTCATATGAAAGCTGTACTGTCCGGATTGTTATTGTTGTGCGTTCACACCGGCGCCGCCGCGCTCGACGACCGCACGTCCCCGCAGTGGAGCGATCAGCTCGACACGACGCTATCCGCCCCGCAACCGGCGCCCAAGGTGCCGATGCCGGAATTCAGCGCGCACTCGGTGCTGGTGTTCGACCAGGCCAGCGGACAACCGCTGCTGGCGAAAAACGCCAGCCTGCAGACGCCGATCGCCTCGATCACCAAGCTGATGACGGCGATGCTGGTGCTCAACGCCGGGCAGCCGCTGGATGAACTTGTCACCATCACCGAAGAAGACCGCGACACCCTCAAGGGCACCGGTTCGCGCCTGGCCTTCGGCTCCCGTTACACGCGCGGCCAGCTGCTGCATCTTGCGCTGATCGCGTCCGACAACCGCGCGGCAAACGCGCTCGGGCGCAACTATCCGGGCGGCTTGCAGCGCTTCGTCGCCACCATGAACCGCACGGCGCGCGTGCTGGGCATGAACGACACGGTCTATGTCGAGCCGACCGGGCTGTCGAGCGGCAACCGTTCGACCGCGCACGATCTCGCCAAGCTCGTCAATTACGCGTACCAGAATTACCCCGAAATCCGCCACATCAGCACCGCCGGCAATTACACCCTCGATGCGCAGCGCGTGGTGATCCAGAAAAAGCAGCAAAAACCCCAGGTGCACTACCGCACCGTGGCATTCAACAACACCAACCGCTTCACCCGCGCGGACGACTGGCATATCGGCCTGTCCAAGACCGGCTTCATCAACGAGGCCGGCCATTGCCTCATCATGCAGGCGCAGGTCGCCAACCGCGATGTCATCATCGTGCTGCTCGATGCACGGGGCACCGGCAATCGTGCCAGTGACGCCACCCGCATCAAGAAGTGGCTGGAATCCGCCACCCCGCTTCGCAGCGACAACCGCAACACCCCCGCCTCGCGCACCTGATCCTTCTCCGGCGGCGTTATGATGAACGCTCCGTCTGTCCGCATCCCGCCTCTTGTCTGCCGAACTTGCCCAGCAACTGCTGCTTAAGACGCTGTTGCCGCTATCCCTGCTGATCGCCGCAGGCGCCATCTGGCCGCGTTGGCAGAGCGGCATTTCCGTTGTCGGCCTGCGCGGCGAAATCAACCGCCTGGTGCTGAATTTTTTTGCGCCGATGCTGTTCTTCGCGGCAGGCGCATCCGCCACGGTTGACCTGAGCATTTTACAAGTGCCGCTGATTCTCGGTGCCGCCACCCTGTTCGGCCTGGGACTGGCCGCGCTGGCGCTGTTCTCCACCCCGCTCGGGCGCGGCCTGTCGCGTCCACAATGCGGCGCGATCATGCTGGCATCCGGCTTCGGCAACGTGCTGTTCTTCGGCTACCCCTTCCTCACCACGGTGTACGGCCAGTCCGGCGCGCGCTATCCCTTCTTCGCCGACATGCTCGCCACCACGCCGCTGGTGTGGTCGCTCGGCGTATGGATCGCCTTCCGCTGCGGCCGCCACGCCGAGCACGCCTCGTTCCTGTCGATGTGGCTGAAGCTGCCGCCGGTATGGGGCTTCGCGGCGGGGATCGCGGTCAACCTTTCGGGTGCGGCGCTCGACCCCTTGATCGAAGCCGCGCGCTGGGCCGGCAGCCCGACCATTCCGCTGATGCTGTTCGTGCTGGGCCTGACCATCCCGTGGCACGACCTGCGCCCGCAAAAAGCGGTGTTCGTTGCATTGGGCATCAAGCTGGCGCTGATGCCGCTCTTGGCGCTGGGCGTCGCGCTGGCGTGGCCCGGCAAGCTCACCGAGCCGGGCGAAGCGGCGATCCTGGAGGCCGCCATGCCGACCATGGTGATGGTCATCGCGCTGGCCGACCGCTTCGGACTCGACACCCGCCTGGCCGGCCTCATCATGGGCTGGTCAACACTGGTGGGATTGGTTACGCTGCCATTCTGGCTTGTCGTCGTAAAAGGGATCGCATCATGAAAATCGGATTCATCGGCAGTGGCATCATGGGCCGCCCCATGGCGGAAAACCTGCTGCGCGCCGGCCATCAACTATTCGTCTATGGCCGCCGCTTCGACCGCATCGAACCGATGCTGGTCGCCGGCGCGCTGGGCAAGGGAACGCCCGCAGAGGTCGCCGCCGAGTCCGACATCACGTTCACCGTCGTCTCCGACACCACCGACGTCGAGCAGATCATCCTCGGCGACCGCGGCCTGGTGCATGGCGCCCGCCCCGGCCACACCATCGTCGACATGAGCACGGTGTCGCCCGCCGCCGCCCGCCGCATCGCCGCCGCGCTGGCCGAGCGCGGCGTCCACATGCTCGATGCGCCGGTGTCGGGCGGCGAAACCGGCGCCCGCGAAGGCACGCTCTCCATCATGGTTGGCGGCGAAGCGCCGATTTTCGACAAAATTCGCCCGCTGTTCGAAATCCTCGGCAAGAACATCGTCCACGTCGGCGGCCACGGCGCCGGCCAGGTCGTCAAATGCTGCAACCAGATCGTCGTCGGCCTCACCTTCGAGGGCGTCGCCGAAGCGATCCTGCTGGCGCGCCGCAACGGCGTCGATCCGGTCAAGATGCGCGAAGCGCTGATGGGCGGCTTCGCCGGCAGCCGCATCCTCGACGTCCACGGCCAGCGCATGCTCGACGCCAACTACAAGCCCGGCTTCAAGGTGAAACTGCACCACAAGGATATGGCCATCGTCATGGACAACGCGCAGGAAACCGCGACACCCCTGCCCGGCGCGGCGCTCATCGCCCAGCAGATGAACATGTTGATGGGCGCCGGCGACAGCGAACTCGACTCGTCGGCGATCATGCGCGCGCTTGAGCGCCTGACCGGCGAAGATCTCGGCAACGGCAAGTGAGCCGCCGCGTTTCGTGAGTGGCAAGACGCGCGCCGTCTTCCTCGGGCGAGCCCGTTGGGCTGAACCAACACATCCGCTATGTCCACGGTCACCATCAGCGCAGCGCGTGCAGCCCTAAATCACCTGATCGGCAGCCACATCGCACGGTCAGATTCTGATCTCCGGCATTGCGCTTGGCTCAATGACCATGGGACAACTCTCTCGCTTGAAACAGTGTGCTCAGCATGAAACTTGATGACGCTTCACATTTCCGGCAACA
>JBAQND010000010.1:0-31796 GCA_049303455.1 Thiobacillus sp.
ACGGAGGCCCGAATGTCGGCGAGCCAATCCCGATGAGGAAACCACTGACTGGAGAGCCGTGTGCGGGAGAACCGCACGCACGGTTCGGAGGGAGGGGAGGGCGAGAGCCTTTCTCTACCCCTATCAGCTAAGGTTCAGGCCGGATCGATCATCAGGCTGCGGTGAGCGGTTTGCCTTTGTGGGTGGCGACCGACTGGCCGGCATGGTCGTACAGGCCGCCCTGGCTGGTTGCGCTTTGGACCAGCACGTTGAGCGCTTGCCGGGTGGAGGTCAGGCGCAGTTCGATCAGCGCGCCGATGCGCTGGTTCATCGCCTGCGCGTCCTGTTCCATGTCGCGCAGCTGTTGCCAGCGGGTGCGTGCTTCGGGCTGGCCGAGTTGCGCCAGCCAGGCGTCCATGCCGGCGTGATCGGGCGTGTGGCCGGCAGCCTGCAGATCGGCCAGACGGCTTCGCGCATGGTCGCTCACGGTCTTAAGCTGGTTCAGCTTGGCGGTGTTCAGCCCCGCCAGGCGGTCGGCGGCGCCTTCAATCAGCGCCTGCTCCTCGTGCTGCAGCACCTGCAGCAATGCCTGCCACGCGGCGTTTTCAACGGCCAGACTGGCAATCAGGGACTGCGACGGTTTACTTGGCGACACGGAGCATCTCCTTTACCGAGTCGATCAGGCCATCGGCGATGTTTTCGGTGTTGATGGTGTACTGGCCGCTGGCGATGGCTTCCTTGATGCTGTCCACGCGCGCCCGGTCGATCACCGGGATCGCCGCAAGCCGGGTTTCCAGCTGCTTCATCTGCGCTGCGCGCTGACTGAGGGTGACGTTGGTTTGCTCGGTGTCGGCACGCCGGTTGGCCTGCGGCTGCGCAGGTCGGTTTTCGACGGCGGCCGGCAAGGTGACCGGCTTGTGTCCGGGATCAATTTTCATGGCGGGTTCCTGGGTCGGATCAGCAGAACGGGAGCGATTTTTTTCAAGCTATGTCAGTAACGTCAATTTGCAAATTTACTGAAGCCGGGCGGTCGACTCAAAAGCTGACCACCACCTGCTGGCCGTCCTGCGCCACGCCGCTGACCACCTGACCGGAGCGGGTTTTCACCCGCACCCGGTCGCCACGGCTGGCATTGGCCAGCGCCTGGCCTTCGCTCTGGACGGAAAAGCCCGGGCCGTTCATCACCAGGCGGGTGGTCTGTCCCTGCTGCACCACCAGCGGCGGGCGCAGCAGCGCATTGCGCAGCGGCGCGCCGGCCGCCAGCCCGGCAACCGCGCGATACCCCAGCATCGCATCGACATCGGTGACGACGTCGGCGGGCAGGCTGCCGAGGTCGCCCTCGCGCAGGGTGATGTCGGCCGCGCTCAGTACGTGGTTGGCGGGCAGCGGCTGGCGGGTCACGACATAATTTCCGATCACGCGCACCTGGGCGGACAGGTAAACCGTCCATGGGGTCGGCGCCAGGCAGCGCACCCCCACGCTGATTCTGCCGGTGCTGCGGCTGCCGGCAGGCAAAAAGGCGTCGAGCGCCGCGCAGGCCGGCAACGCGCTGCGCGGCGGCTTGACCTGAATCGACACCTTGCCGGGGAGGCCGCCGGTTTGCGTTTTAAGGAAGCGCTCGGCGTGCGCCTGCAGCGCGGTCGGGTCTTGAATATCCGCCGCGTGGGCGACGGCCGTCACGCACAGGCACGCGGCTGCCAGCCACATTTCCCGGGCGCGTCTACCTGCATGGGGTGCACCTGCTGCCATCTGCGACTCCTCGACTCGGCTTCTCTCTGCGCCATTGTAGGAAGCGGCGCGCCATCTTAAGCGCCGAAATGGGCGGGCTTTTTGCCGCTTATCGTGCGATTGGATGGACAGGGGCATGTCTAGGATGCAGTCATCGCAAAAAGGCTTTGCGGCACACGCAGCAAAGACACGAGGTGACGACCATGCTGAACCGGCTGGATGACATGCTGAGCTTCCATACCCAGGCGCTGCGCGTTCGCGACCAGCGCCAGCAGGTGCTGGCGTCGAACATCGCCAACGCCGACACGCCCGACTACAAGGCGCGCGACCTGGACTTCAAGTCCGCCCTGCAGGGCGCGCTCAAGGGCACGCCCGCGGCGGGCGGAACGACGCTGGCCACCACGACGCCGGGGCACCTGGCGGGCAAGCCCGGCCTGGGTGCGGACGCCGGGCTGCTGTACCGCACCCCGGCGCAGGGCAGCGTCGACGGCAACACGGTGGACATGGACGCCGAACGCGCCGCGTTTGCCGACAACGCCATTCATTATGAATTCAACCTGACCCGGATCAGCCAGCAGATCAAAGGCATGCTGGCCGTCATTCAGGGATAAGGAGTCTAGCGCATGTCTTTATTCGATATTTTCAGCGTGGCCGGCTCGGCCATGAATGCCCAGTCGCAGCGGTTGAATGCCGTCGCCAGCAACCTGGCCAACGCCGACAGCGCAACCAGCGCCAACGGCGAAGCCTACCGGGCCAAGCAGGTGGTGTTTGCCGCCACCCCGGTGGGCACGAATGGCGCGGCCGGCGTCAACGTGGCGGCGGTGATCGACGATCCGTCGCCGATGAAGCTGGTGCACGACCCGAAGAATCCGCTCGCCGACGACAAGGGCTACGTCACCATGCCCAACGTCAATGTCGTCGAGGAAATGGTCAACATGATTTCCGCCTCGCGTTCGTACCAGTCCAACGTGGAAATGATGAACACCACCAAAACCCTGCTGCTCAAGACCCTGAACCTGGGCCAGTGATCAGCCTTGACAGCAATTAAGGAGACGCAATGAGCACCGTACAAGACGCAAGCAGTGTCAGCAGCCTGTTTGGCGCGGGCACGACTGCAACATCCAAGACCAGCACGGAGGAAACGCAGAACCGCTTTCTGAGCCTGCTGGTGGCGCAGATGAAGAACCAGGATCCGCTGAACCCGCTCGACAACGCGCAGGTGACCAGCCAGATGGCCCAGCTTTCCACCGTGCAGGGCATCGAGGACATGAACGGCACGCTTGCGGCGCTCGCTGCCAGCATGGGCGCCAACCAGATGGGGCAGGCGGCCAGCCTGATCGGGCGCGCCGTGCTGGTGCCGGGCGACAGCATCAGCCCTGCCGAGATGGAGGACGTGATGGGCTTCGACCTGTCACGCCCGGCCGACCAGGTGACGGTCGATATCTTCGACGCCGCCGGCAGCGTGGTGCGCAGTCTCAACCTGGGGCCCCGCGAAGACGGGGTCAATGTGCTGGCCTGGGACGGGCTGACCGGTAACGGCGCGGCCGCGCCGGCGGGTCGGTACAGCTTCAAGATCAATGCGGTCCAGGATGGCCAGGCGGTCAGCAGCACCGCCCTGCATCTGGGGCTGGTCAACAGCGTTTCGCAGGGTGGCCAGGGCGTGCAGCTGAACCTGGCGGGCAACGATCGCGTGACCTATTCCGATATCCGGCAGATTTTCTGAGCACGGCAGCGTGAATCTGAAGGCTAAACCCGTCGTAATCAACACAAGGAGCAGAACATGAGTTTTCAGCAAGGCTTGAGCGGCCTCAATGCCGCCGCAAAGAATCTGGATGTCATCGGCAACAACGTCGCCAACTCCGGCACCGTCGGGTTCAAGCAGTCGCAGGCCCAGTTCGCAGACGTCTACGCCAACTCGCTCACCGGCGCGGGTGGCGCGAACGTCGGCATCGGCGTCAAGGTGGCGCAGGTGGCCCAGCAGTTCACCCAGGGCAACATCACGGCGACCAACAACCCGCTCGACATGGCCATCAACGGCGGCGGCTTCTTCCGCATGGACAACAACGGCGAGGCCACCTACCAGCGCAACGGCCAGTTCCAGCTCGACCGCATGGGCTTCATCGTCAACCCGACCGGCGCCAAACTGACCGGTTATACGGCGAACGCCAGCGGCGCGCTGATGACCGGCGCGCCGTCGCCCCTGAGCATCAATACCGCCGACTTGACGCCGCAGGTTACCAGCGCCGTGAATGCGGTGCTCAACCTGGATTCCCGTGGTGAGATTCCGTTGAATGCATTCGACATGAATGACCCGGAGACCTTCAATAGCTCAACTGCGGTTTCGGTCTACGACAGCCTGGGCAATTCCCATACGCTGCAAACCTTCTACGTCAAATCGGCACCGGGAACCTGGGAGGTGCGTGCGTCCCTGGATGGGGGTGCCGCCTTCCCGCCCACGCCATCCACCATGACCTTTGACAGCAATGGTGTTTTGACTGCCGGTTCGCCGATGACCATACCCCCGCAGGCATTAACGACGGGTGCGGCCCCTCTCGGGTTTCCAATCGATTTCGCCGGCACCACCCAGTTCGGCTCTTCGTTCAGCGTCAACACGCTGAACCAGGACGGCTACACCTCGGGGCGGCTGGCCGGCTTCAGCATCGGCGGCGACGGCATGGTGCTGGGCCGCTATACCAACGGCCAGTCCGCGGTGCTGGGCCAGGTGGTGCTGGCCAACTTCGCCAACCCCAACGGCCTGCAGCCGCTGGGCAACAACATGTGGGCCGAGACCTCGACCTCGGGCAATCCGCTGATCGGCGTTCCGAGTTCGGGCAGCCTGGGCGTGCTGCAGTCGTCGGCGGTGGAGGATTCCAACGTCGACCTGACCGCCGAGCTGGTCAACATGATCACCGCCCAGCGGGTGTATCAGGCCAACGCGCAGACCATCAAGGCCCAGGATGCGGTGATGCAGACCCTGGTCAACCTGCGCTAAGCGCTGACTTAACACCGGAGGCCGCATGGACCGTCTCATCTACACCGCCATGTCAGGCGCGAAGCACATCCTGGAACAGCAGGCGACCGTTTCGCACAACCTGGCCAACACGACCACCACCGGCTTTCGCGCCCAGATCGACCAGTTCCGCGCGGTGCCGATCCAGGGCGCGATCCTGGCCACCCGCGCCTTCGTGGTCGATTCCACCACCGGCAGCGATTTCCGCGGCGGCGCGATCCAGCACACCGGGCGCGAGCTCGATGTGGCGGTGCAGGGCGACGGCTGGATCGCGGTGCAGGCGGCGGACGGCAGCGAAGGCTATACCCGCAACGGCAGCCTGAAGCTGAACGAGAACGGCCAGCTGCTGACACGCGACGGCCTCACGGTGCTGGGCGACGGCGGTCCGCTGTCGATTCCGCCCGGCCGCAACATCGCGGTGGCCAAGGACGGCACGATTTCGGTGGTGCCCGACGGCTCTGCCGCCACCGAGCTGACCGCGATCGGGCGCATGAAACTGGTCAATCCGCCGGAAGTCGACCTGGTGCGCGGAGACGATGGCTTGTATCGCCTGAAAGACGGCACGCCGGCGGGCGCCGATCTCGACGTGACGGTGATCAGCGGCGCGCTGGAGTCGTCCAACGTCAACGTCGTCGACGGCATGGTCAGCATGATTTCGCTGGCGCGCCAGTTCGACATGCAGATGAAGCTGCTGCAGCACGCCGAGAACAACGACAGCAAGGCAGCGCAGCTGCTGAGCATGAGCTGACCCCGTTTTAATTAAGGAGCCGACATGATTCGCTCACTATGGATTGCCAAGACCGGCCTGGATGCGCAGCAGACGCAGATGGACGTGATTTCGAACAACCTCGCCAACGTCAGCACCAGCGGCTTCAAGCGCTCGCGTGCGGTGTTCGAGGACCTGCTGTACCAGACCATCCGCCAGCCCGGCGCGCAATCGTCCGAGCAGACGCAGCTGCCGTCCGGCCTGCAGATCGGCACCGGCGTGAAGCCGGTCGCCACCGAGCGCATCTTCACCCAGGGCAACCTGCAGCAGACCGGCAACGCCAAGGACGTGGCGATCCAGGGCAACGGCTTCTTTCAGGTGCTGATGCCTGACGGCACCACGTCCTACAGCCGCGATGGCTCGTTCCAGGCCGACGCCAACGGCCAGCTGGTCACCTCCAGCGGCTACGCGGTGCAGCCTGCCATCACCATCCCGGCCGACGCGCAAAGCCTGACCATCGCGCGTGACGGCACGGTGTCGATCACGCAGCCGGGCTCGTCCAACGCGACTTCCATCGGCACCCTGCAGCTGGCGATGTTCATCAACCCGGCCGGTCTGCAGAGCCTGGGCGAGAACCTCTACGCCGAAACCGCCGCGTCCGGCACCCCGAGTTCCAACGCGCCCGGCAGCAACGGCGCCGGCCTGCTCAATCAGGGCTATGTCGAGACCTCCAACGTCAACGTGGTGGAAGAGCTGGTCAACATGATCCAGACCCAGCGCGCGTACGAAATCAACAGCAAGGCGATCTCGACATCCGACCAGATGCTGCAGCGCCTGACCCAGCTTTGAGGATTGCCATGAATGCGCCGCTTGAACCGGGTTGTTCCGCCGCGAATGCCAGCGCCATGCCAGCGTCCGCATTCGGGGCGAGGGCGCCCCTCCCACAAGGGTGCGGACCTGTAGGAGGGGCGCCCTCGCCCCGAATTTCGCACCAGGCCAGCCTTCATGGCTTCGGCCTGTCTGAGGCATCCCTGAGGCTGCCGCGCGCATTCATCCTGCTGGCCGGATTGCTGGGCCTGGCCGGTTGCGGCACCACGCCGACGTCCATCGTGGAGCAGCCGACCACCGCACGCCCGCAAACACCGCCCACGCAGGTGGCCAGCAATGGCACCATCTATCAGGCGGCCGCCTATCGCCCGCTGTACGAAGACCGGCGCGCGCGCCACGTCGGCGACGTGCTGACCATCGTCATCAACGAACGGACCCAGGCCGGCAAGCAGGCGTCGTCCAGCGCGTCGAAGGACAGCGAAGTCGATTCGTCGATCAGCGCCTTCGCCGGCCTGTCGCTCAAATCGCTGCAGAAGCTGGGTGTGAACGCCGAGTCGTCGAGCCAGTACGCGGACAAGTCGGCGCTCAATTCCAGCAATACCTTCAGCGGCAATGTCACCGTTACCGTGATCGAGGTGCTGCCCAACGGCAACCTGATCGTCGCTGGCGAAAAACAGATCGCGCTCGACAAGGGCACCGAATACATCCGCCTGTCGGGCGTGGTGCAGCCCGACACCATCCAGGCGGGCAATACCGTGTCATCGGCCAACGTGGCGGACGCGCGCATCGAATACCGCACCAGCGCCAAGTTCGACTCGGCCGAGGTGATGGGCTGGCTGGGCCGCTTTTTCCTGAGTTTCATCCCTTTATAAACAGTGGGCGCCATGACCATTTCCCGTCTGTTCCTGCTGGCCGCGCTGGTGTTCCCCGGCATGGCGCATGCCGAGCGCATCAAGGACATCGCCGCCATTCAGGGCGTGCGCATCAACCAACTGGTGGGCTACGGCCTGGTGGTGGGCTTGGACGGCAGCGGCGACCAGACCACGCAAACACCGTTTACCGTGCAGAGCGTCACCAACATGCTGACGCAAATGGGCGTCAACCTGCCGACGGGCGTCAACATGCAGCTGAAGAACGTCGCCGCGGTGATGGTGACAGCCGAGCTGCCGCCGTTTTCCCAGGCCGGGCAGACCATCGACATCACGGTGTCGTCGATCGGCAATGCCAAAAGCCTGCGCGGCGGCACCCTGGTGATGGCCCCGCTGAAAGGCGCCGACGGGCAGATCTACGCCATAGCGCAGGGCAACCTGGTGGTCGGCGGCGCCGGCGCGTCGGCCAACGGCAGCCAGGTGCAGATCAACCATCTGAGCGTCGGCCGCATTCCCGCCGGCGCGACGGTCGAGCGCAGCATCGCCACCGCACTGGGCGAATCCGGCAGCATCAATCTGGAATTGCGGCAAAGTGATTTCACCACCGCCAGCCGGGTGGTCGACGCGGTGAACACACGCTTCGGCCAGGACACCGCGCGCGCGCTCAACGGCCGTGTGATCCAGGTGAGAACACCGGTGGGCGATAGCAATCGGGTGGCTTTTCTGGGCGCGATCGAAAGCCTCGATGTCAGCCCCGCGCAAGCGCGGGCCCTGGTCATCATCAACGCGCGCACCGGCTCGGTGGTGATGAACCGGGCCGTCATGCTCGACCCCAGCGCGGTGTCGCACGGCAACCTGTCGGTGGTCATCAGCACCGAACCGGTCATCAGCCAACCGGCACCATTTTCCAAAGGTCAGACGGTGGTCGCCGCGCAGTCGCAGATCGAAATCCGCCAGCAGTCGGGCGAGGTCATGCTGTTGAAGGGCAGCGCGTCGCTCTCCGACGTGGTGAAGGCGCTCAATTCCATCGGCGCCACACCGCAGGACCTGCTGGCGATCCTGCAGGCGCTGAAAGCATCGGGCGCGCTGCGTGCCGAGCTGGAGGTCATCTAGATGAACGGCATCGGCGGCGCCGACCTCTCATCGAAATTTGCGCTTGACGTCCAGGGCGTCAACCAGCTCAGGCTCGATGCCAAGAACGCTACGCCCGAGTCGCTGAAGCAGGCGGCGCAGCAGTTCGAGGCGGTGTTCATGAACATGCTGATGAAAAGCATGCGCGAGGCCGCCCCCCAGGACGGCATGCTCGACAGCGAGCAGACCCGCATGTACACCTCGATGCTCGACCAGCAACTGACGCAGCGCATGGCCAGCCGTGGCATCGGCCTGGCCGAGGTGATGGTGCGCCAGCTGTCCAGCGCGCTGGAAGTGCCGCCGCCGGGCGAGGGCGCCACGCAGGGCTTTCCGTTGAACGCGCCGCAAGCCGGCGCCGATCCACTTCGCGCCCAAGTCCCGCAAGGCGGGGTGGAGTCGTATGCCCCACAAGGGGACTCCGATCCACTACGCGCTAAAGTCCCGCAAGGCGGGATGTCGTCGTATGCCCCACAAGGGGACTCCGATCCACTACGCGCTAAAGCGCGTGTGGAGTCGTATGCCCCAGTCCTGGTGGCGCCGCAGCCGGCGGCGGCCACGCCCGCTCGCGGCGGCGCCACCCCTGCGCATGTCGAGGCCTTTGTGCAGCGCCTGCTGCCGCACGCCCAGGCGGCGAGCGCCAGCACCGGCATTCCCGCCCGCTTCATGCTGGGGCAGGCGGCGCTCGAGTCGGGCTGGGGCAAGGCTGAAATCCGCGGCGCCGACGGCCAGAACAGCCATAACCTGTTCGGCATCAAGGCCGGCGCCAGCTGGAAAGGCAAAACAGTCGACATCGTCACCACCGAATACGTCAACGGCAAACCGCAGAAACAGGTGGACACGTTCCGCGCCTACGACGCCTACGCCGATTCCTTCCGTGACTACGCCAACCTGCTGCGCAACAACGCGCGCTACCAGAACGTGCTCGCGCAGGGGCACGATGCGGCCGGCTTTGCCCAGGGGCTGCAGCAGGCCGGCTATGCCACCGATCCCAAATACGCCCAGAAACTGATGAGCGTGATTCGCCTGTTCGAAACCACCTGATTCAAGAAACCCGGGGATCTGCCGATTCCTCCATCAGTAGCATTCATTCCCTCCAATCCTGACCGGCGCGCATCGATATTATGGCAACCAGCATACTCAGCATCGGCCAGAGCGCACTTGCAGCCGCGCAGGTAGGACTCAGCACGACCGGCCACAACATCGCCAACGCTGCGACCCCCGGTTACAACCGCCAGGTCGCGGTGCAGGGGGCAGCCCAGGCACAGAGTTACGGCTTCGGCTTCATGGGGCAGGGCACCGAGATTTCCACGGTCAAGCGGATTTACAGCGAATTCCTGGGTGCGCAGGTGAATACGGCGCAGAGCACGAAAAGCGCGCTCGACAGCTATTCCACCCAGATCCAGCGGATCGACAACATGCTGGGCGACCCCACCTCGGGCTTGTCGCCGGCCTTGCAGGGCTTCTTCAGCGGCATGCAGGAGATGGCGTCCAACCCGTCGTCGATTCCCTCGCGGCAGGCCGCCTTGTCGTCCGCCGAGACGTTGGCCTCGCGTTTCCAGAGCATGGCCGGACGCCTGCAGGAGATCGAGCAGGGGGTCAACAGCCAGGTCACGTCGAGCGTCAGCGTCATCAACAGCTACGCGCAACAGATCGCAAAACTGAACGATGCCATCAGCCTGGCCCAGGGCGCGAGCGGAAAACCGCCCAACGACCTGCTCGACCAGCGCGACCAGCTGGTGCTCGACCTGAACAAGGAAATCAAGGCGACGGTCGTCAAGCAGAGTGACGGCGGCTACAACATTTTCATCGGCAGCGGCCAGCCGCTGGTGGTGGGGGTGAAGACCTTCGGACTGACGACCGCCATTGCGCCCAGCGATCCTCAGAAGCTTGAAGTCGCCTACCAGACCGCCGGCGGCAACGTGATCGTCGGCGCAAGCAGCCTGGGCGGCGGCAAGCTTGGCGGCCTGCTCGAATTCCGCAGCAAGACGCTGGAACCCGCGCAGAAATCGCTCGACGACCTCGCCATCGGGCTTGCCGCCACCTTCAATGCCCAGCATCGCCTGGGGCAGGATCTCGACGGCAACCTGGGCGGTGATTTTTTCACCGTAACGGCCGGGACGGGGGCAGCCGGCTTTGCCGTCGCAATCGGCGACCCCAGGCAGATCGCTGCGGCCGCGCCGATCCGGACTGCAGTCACCACCGGCAACATTGGATCGGGCGCGATCAGCGCGGGCGCGGTGGACGCCAGCTATTCAGCCTCACCGCTGTTAGCCCCGGTCAGTCTGACCTTCAGCGCAGGCTCCCCCGATGTGTTGAGCGGATTTCCTGCAGGCCAGGATGTGACGGTGACCGTCAATGGCACGTCAACCCTCATTTCGGCAGGCGATCCCGTTCCCTACACCCCGGGCGCGACCATCAGCTTCGGCGGCATCAGCTTCACGATCAGCGGTGCGCCGGCCGACACCGACACCTTTACGGTCGGCCCCAACGCCGGTGGCGTCGGCGACAACCGCAATGCCCTGCTGCTGACCGGCCTGCAAACCGCCAACGCCATGGGCGGCACCACTTATCAGGGCGCGTATTCGCAACTGGTCAGCGAGATCGGCAACAAGAGCCGCGAACTCCAGGTGACCGGCACCGCCGCGGGCCTGCTGCTTTCCGAAGCGACGGTCTCGCTGCAGAACGAATCGGGCGTCAACCTCGACGAAGAAGCGACCAATCTGTTGCGCTACCAGCAGGCTTATCAGGCAGCGGGCAAAGTGATGCAGATTGCCAGCCAGATGTTCGACGTGCTGCTCTCGCTCGGCCGATAAGGAGATACGACATCATGCGCATCAGCACCCAAACCCTGTTTGAAACAGGCGCCGCCCAGCTCGGCACCCTGCAGTCCGGCCTGGTCAAGACGCATCAGCAGATCGCCAGCGGCCGCCGCATCCTGACGCCGTCGGATGATCCGGTTGGCGCCGCACGTGCGCTTGAAGTGAGCCAGTCGCAGTCGCTGAACACGCAGTACGGCGTCAACCGCCAGCATGCCAAAAGCGCGCTCGGCGCGGTGGAGGGCACGCTGTCGAGCGTGACGGCGCTGCTGCAGGACGTGAAGACCAACGTCATCGCGGCGGGCAATGGCTCGTACAGCGATACGGAACGCGGTTTCTTGGCCACCGAACTGCGCGGCCGCTTCGAACAACTGCTGGGGCTGGCCAACAGCCGCGATGCAACCGGCAACTACATGTTTTCCGGATTCCAGACCGCGACGCCTGCGTTTTCCGAGAGCGTGCCCGGCGTGGTGCAGTACGACGGCGACCAGGGGCAGCGGCTGATGCAGGTCGATTCCACCCGCCAGATGGCGGCCAGCAGCCCGGGGCAGGCCGTGTTCCAGGGCGGCGGCCAGGATGTATTTGAAACCCTGAACGATCTCATCACCCTGCTGCAAGTCCCCGTCGTCGATGCTGCAGCCGCCACCGCACTGACGGATGGGCTGGCAATCGCCAATGGCAAGGTGGACCAAGCGCTCGACAACGTGCTCACGGTCCGCGCCTCGGTCGGCTCGCGTCTGCAGGAACTCGATACGCTCGACAATGCGGGCGAGGATCGCCATCTCCAGTACAGCCAGATCCTGTCCGAATTGCAGGATCTCGATTACACCGAGGCGCTGACGCAGCTCTCGCAGCAGCAGTTCACGCTCGAAGCCGCGCAGCGCTCCTTCATGGCAGTCTCGGGCCTGTCGCTATTCAAATTCCTGTGAACGCCCCCATGGCGACCCACGACACCCCGGCCAGCGAACGGCTCAACGCGCAGGTGATGCAATTGCTGTCCGGCGTATTGGCGCACGGCGACCAGCATCTGGCCGAAGTGGAGCGCGATCTGGTGCAGATGGACGTGCTGCTGGACGAGGCCATCAAAAAGCTCTGCGCGAGCTTCATGGCGATCCATCACGCAGTCGATCGGCAGCAGGAAGCACTCGACGCATTGCTGGTCGACGGCATGCCGTCGACCGCGTCCGTGGCGCGTTTCGAGGCGCTGCGCGGCGAGATCCAGCAGCATGTCGGCGCCGCGGTGACCGGCCTGCAGTTTCAGGACATGACCAGCCAGCTGATCGGCCGCATGGTGCAGCACCTGGCGGGTCTGCGCGACGTGTTTGGCGCACTCGACACCCATGGATCGGTGCTGCCGGAAAGCAACAATGAAGCCCTGCTGGAAACGCTAGGCGACATCAGCGACCGGGTGGGGGCGTGCCGCATCGTGCGGGCGGGCGGCGTGCGCAGCACGGTGAATCAGCGTCACATGGATAGCGGCGACATCGAACTGTTTTGATATCACGAAATACCGGGCATCAGTCCGAACATGGAAAAGAGCGGGAGCAACAATGATGAAAACAATACTTGCAGTGGATGACTCGGGCTCGCTGCGTCAGATGCTGTCATTCAGCCTGAAGGCCGCAGGCTACGGCGTGATCGAGGCGGTGGATGGGCAGGATGGCCTCGCCAAGGCGAAGCTGCGGACAGTCGATCTGGTGCTGACCGACCAGAACATGCCGGGCATGGACGGTCTGGCGCTGATCAAGGCGCTGCGCGCACTGAAGAATTACAGGGATGTGCCGATATTGATGTTGACCACGGAGTCTGGTGACGACATGAAGGCCATGGGCCGTGCAGCAGGCGCCAATGGCTGGCTGGTCAAGCCCTTCGACCCGGCGCGGCTGACCGAAGTAGTGAAAAAACTCATTGGATGAACCGCAGCCCGGCAACACGCAACACGCCGCACAATAAACACGGAGTCCCAGCATGACAATCGATATGAGCCAGTTCTACCAGGTGTTTTTCGACGAAGCGGATGAACTGCTCGCCGAAATGGAGAAGCTGCTGCTGGCTCTCGACGTATCCGCGCCGGACAGCGAGGATCTCAATGCGATCTTCCGCGCCGCGCATTCCATCAAGGGTGGTGCCGCCACCTTCGCGTTCAACGACATCACCGAAGTCACCCACATGCTGGAGTCGCTGCTCGACCGCATCCGCAAGGGCGAGATGGCGCTGACGCCCGATCACGTGGAGGCCTTCCTGGTGTCCAAGGATGTCCTGACCATGCAAATGGATGGCCATCATCATGGTTCGAGCGTCGATCAGGATGCAGTGGGCAGCGTCTGTCTGCGACTGAAGGCGCTGTCGCAGGGCATCGCGGACGCCCCGGTTGCGGCGGCGAGCCCGGCACCCGCCGCAGCGGCCGAATCCGCCAGCGCCGCACCGGAGGCGGACGGCAATTGCCTTTTCCGCATCGAACTGCCCGCGGTGCCGCAGCGCGATGTGGATGCGCTGGCGGCAGAACTGGGCCTGCTGGGAACGATCAGCCAGGAGACCCTGGCCGACCAGCGCGTGGTGTTCACCCTGACCACCCCCGAGAGCCAGGACAGCATCATCGCGATCTGCTCGTTCGTGCTCGACCCCGACGACCTCACGATTACGCAAGGTGGCGCGCAAGCCGGCGCCGCTGAGGCGAAACCGTCGGACGACGATCCCGGCTACGGATTTTTCGAGCCGGCGCACACGGAAGCGACCCCCCAGCCGGCCGTTGCAGCAACCCCCGCAGCCGAAGCCCGGAGCCCTGGCCGCCGTGCCGCCGACAAGGAAGGCAGCGGCCAGGAATCCTCGTCGATCCGGGTCGGCATTGAAAAAGTCGACCAGCTGATCAACCTGGTCGGCGAATTGGTCATCACCCAGGCCATGATCGAGCAGCGCATCAGCGTGCTTGATCCGATCCAGTACGAACGGCTGCTCAACAGCGTCGGCCAGCTGACCCGCAACACGCGCGACCTGCAGGAAGCGGTCATGTCGATCCGCATGATGCCGATGGACTATGTGTTCTCGCGCTTCCCGCGCATGGTGCGCGACCTGGCCGGCAAGCTGGGCAAAAAAGTCGAATTCGTCACGCGCGGCGCCGCCACCGAACTCGACAAGGGCCTGATCGAACGCATCGTCGATCCGCTGACCCACCTGGTTCGCAACAGCGTTGACCACGGCATCGAAATGCCCGAGAAGCGCCGTGCCAACAACAAGAACGACACTGGCAAGCTGACCCTGTCGGCCGCGCACCAGGGCGGCAACATCGTGATCGAGGTGAGCGACGATGGTGGCGGCCTCAGTCGCGAAAGAATTCTCGACAAGGCCAAACAGCAAGGCCTGCCGGTATCGGACACGATGCCCGATGCCGAGGTCTGGCAACTCATCTTTGCGCCCGGCTTTTCCACCGCGGAAGTCGTCACCGACGTATCCGGACGCGGCGTCGGCATGGATGTGGTCAAGCGCAACATCACCGCGATGGGCGGCACCGTCGACATCCGTTCCGTTCCGGGCGCCGGCACCACCATCGCCATTTCGCTGCCGCTGACGCTGGCGATTCTCGACGGCATGTCGGTCAGAGTGGGCGAAGAGGTCTACATCCTGCCGCTGGGCTACGTCATCGAATCGCTGCAGCCGGTGGCCGCAGACGTCAAGGACATTGCCGGTCAGGGCAAGGTGGTCAAGATTCGCGAAGAGTATTTGCCGCTGATCCCGTTGTACCAGATTTTTGCCATCGAACCGAATTTCACCGACCCCACCCAAGGGATCGTCGTCATTCTCGAAGCAGATGGCAAAAAGGCCGCCCTGCTGGTCGACGCCCTGGTCGGGCAGCAGCAGGTCGTCGTCAAGAACCTCGAGTCGAATTTCCGCAAGGTGGCCGGCATTTCCGGCGCCACCATTCTGGGAGACGGCGGCGTGTCGCTGATTCTCGATGTTTCCGCGCTGTTGCGCTCCAGCCGCCAGCTCAACGCCGACCCCGTTTTTTTCTAGGCAGATAAGGACCTAATCCATGTCGTACAGCACGCAGACGCAAGCACAAACCGGAGCCGGAGAGGATGCCGGGAAAGAGTTTCTGGCCTTCACCCTGGGTAAGGAAGAGTACGGCATCGACATCCTGCGGGTGCAGGAGATTCGCGGCTACGAGCCGGTCACCCGGATTGCCAATGCCCCCGATTTCATCAAGGGCGTGGTCAATCTGCGCGGCATCATCGTGCCGGTCGTCGACATGCGGATCAAGCTCAACCTGGGCTCGCCCACCTATGACCAGTTCACCGTGGTCATCATCCTGAGCATTGCCGGACGGGTCGTGGGCATGGTGGTGGACAGCGTCTCCGACGTCACCACGCTGTCGCCGGAGCAGGTGAAGCCTGCGCCTGAAATGGGGACCAGCTTCGACAGCGACTACCTCATCGGCCTTGGCACGCTCAACGATCGCATGCTGATTCTGGTGGATATCGACAAGCTGATGTCCAGCCCTGAAATGGGCCTGATCGAGAAAATCGCGGCCTGACGATCCGTCCGAACCATACAAAAAAACCACAGGAAATTAGGGAGTTCTGAATGTTTAAAAATCTGACCATCAAGACGCGCTTGGTCTTCATCCTGGTCTTTATGTCCGTCATGCTGGTGGCAGGGAGCTTCCTGGGCCTTGGGGGCATGGCTCTGACCGAAGCGGGGTTGAAAACGGTTTACGAGGACCGCACCATTCCACTCGGACAAGTTGGGCATATCGAGGCCTTGTTGCTGGAGAACCGGCTTGCCATCGCAGTTTCCCTGGTCACCCCCACACCGGCGGTGATTGCTGACTCCACCGCAAAAATCGAAAACAACATCGTGGAAATCAACAAGACGTGGGATGCCTACATGGCCACCACGCTCACGCCGGAAGAGAAAATCCTGGCCGAGAAATTTGCTGCGGACAGCAAGGTGTTCGTCGTTGATGGCCTGAGGCCGGCCGTGGCAGCCCTGAAGGCCAATGAAATCGAGGTGGCGAAGCAAATCGTTGTGGACAAGATTCGTCCCCTTTATCAACCCGTTGGAGAAGGGATCGCGGCGCTCAATGGCCTGCAACTGGACGTGGCCAAGCAGGAATACGAACAGGCACACAGCCGTAGCGTGGCCGTGCGCAACCTGGCAATCGTAGCGGCCATTCTCGGCTTAGGTTTGTTGGCATGGATTGGTTTCACCATCATACGTGCCATCACCCGCCCGTTGAATGACGCAGTGAAGCTTGCGCGTGCGGTGGCCGAAGGCGATCTGACGCAACGCATCGAGGTCCACTCGACCAATGAAGTCGGCCAGCTGATGCAGGCGCTGAAAGACATGAACGATAGCCTGGTTCGGGTGGTCGGCCAGGTGCGCAGCGGGGTTGACACCGTTGCCACCGCGTCGAACCAGATTGCCGCCGGCAACCTCGACCTGTCTTCCCGCACCGAGGAGCAGGCGTCCAGCCTGGAAGAGACCGCCAGCTCGATGGAAGAGTTGACCAGCACCGTCAAGCAGAACGCCGAGAACGCGCGTCAGGCCAACCAGCTGGTCGTGTCCACCGCCGACGTCGCGGTCAAGGGCGGTCAGGTGGTGAGCCAGGTGGTCGACACCATGGATTCGATCAAGGACAGCTCGCGCAAAATTGCCGACATCATCGGCGTCATCGACGGCATCGCGTTCCAGACCAACATTCTTGCTCTCAACGCCGCGGTGGAAGCCGCGCGCGCCGGTGAGCAGGGGCGCGGCTTCGCGGTCGTCGCCGCCGAGGTGCGCAACCTGGCACAACGTTCGGCGGGTGCGGCCAAGGAGATCAAGGGCCTGATCGAGGACTCGGTCGGCAAGGTCGACGCCGGCGGCAAGCTGGTTGATGAAGCCGGCAGGACCATGGACGAGATCGTCACCTCGGTCAAGCGCGTCACCGACATCATGAGCGAGATTGCAGCGGCGAGCCAGGAACAGAGCACCGGCATCGAGCAGGTCAACCAGGCCATCACCCAGATGGAAGACGAGACCCAGCAGAACGCCGCCCTGGTGGAGCAAGCCGCGGCGGCGGCCGAGAGCATGCAGGATCAGGCGGCCAAGCTTGCAGAAGCGGTGAGCGTGTTCAAGCTGGAGGGCAGGTACAGCCAGCGTGCGGAACAGACGGTGCTGAATGACAGGGTCACGGCGACGCCGAATACCCTGAAAAGCATAAAGCCGCGGAGGGACATAAAGCCCAAGCTGGAACTGGTCGAGGGACCGAAGAAGCGTGCGGTTGCCGGGGCCGGAACAGAAGAGTGGGCGGCGCAAAGGGGATGAACCAGTTCAATGCCCGCAGGCGAAAGACGAATCGCCGGCGTACACCGTGCGCGCGGGCTGGATGCTGTCGAGGGCGGGCTGGTGGCGATACCAGGTGATGCGGGTGGGATGCTCGCCGTGGAAGAAGCGCTTGAGGCGCTGCGCGAAGTCGCCGAAGCAGTCGGCGTTGCTCGGGGTGCCGGCCAGGTTGCAGCGATAGCGATAGGCGTCGGTTGTTTTCGCAAAGCCGAACAGGCCGGTCATGTCGTGACATGCGGCGTCGGCGTTCGACGTGTTCGCCGCATTCGGGCGGTAGGGCTGCGCGGGGTCGCTTGCCACCATCTCGCGCAGGAAGCCGGCGACGTCGTCGAGGAAGTTGCCGGCCATGACGGCAGGCGAGACCGGCGGGTCGCCGACGACCTTGCCGGTCAGCACGTCGGCGTCGGTCGCGCTGAAGATCGCGTCGAACTGGGCGAAGAAATTGATCGCGCAGACGCCGCTGTCCGCCGTTTCAGCCTTCACCTTGAACTGCTGGTCGGCGTCCAGCGTGTAGACGAGCAGCGGTATGCCGGTTTCCTGCGGATGGGCCAGTTTCAGGTAGGCGATGTTGCGCATCATCGCCTGGCCCTTGTGGCCGAAGGCGTCGCGCGGCGCCGTGCCGACGATGCTGCCGGGATCGACGTGTGCGAGCGCGTCCATCAGCGCAAGCTGCTCGGCGAGGCCGAAGTAGTCGATGGCCAGGGCCTGGGCGTCGAACTCGCGGGCGATGGCCCGGTTCTCGGCGATGAACCCGGCGTCCTCGCTGTCGTCGGCGAGGATGACCGACACCTTGCTGAAGCGTCCGTCCGGCATCCCGCCGTAGCCGAACGCGCGGCAGAGTTCCAGCAGGCTGGCGAGGCAGCGGCGCAATTGCGCCGGGCTGTCGGCCACCGGGATGACGAGGACGAACTGGTGGCGGCGATCAGCGTTTCCAGCCGCCGCCAGGCCGACTGGCAAGACGCCAGCAGCGATGCGTTGAAGCCGCCGTCCCACAGCGCGGATTCGAAGCGGGCGATCTGGGCGGCGTCGCGGTCCACCTGGGCGATTGTCTTGTTGGCCAGCAGCTTCGCGTCCCACAGATAGCTGGTGCGCTCGTTGAAGCCGGCGCCGAGGAAAAGAAGCAGGTCGGCGTGATCGGCCAGATAGCGGTAGGCCTCGCCGTTGGAGGTGACGCCGAGGCAGCCCAGCGACAGCGGCGTGCCCTCGGCCACCACGCCCTTGGCCTTGAGGCTGGTGGTGACCGGAATGTTGAAGCGTTCGGAAAAGGCGGCGACGACATCGCGCGCGCCCGGCCCCGCGGTGGCGATGCAGGCGGATGGTCGGTGCGACACCCGCGCCAGTCCGCCCGCCATGAAGGCCGCGCCCTGCTCGTGCTTCACCAGCACGCTTTTCACCGTTGAATCATGCAGGCAGTCGTAGATCGGCAGCACGTGCGCGCCCGGCATGCCGAAGATGTGGTCGATGCCCAGGCGTTCCAGATACCGGACGACCAGTTCGTGACGGAAATATTCATGTTGTGCTTGTTATCGTTTGCAGTCTCGCGGCCATTCGGCGCGGGCGGATGACGCGCCCGGAAGTCCGGGATTGGAGCACAGGAAGCCGTGCGGGAAAACCTCGCGCCTGGGCAAAGCCGCGATGGCGGCGAGGTGTGCGCTGCGGTCGGCGGCGGCGTTCAGTCACATACCGGCCCGACGCTTCAACGGGCGCGCGCGTCCTCCCCGGAGGGCTTGAGGCGTGTTTCGGCATAGCCCAGACCCGCGAGAACGAACCAGATCAGGACCGCGCTCACCACAGCCAGGCCCAACAGGCCCAGGCCGACGGCGACCCCGACGGCGGCGGTCGCCCAGATTCCGGCGGAGGTCGTCAGTCCATAAATTTCGCGATCTTGCCCGAGCTTGAGGATGGCGCCCGCGCCGATAAATCCGATTCCCGTGATCAGACCCTGAATGACGCGCGACACGCCGTCGGACGTCATGCCGGACTCGATGGCGGCAATGACAAAAAGTGAGCTGCCCATCGCAACCAGGATATGGGTGCGCAGCCCCGCCGGCTTGCCGTACCGTTCGCGCTGTAAGCCTACGACGGCGCCCAGCAGCATGGCGATGCCGAGGCGGACGAGAAGCCGCACAACCTGCGCAAGGTCCGGGAAGCCGGCGTTGAGTTCATCAAGGAGCGTTTCCATTTAATGAAGCGCAGCAGTAAATGAAGCGCAGCAGTAATGGGATGGCCCCGGCGCGACACCGCACTCAGGCGTGCGCGAGATGCTGCTCGATTTCGAGGAAGGTGTTCGCCACTTCGGTGGTCATGACGGTGACGCCCAGCTGTTTGCTCAGCTGCGACAGGGACAACAGGCCGCGCACCATCTGCTGCCCGTTCACGTTTTCGATCACCAGTGCGTGCTGACGACCGCGTGCCTTGAGTGTTTCCAGCACGTGGCCGACGCGGCTGTGGGTGATGTCGTCGAAGTCGATCGCTTCCAGACGCTCCACCGGGGTCATGATGTCGGCCACCAGCACTTCATCGCGGCGGATGCCGTGGCTTTGCACCACCTGCATCGGTTTTTCGCCGTGAATGTCGGTGCTGGTGATCAGGCCGGCGACGCGATCCTCGTTATCCATGACGAACAGCAGGCGCACCTTGCGGCGGATCATGCGTTCTTCCGCCTGCTTGATGGTGTCGCCGGGGATGGCGATGAAGGCGGTCAGGCGGCGGAAGTCGGTCATCACGTCGAGCGCGGGGTTGTCCGGGCCGACGCGCTCCGGCAACACGCAGGCGGGGCGAAGCAGGCCGGCGATCTTGTCGAGATTGCGGGAGGGCAGACGGGTATACGTTGTGGTCATGGCGGGTCTCCTTTTCATGGCTCCTGAATGCCACCACACCTGTTCGGGTGTGGATGGATAATAAAGTAATCCTGTTCCCGGCAACCCCGCCTGTCCACTCAAGATTTTTATGCGGGATATAAATTGTTCTTGCTTGATCCGGCACGGGGTCGGGCGTAGCGCCGTCGATCCGCCCTCACGGCGCCATCGCCCGCGCATGAAACGCCAGATGCTCGCCGATGAAGGTGGCAATGAAATGGTAGCTGTGATCGTAGCCGTCCTGCATCCTGAGCGTGAGCGGGATGCCGCGCGCGGCGCAGGCGGCTTGCAGGTTCTGCGGATAGAGCTGCCCGGCCAGGAATTCGTCGGCGGTGCCATGGTCGATCAGCGCGGGTGGCAGCGGCGCGCCGGCCTTGACCAGGCAGGTGGCGTCGTATGCCTCCCAGGCTTTTCGGTCGTCGCCGAGATAGGCCTCGAAGCAGCCCTGCCCCCAGGGGCTCAGCACCGGGTTGCAGATCGGTGCGAAGGCGGAGACCGAGGCGTACATGCCGGGGTTTTTCAGGGCGCAGATCAGCGCGCCGTGGCCGCCCATCGAATGGCCGCTGATGCTCCGCCTGCCGGGAATGACCGGAAAGTTCGCCTCCACCAGCGCGGGCAGTTCGCGGGTGACGTAGTCGTACATGTGATAGTGCGTGGCCCACGGTGCCTGCGTGGCGTTGACGTAGAAGCCCGCGCCCTGGCCGAGGTCGTAGCGCTCGGGCACGTCGGGCACGCCTTCGCCGCGCGGGCTGGTGTCGGGCATGACGAGGATCAACCCGAGTTCTGCGCAGTAGCGCTGCGCACCGGCCTTCACCCGCACGTTGTCGTCGGTGCAGGTCAGCCCCGACAGCCAGTACACCACCGGCAGCTTCTGCGTCGCCGCCTGCGGCGGCAGGTAGACCGAGAAGGTCATCGTGCAGTGGCAGGTTGCGGAGTCGTGCTGCCAGCGTTCGAGCCAGCCGCCGAATTCCTTGATTCTTTCGACTTGTTTCATCGCCGCCTCAGAAAATGATGACCGAGCGGATGCTCTTGCCTTCGTGCATCAGGTCGAAGGCGCGGTTGATGTCTTCCAGCGGCATGGTGTGGGTGACCAGCTTGTCGAGCTCGATCTTGCCGGCCATGTAGTTGTCGACGTAGCCGGGCAGCTGGCTGCGGCCCTTGACGCCGCCGAACGCGCTGCCTTTCCAGGTGCGCCCCACCACCAGGTTGAACGGCCGGGTGCGGATTTCCTGCCCCGAGCCGGCAACGCCGATCACGGTGGAGACGCCCCAGCCCATGTGGGTGCATTCGAGCGCGTCGCGCATCACGTTGACGTTGCCGATGCACTCGAACGAATAGTCGACGCCACCTTTCGTCAGGTCGCGGATGTATTCGACCAGCGAGCCGTTGACCTCGCGTGGATTGATGAAGTCGGTCGCGCCGAGTGCCTTCGCCATCTCGAACTTGTCGGGGTTGAGGTCGATGGCGAGGATGCGGCCGGCCTTGGCCATCACCGCGCCCTGGATGCATGACAGGCCGATGCCGCCCAGGCCGAAGACGGCGACGGTCGAACCCGGCTCGACCTTGGCGGTGTTCAGCACCGCGCCAATTCCGGTGGTGACGCCGCAGCCGAGCAGGCACACCTTGTCCAGGGGCGCGGCGGGGTTGATCTTGGCGAGCGCGATCTCCGGCACCACGGTGTATTCGGAAAAGGTCGAGCAGCCCATGTAGTGGAAGATCGGTTTGCCGTTCTTGGAAAAGCGCCGCGTGCCGTCGGGCATGTAGCCGGTCCACACGGTGGATGCGATCGACTGGCACAGGTTGGTCTTGGGCGAGGCGCAGTATTCGCAGTGTCCGCACTCGGGGATGTAGAGCGGGATGACGTGGTCGCCGGGCTTCAGCGTTTTGACGCCGGGTCCGCATTCCACCACGATGCAGCCGCCTTCGTGGCCGAGGATGCAGGGGAAGGCGCCTTCCGGGTCGTCGCCCGACAGGGTGAAGGCGTCGGTGTGGCAGACGCCGCTGGCGACGACCTGCAGCAGCACCTCGCCTTCGCGCGGGCCTTCGACGTCGACTTCCTCGATCGACAGCGGCTTCTTGGGTTCCCAGGCAACAGCGGCGCGAGCTTTCATGGTGATTCCTTATTCTGAGATGGTGAACGAAATTCTGAGATGGTGAACGAAATTCTGAGATGGTGAACGAATTCTGAGATGGTGAACGAATTCTGAGATGGTGAACGAAAGCGGATGCGAACATCCGGTTTCGATGATGCCGCATCGGCCGCGCGGCGGCAATGCGCGGTGGCCTTAAGCGGTCTGTTCGAGCAATTGGGTAAACGATGCCTCGAAACTGCCCACCCCGTCAACCTGCAGGCGCTCGCCGACCGCGTCCATGCTCACCCCCAGGTGCGCGAGCGCGGCCAGTTGCGTGGCGGCTTCGTCCGTCCCGGCTTCCAGGGTGAGCGCCGCCTTGCCGTGGTCGACCAGTGCGGCGAGCGTCTTGTCTGGCAGCGTGTTGATGGTTTCCGCCCCGATCAACGGTTCGACGTAGAGCAGGTCGGCGTAGTCCGGGTTTTTCACGCCGGTGCTCGCCCACAGCAGATATTGCGGCGTCGCGCCTTGCTGCGCCAGCGCGGCGAAGGCATCGCCGTGGAAGGTCTGCAGATAAGCCTGATAGGCGAGCTTGGCCATCGCCACCGCGGCGCGGCCGCGCAGCGACAGCGCCTCCTGCGTGCCGATGGCGGTCAGCTGCTTGTCGACCAGGGTGTCGACGCGCGACAGGAACAGGCTCGCCACCGCCTTGCTGCGGCGCACGTCGGCGCCGGCTGCGGCACGCGCGGCGAGGCCGCGGATGTAGGCATCGAACGCGGCCTGGCATTGCGCGACCGAGAACAGCAGGGTCACGTTGACGTTGATGCCGAGCGTGGTCAGCGCCTCGAACGCATTGAGGCCCTCGGGCGTGCCCGGCACCTTGACCAGCAGATTGCGGCGGTCGACCGCGGCGGACAGGCGCTGCGCTTCGGCCACCGTCTGCGCAGCGTCGTAGGCCCAGCGTGGCGCGACTTCCAGGCTGACGTAGCCGTCGTTGCCGCCGCTGGCTTCATAGGTGGGCAGCAGCAGGTCGCAGGCGGCCTGGATGTCGGGGATGACCAGTGCTTCGTAGCGCTGTTCGGCATCCAGCGCGCTGGCCTTCAGCCGCGCCAGGTCGTCGGCGTAATAGGGGCTGGTCGCCAGCGCGTTCTGGAAAATCGACGGGTTCGAGGTCACGCCCGACACGCCGCTCTCCTCGATCAGTCCGGCCAGCGTGCCGTCGCGGATCAGGCTGCGCGACAGGTTGTCGAGCCAGAGGCTTTGGCCGAGGGTGGTGATGTGCTGGGCGGCATTCATGGGCGGTCCTTTTTGTTGGTGGATGGGTTTTAGAATAGCTGACAAGGATAGAACGGTCTTGTGACAGCAAGTTCAGCGACCCGCGCCGACGGCGGCCAAAGCCACGCCTGTGCTAGACTTCGGCGCATTCTTTCGGCTCTTTCCGCGGCTTATTCCCATGTCTGGCAGCACACTCGGCAAACTCTTCTGTGTCACTGTCTTCGGCGAATCGCACGGTCCCGCCATCGGCTGTGTGGTCGACGGCTGCCCGCCCGGGATGGCGCTCAATGAGGCCGACATCCAGCACGACCTCGACCGCCGCAAGCCGGGCACCTCGCGCCACGTCACCCAGCGCCGCGAATCCGACACCGCCGAAATCCTCTCCGGCCTGTATGAAGGCAAGACCACCGGCACGCCGATCGCGCTCCTGATCCGCAACGAAGACCAGCGCAGCAAGGACTACGGCAACATCGGCGAGACTTTCCGCCCCGGTCACGCCGACTACACCTACACGCGGAAATACGGCTTCCGCGATCCGCGCGGTGGCGGGCGCTCGTCGGCCAGACTGACTGCACCGATCGTCGGCGCCGGCGCCATCGCCAAGAAGTGGCTGGCCGAAAAACACGGCATCGTCATCCGCGGCTACATGAGCGCGTTGGGCCCCATCGACATCCCCTTCGAGTCGTGGGATGAAATCGACAACAACGCTTTCTTCTCGCCCAATGCCGCGATCGTGCCCGAGCTCGAGGCCTACATGGACGCGCTGCGCAAGTCGGGCGATTCGGTCGGCGCCAAAATCAGCGTGGTCGCCGAGAACGTGCCGCCCGGCTGGGGCGAACCGCTGTACGACAAGCTCGACGCCGACCTCGCCCACGCGCTGATGGGCTTGAATGCGGTGAAAGGCGTGGAAATCGGAGACGGCATGGACGCCGCGCGGCAAAAGGGCACCGAGCACCGCGACGAAATCACCCCCGACGGCTTCCTCTCCAATCACGCCGGCGGCGTGCTGGGCGGCATCTCGTCCGGCCAGGCCGTCGTCGCCCACATTGCGATCAAGCCCACCTCGTCGATGCGCCTGCCTGGCCGCTCGATCGACCTCAACGGCCAGCCGATCGAGGTCGTCACCCACGGCCGCCACGACCCCTGCGTCGGCATCCGCGCCACCCCCATCGCCGAAGCGCTGATGGCGATCGTGCTGATGGACCACGCGCTGCGCCATCGCGCGCAGTGCGGCGACGTCGCGCTTGGCACGCCGGTGGTCCCGGGCGCGATCCTGGGCGCTCCTGGTTAATCCGTCATTGCGAACCCTGTGGGAGGGGCGCCCTCACCCCGATTTTCGCACCATGGCAATCACCACGACATCGGGCCGGGGGCGGCCCTCCCACATCCCGCTCCGGGGTGGCGGTCAAACCATTTCCCGTAGGGCGGGAACACTTTCCCGCCGCCCATAGGGCGCATCTCCCCGGGATTCTGGCGGCCAGGCTGCTATGTTTAAATTCCCGCGCCTTCCGTACCCGAAACCATGCGACTCCCCATCAGCCTGAAAATCTTCAGCATCACCACGGCGCTGCTGGCGCTGATGGTGGTCGTCACCTGGCTGTCGGTGCTCAACTTCCACCAGCTGAACAACCAGGTGCGGGCGCTGGCCGACTATTACCTGCCGCTGCAGCAGCAGGTGGCCAGCGTGGAAATCCTCATTCGCCAGCAGATGGTGCACATGGAGCGTGTGATGGCGGGGATGGAGGCGGCGCGTCCCGACCCCGAGTTCCTCGCCAGCGAATCGAACAGCTTCGACATGCGCGGGGTCAATGCCGACCAGATCATCGATTCCTCGCTGCGCATGCTGGGTGAGGCCGAGGCGGAAAAGGGCATCGAACTCGACCGCGTGACGCTCGCTATTCTGGGCAAGCAGTTGCCCACCATCCAGACCGCGCGCCAGCACTTTCACCGAACCTTCCGCCTGTTCCAGATCGAGGCGGAGGAAGGCACCCCGCGTTCGCAGCGGATCGTGCGCGAAACCCTGCTGCGCGAGAAGGACGCCGTCGATGTCGAAATCCAGAAGACCATCGATCTGCTCAACAAGCTGACCCAGGACACCGCCACTCGGGCCAAGGCGGAGGAAGCGCGCGCCACCACCCTCAACTGGATCATCACCGCCCTCGCCACCACGCTCGGGCTGATTTTTGCGGCCTTGGTCACGCGCTCGCTGGTCGATCCGGTGAAGCGCCTGGTGGGCGGCACGCGCGCGGTCGAGGCGGGCGACCTCGACGTCGAAATCATGGTGCGCACCCACGACGAACTCGCCACGCTGGCCACCTCCTTCAACCACATGGTGGCCGGGCTGCGCGAGAAGGAGCGCATCCGCGCGACCTTTGGCCAGTACGTCGATCCGCGCATCGTGAAGAACCTGCTGGAAAACCGCATCGGCGCGGACAAGGGCGAGCGCCAGGTGATGACCGTGTTCTTCTCCGATCTGGAAGGCTTCACGCGCCTGTGCGAAGGCTTGACGCCGGATGCCACGGTGCGCTTCCTCAACCGCTATTTTTCGATGATGTCGGAGGTGATTCGGACCCGCCAGGGCATCGTCGACAAGTACATCGGCGATTCGGTGATGGCCTTCTGGGGGCCGCCTTTTACCGATCCCGCCGACCACGCGCGCCAGGGCTGCATCGCCGCCCTGGCGCAAGTGGCCCAGATGGAAGCCTTCCGCGCCTGGCTGCCCGAGATGTTCGGCATCCGTCAGGGGTTGCCCGACGTCAACGTCCGCATGGGCATCGCCAGCGGCGACGTCACCGTCGGCAACATCGGCTCCGAAACCTCGCGCAGTTACACCGTCATCGGCGACACGGTGAACCTCGCGTCAAGGCTGGAACAGGCGAACAAGTTCTACGGCACGCGCATCCTGGTGAACGAGGCGACGCGCAATCTCGCAGGCGACACCCTGGCCTTCCGCGAAATCGACAGCCTGCGCGTCGCCGGCAAGCTGGAAACGGTGAGGGTGTACGAGCTGCTGGGCCACTCGGCCGACTTGAGCGAAACCGACCGCCAGCGCGTGCAGGCTTATGAAACCGGGCTGGTGCGCTATCGCGCGCAGGACTGGGAGGCGGCCGAGACGGCGTTCCGCGAATGCCTGGCCCTCGCGCCGGCGGATCGACCCAGCCAGGTCATGCTGGACCGTATTGCAGCGTTCCGGCAGACGCCGCCGGCTGCTGGCTGGGACGGCGTCTGGATTGCTCCGAGCAAATAGGTGGCGTCAGTTGTCGGTGGCCGAGTCCCCATGACACGTGCACCCCGGCTCGGTGCTGATGGTGTTGTCGCAGCACACGAGCTTGCCGGCGCGGCAGCCGCAGATGCCTTTGTGACCCTTGCAGCAATCGATCTGGGCGAGGTGCATGCCCTTGGCATTCTCGAGGCAGGCCTCGGTCGAAATCATTTTTTGCTGCGTGGCAGCAGGCGTGCCGCCTATCGTTGAATCGGCAGCGGCCGGGAGCACGAAACAGACCGGGATAAAGGCCAGCAGGGCGAGCAGGGAATGGATGCGCATGGAAGTCTCCTTGGAAAAAAACGGGCTGTCTCACTATAGCCGACCGCGCATACGCTTAGGCGTCGCGCAGCAGCAGGCCCAGCATCAGCGCGGCCGCCACCAGGATCGCCGCCAGCAGGGTAAAGGCATTGGCGTAGCCGGCGACGCCGACCATGAAGCCGGTGAGCACCGGGCCGATCGACTGGCCGACATCCATCACCGTGCGCAGCACGCCCATCGAACTCCCGTAGCGGCCGTCGCGGGTGAAGTCGGCCACCAGCGCGGCGGTGGACGAGGTGACGGTGGCGAAGCCGAGGCCGAACGCGAGACTCAGCACCGCCAGGCCAACGAAACTGGGGAAATGGGGCAGCAGCACGACGCTTGCCGCGCCGATCAGAAGGCCGGGCAGGATGACGCGGCGGCGCCCCACACGGTCGGACACCCGGCCCATCAGCGGCTTGATGAAGACGATGCTGACAAGCTGCACCCCGAGGATGATGCCGATCTGCCATGCCGGGATGCCGAGCGAGGCGGCGAACAGGGCGAGGAAGGCTTCGATCGCGCCGAACACCAGGTACTGCGCCGCTTCGACCAGACTCACCAGCATGATGCCGCGGTCGCGCAGCAGGGTGACGAGGCTCGCCCAGAAATGCGGCAGCGCCTGCTTCTTTGCCGGCGGTAGTGTGTCGTCGCGCAGCAGCAGGCCCGCCGCCAGCGCCAACACGCCGGCGATCGCGCAGGCGACGTACACCGCGCCGAAGCTCGCCAGCGAGATCAGGGTGCCGCCGAGAAACGGCGCGATGGAACGGCCGACGATGGTGACCGAGGAGTAGGTGGACAGCCGCGCCGCGCGGTCGGCGCTGTAGCGCTCGGCAATCGCCGCGCTCGCCACGGTGCCGAAGATCGCGGTGGCGAAGCCGTGATAGAAGCGCACCGCCATCAGCTGCCAGGCGGTTTCGATCACCAGATACAGGAAGGGCGCGCTGGCGAACACGAACAGCGACGCCAGCAGCATGCGCCGCTTGCCCAGATGGTCCGACAGCGCGCCGGCGGGGTAGCTGATGAGCACGCCGGGGATCGTCGAGGCCATGACGATCCAGCCGATTTCCGCCGGGGTGGCGTTGAGCGACAGCGCGAACAGCGGCAGCACCGGCGTTTTCGACAGCGTCGAGCTGAAGATGGCCAGCCCGCCGATGAGTGCGATGAGGACGAAGAACGAGGGATGGGCGTGTTTCATCGGGCGGCGTGCGGAGGGCATTATGTGAATGTAGTGCGAAATCGAGTCGCATGCGAAAAAATCATGCGCAGGATGAACCCTCTGCCTACAAGGGCTGTGTTGTAGGAGGCCCGCCCCCGGGCCGATGCCGTGGAGTTTGCGAGGTGCGCAAATCGGGGCGAGGGCGCCCCTCCCACAGCGCTGGCCAACACCAACCAATAACAATGAAAGAGCCCAATGAATTATTCAGCGTCCCTGAGCCATTTGAGTATCCAGTCGGCGCAGCGATCCGCCTCGGCCAGCGGGTGCCTGTTGGGCTGCAATGTGCCATGAGCGCACCAGTTCGCGAAGCGGGTAATGCGCCGCGCGTCGGCAAGCTGCGCAATCGCCCGGGCGACGCGGCTTTTCGGGTTGACCGGCAGATCGAACACACCGACATCGGCGCCTGCCGACAGCGCCTCGAACACCATCGAGGCGCTGTCGGGCGTCACCCACACCGTGCCGCATCGCGCGAACTGGGCGGGCAGCCAGTCGCGCGACGTCGCCGTATGGGGAACGATGCTCAAATTGGGATATTGCGGCAGCAGCGCCAGAAAATCCGCCGGGGTGCGGCGCGAGGTGGTCAGCGTCCACTGCGTGTCGGGCGTGCGCGCGAGGATGCTCTTGATCTGCACCTGCACGGCGTCGCTGTCCCATTCGAAATGCCTGGATGCGCCGCCGATCAGGAGCAGGCCTTGGCTCGAATCACGGCCCGCCGCCGGGCGGATGCGGTTCAGCGCGCCCTCGGTCGCCAGCGTATGCGCATCGGCCGCGACGCCATCGTGCCGGGGAAGGACGCACAGGTCGAAGCAGCGACGCGGCAGGCTCGGCTTCATCAGCACCACGCCGCGTCCACCGCGCGCGCGTCGTGCGGCCAGCAGCGTCACGTGCGTGGCGTGCCCCGCGCCGATGATCAGATCAGGCTTGGGGAGCGTATTGCCGGGAAAGCGTTTCAGCAGCAGCGCCAGCCAGGCGCGCCAGGCCGGCAGGGCGGGGAGGGTATGGATTTCGGTGGGGACGGCGCGCGCCAGCGCCTCGGCCAGCCCCAGCGACTGGTTGACATGGCCCGGCTTGCCGTCACTGACAATCCAGACGATCAGCGGGCGATTAGCCGCGGCCTCAGACAACGAGCAGCCCCGTGTCCTCGTACAGATCGTCCAGCGTCAGCGTCAATCGCGTGCCGTCGCACGCCACGTCGATCCGGTCGTCGGCGGACAGTTCCTGCTCGAACCATTTACCGGCGTCGTCGCGGAAATAGGCCTTGGCCCACAGCCGTTCCGAATCGACCAGCAGGTAATAGCGCAGGCTGGCCAGCCCGCGATAGGCCACCCATTTCTCGCGCACGTCCACGCTGGCGGTGGCCGGCGAAAGCACCTCGGCGATGAAGCAGGGCGATTGCTTGTAGATCGGGTGATCGTCGGCGGGGTCGCACACCAGCATGGCGTCGGGGTAGTAATACGTCGCCGATGCCGCCAGCCGCAGTTTCATGTCCGCCATGAAAGCGCGGCAGGGCTTGCCGCGCGTGGCGGTGCGCAGGTGGAAGAATATATTCCCGGCGATGCGGTTATGCCGTTCGCTCGCGCCCGCCATGGCGTAAATCTCGCCGCCGACCAGTTCGTGCTTGCTGGACGCCGTCTCTTCCAGACGCAGGTAATCCGTTTCATCGACGGGCGAATGGACGTGGGCTTGGGACATGGTATGTGGGTGGGTGGAGGGACGCGTTGATTATCCTATTGATTCGGCACGAAATGGAACTCGCAGGCTCGGTAGCGATAAAACCACTGGCGCCAAATTCAACCCGGATTGCCCGCTGGCCTAAAACCCCGCCGTAGGAGCGCCGCCCCCGGTGCGAATGCCGGCGCGCCACGCCACCGCCCGTATTCGGCTCCGGGTGCTCCTTCTGGATTGCCGAGGCCGGTGGTATTCCCCTGTAGGAGCCCCGCCCCGGGGCGATTTTCACCCTCGCGAACACCACGGCATCGGGCCGGAGGCGACCATGACAAGTCCCGTGCTGTTGTGGGAGCACCCGCAAGGGATGGGCAGTGGATGTCGCGACAGTGCGGACTTCTCTGTTTCTTTTTGCGCGGTTCAGGCAACCCCGCTGCCGTCGTACACGTCGCCCATGCCGAAATTCAGTTTGGCTGTGTCCAGCGTGATCACGTCTTCTGGCGAATACAGATCCGCGACCCAACCTGATTCGGTGCGCCGGTACACTTCCACCCAGCGCCGTTCCTGGTCGACGAGCACGTATTCGCGCAAGTTTTCGATATGGCGATAGGCAAGCATTTTCTCGCGCCGGTCGATTGCCTCGGTGGTGGGCGAAAGCACTTCGACAATCAGGACGGGCGAATCGAGATGGTCTTTCGGCGCGTCGCTTGCCAGGTCGGCGGGCGCGCAGGTGACGACGACATCGGGGTAGTAGTAGCTTGATTGCGCAGCGACATGCACACGCATGTCGGCGATAAACGTCTGGCAGCCGCTGCCGCGCAGGGCGTTGCGAAGCAACATGGCTACGTTGAGCGAGATGATGTTGTGCGCCTTGCTGCCGCCCGCCATGGCAAACACCTCACCGGACACGTATTCGTGCCGGACCTGGCTGGCGCGTTCGCCTTCAAGGTAGTCCGCTTCGCTGAGTCCGGTCATCACCGCGTGTTTCATGGTCATATCCTGAATGGGTCAACCCCGGCTGGGGCGGTACAAATCGATTCTAGCGCAGCGCCACCGTCTTGCCGCATTACCATGCTCGCGCAAGCGCCGCCTGCCAGCGATACGGCGCGGGATCCAGCGCGGGCGGCTTGGCTTCCATCACATCGACCAGCAATTCCGCCGAAGCCGGCGCCAGCGTCACCCCATAGCGGTAATGCCCGGTGTTGACGAACACGTTGTCGAAATCCGGATGCCTGTCGATCACCGGGATATTGTCCGGCGAACCGGGGCGCAGCCCGGCCCAGTGCTGTACTGGCTGCATGGCGGCGAGCGCGGGCAGCAGCTCGGCCGCCTCGGCGTGCAGGCGCTGGCGCGTGGCGTCGTCGGTCGACTTGTCGAAGCCGGCATCCTCCAGCGTGCTGCCCGCCAGCACATGGCCGTCGCGGCGCGGAATCAGATACAGGCCGTTGCGATACAGAATCGTATCCAGCGCGCCCGGCGCCAGCTTGAACAGCAGCATCTGCCCGCGAACCGGGCGGATCCGAGGCGTCGCCGCCAGCCCCGCCAGCCCCAGCCCGGACCACGCCCCGGTTGCCAGCACCACGGCATCCGCCGGAAAAGTCTCCGCTGCCGTCCGCACCGCCGTCACCCGTCCACCCTGCGTCAGCACCCCAGTGGCCGGGCACTGTTCGCGGATCACCCCGCCCAGTTGCACCACCGCCGCGTGCAATGCCACCACCAGGCGCGGGTTGCGCACCTGCGCGATGCCGGGCAGCCAGATG
>JBAQND010000011.1:0-2352 GCA_049303455.1 Thiobacillus sp.
CGGGCCGCGGCATCTTACGCGGGAAACGGCGCGTGTGTTTTGGACCGGGGCAGGTGCGGAAGCCTCGCTGGGCAATCCGGAAATCATCCATGCCAACAACTTCTGGTGCCCGACTCAACTGGCGTCGGGCCGCCTCATTTACACCTTCTACGATATGAGCTTCGCGGTTGAACCCGCCTGGACAACCGAGACCAATCGGGTGAGCTGTTTCGATGGCGTTTTCCGTTCAGCGATGGCGGCGGATTGGGTGGTGGCCATTTCGGAGGCTTCGCGAGCGCAATATTTGAGCGTGTTTCCCCACTTCCCGGAGGATCGCATCCGGGTGATCTATCCGTGTTCGCGGTTCGCGGATTCGTCTGCTGCGGGCAAGCGGCCCAAGGCGCTCGATGACGTACCCGTCGGGAGCTATTGGTTGAACGTGGGCACCATCGAGCCGAGGAAGAACCAGCGCCGTCTGGTTGAGGCGTATGCCCGCTACCTGGCCCTGGGGGGCGCGCCGATGCCGCTGGTGCTGGCCGGTGGCAAGGGCTGGCTGATGGAGGACTTTAAGAAGCACCTGGTTGAGCTGGGCGTTGAGGCCCACGTCATGATGATCGGTTACGTATCGGATGATGAGTTGATCTGGCTTTACCGGAATTGTTACGCCAACCTGTACCCCTCGCTGTTCGAAGGGTTTGGGTTGCCTGTTCTGGAGGGCATGCAGTTCGGCGCTGCGACGCTGGCTTCGAACGCTACTTCGATTCCGGAGGTGGCCGGGGATGCGGCTATACTCATCGCCCCCGAGGATACCGAGGGGTGGGCGCAAGCGATGTTGCGGCTGGCTGGGAACCGGTTGGAAAGGGATCAATTAAGTGCCGCTGCGCTGAAGCAGGCCGGGCGGTTTGACTGGAAGCGTAGCGCGGAAGCTTTGCTGCAACTTTACGAAGAGGCGCTGGCTTCTCCAAAACGGCGGATGGCGACGCACTGTATTTCGTAGGGTGCGTTATACGCACCGTTATTGTTGGTGCGCGTAGCGCACCCTACGATTTCATCGGGAAGGCTGGTCAGCGGCGCGGGGCTGGGCGCGCTGTATTTCGTAGGGTGCGTTATACGCACCGTTATTGTTGGTGCGCACGGCGCACCCTACTGAACACAATTGCCCGGCGTGTTGGGTGTACCACGGTGGCATCACCGAACAGAACCGGGCTGGGGAGCGCGTTGCCCGAACGAAACGACCATGAATATCACCGAAAAGGCGAATGAGAAATGAAGGCGTTGATTTGCGGGGTGGGCGGACAGGACGGCGCATACCTTTCCAGGCTTTTGCTGGACAAGGGATATGAAGCCATTGGCGCATCGAGAGATGCCATGGCCTCGACTTTTTTCAACCTGAAGAGACTGGACATTCGGGACAAGGTCGTCACGACGTCGATGGCGATCACTGACTTTCGCAGCGTGATCCAGACGTTGGGCAAATACCAGCCGGATGAAATTTACAACCTTGCGGGGCAGAGTTCCGTCGGGCTTTCGTTCGAGCAGCCCGTGGAGACGATGGAAAGCATCGCGATCGGGACGCTGAATATGCTGGAGGCAATCCGTTTTTATGGAAAGCCGATACGCTTTTACAGTGCGGGGTCGAGCGAGTGCTTCGGCGATACCGGCACGGTTCCGGCAAGCGAGGAAACCCCATTCAGGCCACGCAGCCCTTACGCAGTGGCCAAGGCCACGGCGCATAACCTTGTGGCCAACTATCGTGAGGCATACAGCCTTTATGCCTGCACCGGAATATTGTTCAACCACGAGTCGCCGCTACGTCCGGAGCGCTTTGTGACCCAGAAAATCGTCAGGACCGCGGCCAGGATCGCTTCCGGCGACAAAGGCAAGCTGGAAATGGGGAACATCAACATTCAGCGGGACTGGGGGTGGGCGCCGGAATATGTTGAAGCGATGTGGAAAATGCTGCAATTGGATCAGCCGCAGGATTTCGTCATCGCCACCGGCAGGACGGTCAGCCTCGAATTCTTTATCGAACAGGCGTTCAGGTTCTTTGGCTTGGACTACAAGGATCATCTTGTCGTCAATCCAAACTTTTTCCGGCCAACGGATATTCACTTCGGCGCTTCGGATCCATCCAAGGCAAACGATTTACTGGGTTGGCGGGCTCAGGTGAAAATTGAGACAGTTATTGAGAACATGTGCATGGCGGCCAGGAATCTTGTCCAGGCTCCGTCGCCGTAGGGTGCACTCCGTGCACCGATTGACGCCCGAAGGTGCACGGAGTGCACCCTACCCAAGGCCTCTCGCGCTAATGAACAATCCGGGTTTATTGATATTGGCCAGCGTCGTAGGAGCGGCTTCAGCCGCGATGCGCCG
>JBAQND010000012.1:0-2468 GCA_049303455.1 Thiobacillus sp.
GATCAACGCATGCGCGAAATAGCCGCAGCCCGCCTTGCCGGAGCCGGTTTGGGAAATATCAAAGCCGATGTGCATGGTTCACTTTTCCTTCGCCCTGGCTCGATGCCATTGCCAGTGGCAACCGGACCTCATGGCATGAGAGTCTATCTCCCAAGAAATGCCATGCAACCTATTTTGTTTTCGTAGGGTGCGCCATGCGCACCATCAACGCACAAGGCTACGCCCCTGTTGGTTGCTGACGTCATGCCTACTCCCCATGAAGCCCCACCCCTCGGCATCCCACAGGCGGCACCCGTGGGAGCAACTTCAGCCGCGATGCGGGCGCCAGCCCGCAAAGGTGGCACGGCAAGGCTTTGGCGAGCATTTGCCCTTTGCGCCTTACGGCGCATCGCGGCCGAGGCCGCTCCACAACGCTGCCTACGGGATACCGAAGGGTAGCCCAAAATAAAGTGGGGCCATTTGTTGCACTTTTGTGATGCAGCTGCAGCTGTATTGACACCCTCGAACATGCGGCTAAAATGGTGTTACCTATTGTCACTTGGTGATGTCATGAAAATATCTTCTTCCGAAAAGCCACGATCACCTGGAACCGTCACGATCAAGCTCGACCCGGCTGACCGGGATCGGATCGCAACGCTGGCCACCATGAAGAAACGCACCCCGCACTACCTCATGAAAGAGGCGATTCTTGATTACGTAAAGAAAGAAGAGGCGCGACAAAATTTTATTCAGGCGGCCGAGACATCCTTCGAACACTATAAAGAAACCGGATTGCACATCTCGCTTGACGAGTTCAGCACCTGGGTGGATGACGTTCAACAGAATCCCGGTGTACCCGTTCCCGCATGCCACACGTAAGACTATCAGCACGAGCGCAATCTGACCTGTCCCGCCTCCATGCCGTCATGGCAAGCAAAGACATTAACGCTGCCAAGCGGGCCTTACTGATTATCCGTGAGGCATTCATACCGTTCCAACATGCGCCCATGATCGGTCGCCCGGTCGAAGACCACGACGGCTTTCACGAACTGGTCATCGACTTCGGTGCCAGTGGTTACCTGGCCCTTTATCGATACGAACCGACCCTGGAAGCCGTGACGATTCTGGCAATCAAGCACCAACGAGAAGACGATTACAAGTAAGGCGGTGGAAATCACCAAAATACCGTTTATCAAAAGCCGGACGAATCATAGATGTTGTTGTGAGCGGCTTCAGCCGCCCTGCCGGCGGTTCTGTTGCAGATAACCGGCGATCGACCTGAACCATACTGAATAGGGCTGCGCCAGCCACCACTTCAGCGGCACGCTCCCGTGATATTTGCGGACGACCGCCATGGCCTCGCGGTAATGCCGATGGCGCTGGTTTCGGGTCTTGGTATCAACGTGCTCGCGATTCACCGCAACGAAGTCATCGACAAAGTGCAGCGGGCCCAACGACTTGAACAGATGCCACCACAAGTCATAGTCCATCGCCATGTGCAGCGTCTCGTCCAGGCCGCCCACCGCTTCCCAGGCGGAACGCCGGATCAGGGTCGCGGGCTGCGAAATGATGCAGCGAAAGGCCAAGCGGTCCTCATTGAACGGCTCCACCCAGACCGGTTTGCGTTTTCCGGATTTCTCAATCACATCCCAGCAGCGGCCGTACACGGCGGGCGCTTCCGGATGCTTCTCCAGTTCGGAGACGAGTTTTGCCAGACCCCCGGGCAAAAACCAGTCGTCGCTGTTGAGCCAGCACACATAAGGTGCCCGGCCCTGCGCAATCCCTTCGTTGATTGCGGCGGCCTGGCCGGCATCGGCATGGCTGCGCCACCCCGCAAGCCGATGCGCCCACTTGCGGATGACATCGAGCGAGTTGTCCGACGACCCGCCATCCAGCACAAACACCTCGAGCGGGATGTCCTGCTGAAAGATCGAAGCCAGCGCATCGTCCAGGAAGCGCCCCTGGTTGAAAGAGGGAACGGCTATCGTCACCAACGGCTCTGTCATGCCTTGTTCAATTCTCGTTAGCAGATGAAAAAGGGCTTGGCCCGGATAAGGCGCAATCGCGGCTAAAGCCGCTCCCACAACCCCCCCCACCACCGTCACATGTAGGAGGGGCTTTAGCCCCGATGGCCCACCCAGATCGCGGGTAAACCCGCTCCCACAAAACGCCCGTCGCCGTCACATGTAGGAGGGGCTTTAGCCCAGATGGGCCACCCAGATCGCGGGTGAACCCGCTCCCACAAAACTCCCGCCGCCGCCACATGTAGGAGGGGCTTTAGCCCCGATAGTCACAGGCGAACCCGCTATGGCCGTTAGCCGGAAGTATTTGCAAGCGCAGGGAAAACCTTACTCGTGATAGTCCATGGTCTTGTAGCCGTGCTTCTTCACCAGCTCGTCGCGCTCGGCGGCTTTCAAGTCCTCGCGCACCATCTCGGCCACCAGTTCGTCGAACGTGATCTTCGGCGTCCAGCCGAGCTTGTTCTTGGC
>JBAQND010000013.1:0-4330 GCA_049303455.1 Thiobacillus sp.
AGTTCCGCCAGCTTTCTAGCAAAGCCGCCTCCCCGTTGGAGAAAAATGGCATCGTCCACATCCAGAATTCTGGGGCGCGTGGTCAGCGGCTCCAAAGTAACAAACGAAGACATGATTTCCCGCTGCAGAAGCACAGCATCGTAACGATGCGACATCACTACGGCTGGCATCCGCTCCGCGAGCGTTGCTAATGCCCATAAAGGCCTGACCCATCGTGCCCGCGGCGGATATTGGCCAAATGCTGAAGCAAATTCCTCAATATCAATTCCTTCCCTACGCAAGGCAGGGATGTATTGACGAACCCGGAATCTGGCACTGGGAACTGAAAGCCCACCTGTGAATGCGGCTATCCGGGTCATTCACTCACTCTCGCCCAGACAGTCATGCGCCCGGTCTGACCGAACACACTGAATAACCAGGCCAGGGGATATAGCGCGTATGACCACCTGCCACCCCGTTCAGGAAATTCGATAAGTTTCTGCCCCAGCTTGGCATAGCCTTTGTCCCGCAGAACATAGCCGGTGCTGGCGATCAGGTTGCTCAACACTCGCTGATGGTGAACTTTCTTCAGTGTCCAGCCACCAGCCTGCAAGACACGCCCTAATGTTTCAGGTGTGAAGTGATAAAGATGGTTCGGCAAATGCAATGCGTACAATTTCTCTTTGAATAGACGAAACTCCAGCGATGCTGAGTTCGGTACCGACAGTACGAGCCAGGCGCCAGGCTTGGCCCATTCACGCAGCTTCTGCAGACCGCCGACTGGATCGTGGAGATGTTCCAGCACCATCCAGCCGACGATGAGATCAAAGGGCTCCTCGGGCGGCGGGGCAGTTTCCAGCGGCCCCGCATGAACGCGATAGCCGAGTTGTGCTGCCGCTTGGGCAGCCTTCTCTGAAAATTCGATGCCCTGTACTTGCCAGCCTTGGTTCGCCATCTGGTGCAGGAACGCACCGGAGGCGCAGCCCACTTCCAGCATCCGCCCCGGAGCCAAAGACGGCAAACGTTGTGTATTGAAGTTGAAGACGCGCTTTACCAAGGGTTTGAGCAGCTCCTTGATGCGGGAAGTTGGCTTGGCCTGGTTCACCTGAGTGCCGAGGTAGGGGCCATAGTCGTCCGGATAATAGAAGCCGATCGTTTCCGGCGTCGGGCGTGGGGTAGTACGCATCAGACCACAAGTACGACATTTGACGACGGTAAACTCACCGGGCAAGTCGTGGAGCAGATCGCGGCCAGTAAGGACAACTTCATCGTTCTTACTGCAGCCAAGGGGACAGGAGACATGCTCAAGCATGACATTTTTGGGTGTGTTCATAAAACCGATTTTTTCTCTAACAAGTAAATCTGTAACGAGAGATTGGCCATGTAGTAAATACTTGTAGCTATCGCCAAACCCACTACACCCCAGTAATAAAAAGCGATCACTTTGCCAGGAATATATGCCGTATAGGTGAGCATTGACATGCGTGTGGGGGTTACGGTGTCGCCACACGCGTAAAACGAAGTCGATGTAACCTGCCCAGCCGAACCGCCAAAAAACATGCCGCCCAGCCAGATCATGATC
This sequence comes from Thiobacillus sp., assembly GCA_049303455.1. Classification (GTDB taxonomy): domain Bacteria; phylum Pseudomonadota; class Gammaproteobacteria; order Burkholderiales; family Thiobacillaceae; genus Thiobacillus. Next base: position 1,562 of record JBAQND010000013.1, read on the forward strand.
CACCATAGTTCCGTCACATTGCTGGCGCTAACATTTCCGTGTCCCACCAAAAAAGTAAGGAGCGCCTGTCCAAGCAGACCCAGAATCAACAGTCCCGCGAGGCTAATAGCACCCACTTGCAGCAATTTCCGGTGATAGGCACGCCCGAATCCGGTCTTGTCGCCCGCCTTGTGAAGCATGCTTAACATCGGCACCAAGGGGACCGCGATGGCCTTATTGAGCACTTGGCCGGCGGCACTATATATTTGCTGAGCCAGATAGTACAAAGACAGGCTTCCGCTATTGGCAGTCGAGAGCAGAAAGCGATCAACGAGGGGGTCGGTCTTGTAATAAGCTGTGCCTAATAGCAGGGGCTTAATGCGCTTCCATGCCTGTTGGATGGCTGCGCTTTTCAGGTCAGGTCGGACCGGGATGCCCATGCCGGGGGCAAGCAACAGGGTTTGCATACCCATGCGCAGGGCGCCGATCCATGCGGCTGCAATCACACCAAAACGGGGAAGTGCCCAAATCAATAGCAACAGGGCAATAGAACTGGACAGGATTGGCGTGAGTTCGACCCACAAAAATTGTTGCCGTGCATGGTAAGCGGCCCATTGCACACCGTTAACCGCTGCAAACACCATGCCAATCAGTTGAATGCGAGCAAGCTCAACAGTCAATGCCTTCCCCGCTTCATCGAAGCCAGGCACGGTAAGTGGAACCCACCAGAGTGCCGCAGCGTAAAGCAGAACAGCCAACAGCCCGAACAAACCGCCGATAAGGATAAAAAATCCCCAAGCATCATGCCGAAGACGATCCTCGCTTTCGCCAGCAAGAAGCGGCACCAGCACATGCATGAGCGACCCGCTGATGACCGCCAACACGAGCTGTGGGACTGCCATGCCAGCAAATAGTGCGTCAGTCTCCACTCCTGGGCCCAGTTGAATGAGGACATACCACTGGAACAGGAAAACAATGCCAATGTTGGCAGCGGACAGGACGCCGAGCTTGATTGCAAGCTTCACGGCGGCAACGCTATGCGAGGACTAGGTGTCACGAATCGAAAATAACGAAACATGAAACAGCGTCTTTTTCCGCCATGCGTCGTTGCCGCCCCTAGCAGCCTGTCGGACTTGAAGCCGTGCTGCGCGTAAATCGACTGCCCCGATTCAAATTTGCACACTTTTTAATCACTTTTCGCTCCTCAATCCGCATTTCACGCGGATTCCACGCCTTTTCGCCCGGTTTCACGTTCGCTGGACGGATTGCGGGTGCAATACGGCCAGCCGTTTCAAATTCCACGCCAGACAGACCAGCGTCCATTCGTTGCCGACGTTGACCAGACCACGCAGCATGAACTGCCTGAACTTCATCACCGACTTGATGATGCCGAACACCGGCTCCACCGTTTGCTTGCGTAGCGCGTAGCGCTTCTTGCCCGCCTGGGTCTTGAGCGTATGCTTCATCGTATCGACCGCGCTGGCATCCGCAGCCAGCGGCGCAGGCTCAGTGAAGCGTTCTTTCCAGTGCGGGTGGTGGCCTTCACGACCGACGGCAATCAGCGGTTCAATCCCGGCCTGGCGACAGGTGTCAACGTTGTCTGCACTGAAATAGCCGGTGTCGGCCAGAAAGGTGGCCGGGGCATTCAGTCCTGCGGGTAGCGCGCGGAGCTTGTCGATCATCGGTTCGACTTGTTGTTTGTCGTTGGCCGCTTGCGTGACTTCCGAGACCACGACCAGCATGGTTTCGGTATCGACCATCGCCTGGGCGTTGTAGCACTGCTCGAAGCCGCCGCCTGCCATTTTCATGATGCGCGATTCGTCGTCGGTGAGGTTGACTTGATCCTCGGCACGCGGCGCTTCGCTCGGTGGCGCGGGCGGCTTGCCGGGGGGCTTCCTGCCAGTCTTGGCGGCCTTGTCTGCGCGCGCCTGAAGCTTGGCATCGAACTCGGTCTTCTCGCGCACGTAGCGTTCTTTGGCACGCGCTTCGATCTTGGCTTTGGCCTTTGCTATGGCGGCAAGCTGGTCTTCGCGACGGGCGATCTCGGCGGGGACGGAAAGCCCTTCGGGCAACTCGCTCCGGTCGGCGGATTCGGCCAGGGCGAGCAGTTCCCGGACTTCCTGCTTCAACTGGGTTTCGATCTTGCCTGCGTGTTCATAGGACAGCGCGCTGTGCCGGCTGGCATTGGCGTGCAGTTTGGTGCCGTCGAGGCTGACGCTGCCGAATTGGCTGAGCCGGTTGGCCTGGGCGATTTGCAGGACTTGCACAAAAAGGGCCTGGAACTGATCGCCAAAACGGCGACGGAAGGTGGCCAGGGTGTCGTGATCGGGGTGGCGGTTGCAGGCGAGATAGCGAAAGGCGACGGAATCGTAGGTGGCCATCTCGATCTTGCGGCTGGAGAATACGCCGGTTGCGTAGCCGTAGATGAGCAGGCTCATCAGGCTGGCGGGATGGTAGGCGTCGCTGCCGCGTCCGGCATAGGCGCGTTCGATACTGGAGAGGTCGATACTTTCAATGACGTTGGCGATGTAGCGCGCCAGGTGGGTCTCGGGCAGCCAGTCCTGTACGGAGGGCGGAAAGAGGTAGACGCTGTCTCGGTCTATCGGAAGGAAGCGTGCCATGGTCATCGACGGTGAAATGAATGGACGGATTTTACCGGCTCAGGGGGTAAGTCCGACAGGCTGCTAGGCGCTCGGGATCATGTCGTAGCGTGGGTCAAGCCAAAGACCTGTCCGGGTTGGTTGACCCGTGAGCAGTACGACGCTTGTCCCGACACGCTCGAGGTACGCG
>JBAQND010000014.1:0-13383 GCA_049303455.1 Thiobacillus sp.
TACCTGTCGCTCACCTCGATGGTGATGTTCGGCGGCGTCAACATCAACCCGCAGCTGAAGGCGCTGAAGTCGCGCGTCGACATCCTGGTGGCGACGCCGGGCCGCCTGCTCGACCACATGGGGCAGAAGACGGTGGACCTGTCCGGCATCGAAATCCTGGTGCTCGACGAAGCCGACCGCATGCTCGACATGGGCTTCATCCGCGATATCAAGAAAGTGCTCGCGGTGGTGCCGAAGCAGCGCCAGACCCTGCTGTTCTCGGCGACCTTCTCCGACGAGATCAGGACGCTCGCCAACGGCCTCTTGAACAACCCGAAGAGCGTCGAAGTCGCGCGCCGCAACACCACGGTGGAAGTCATCGAGCAGTCGATGCACCGGGTGCCGCAGGCGCACAAGCGTGACCTCTTGGCGCACCTGATCAAACACCACGACTGGCAGCAGGTGCTGGTGTTCACCCGCACCAAGCACGGCGCCAACAAGCTCGCCGAAAAGCTGATCAAGGACGGCATCGCTGCCGCCGCGATTCATGGCAACAAGAGCCAGTCGGCGCGCACCAAGGCGCTGGCGAGCTTCAAGGACGGCGGCGTGCGCGTGCTGGTCGCCACCGATATCGCCGCGCGCGGCATCGACATCGACCAGCTGCCGCAGGTGGTCAACTTCGAGCTGCCCAATGTGCCGGAAGACTACGTGCACCGCATCGGCCGCACCGGCCGCGCCGGCACCACCGGCTCGGCGCTGTCGCTCGTCGACGACGAGGAATTGAGCTATCTGCGCGACATCGAAAAACTGATCAAGCGCTCGATCGTGCGGGTCGAAGTCGAACCCGGCTTCGTGCCGCCGGCCAAGGCCGACCTGATGTCCGAGGAACGCCCGCCGCGTCCGCCGCAAGGCCGTGGCTCTGGCTCCGGCTCCGGCCGTTCGTCGCAGGCCAAACCCGCCAGCGCCGGCGCCAAGCCGGCAGGTGGGCGCAGCGGCGCACCGGGTCAGTCGACCCAGGCGCGCAAGCCGCGTCCGCCGGCCGCCTTGTTTGCGGGCAAGCCGGGTTCGCGCGGGCACTGATCGCTTTGCCCCGGCCTGACCCGGTCATCCCGTCCGGGTCAGGCGCGCCGCCAGTCGGGTGGCGCCCAGCGCCCAGCGAACGCCACACCAGGCCACGCCAGGCCGGTTCAGCCGGTCGGGCGCCGCACCAGCAGCATCCCCCATTGCAGCATCATCACGCCGAACATGAGTTGGAGCGGGCGGCCTACCTACGCGCGCGCTCAATGTTCGTGCCGATTGCCAGCGCACGCCAGCGCTGTTCAGCCGCTCATGGCGGCCAGACCAGCAGCAGCATCGGAATGCTGACGGCGATCACCAGCACCTCCAGCGGCAGGCCCAGCCGCCAGTAGTCGCCGAAGCGAAATCCGCCCGGTCCCAGGATCAAGGTGTTGTTCTGGTGCCCGATGGGCGTCAGAAAGGCGCAGGAGGCGCCGATGGCCACGGCCATCAGGAACGAGTCTGGGCTGACCCCCAGCGCGCTCGACGTGCCGATGGCGATGGGGCACATCACCGCCGCCGTGGCAGCGTTGTTCATCAGGTCCGACAGAAACATGGTGACCACCAGGATGAGGGTCAGCCCACAATCGCATGCCCCTGCGCGACATGGTCCAGCAGAAAACGCGCAATCAGGTCAGCGGTACCGGTGGACGCCATCGCGCCCGCCACGGGAATGAGGGCGGCCAGCAGCACGATCACCGGCCAGTCGATGGCCTCGTACACCGCGCTGGGCGGCACCGTGCGCAGCGCCATCGACGCCAGCACCCCCGCGGCGAACGAGATTGCCGCGGGCAGCAGGCCGAAGGCGGCGCCGCCGACGGCGACGGCCATGATGATGCCAGCCTCCCACGCCTTGCGCTTGTCCGGGATGCGCAGCTCGCGCTCGGCCAGCGGCACGCAGCCGTTGTCGGCCGCAAATTCAGAAATGGCCTCGGGCGGCCCCTGCATCAGCAACAGGTCGCCCGCCTTGAAGGTCAAGGAACGCAGGCGCGCCGTGGAGCGCTGGCCCTGGCGCGACACGGCCAGCAAATTGAGTCCGTAGCGGGTGCGCAGCAGCATGCCGCTGGCCGAACGGCCGCTGAGCACGGCCCCGGGCAGCACCGCCAGTTCCATCAGCACGACATCGCCGGGCGTGCCGGATGGCGCCTTCTCGGCGTCGGCGGTGGCTTTTTTGCTGCGATCGCCGCCCTTTGAAGTCTCGCCAGTCGCGTCCTCGCTCGACTTTTCCGGGGCGTCCATGTCTTTGGGGCTCATCGCCTCCTCCAGCGTCAGGCCCAGGCTGGACAGGAGATTGGCCAGGGCTTCGGCCTCCGCCTCGATCACCAGGATGTCGCCGCCGTGGACGGTGTGCCGGGGGGTGGGCGCGTTCACGCGCACCTCGTTGCGCACCAGGCCCACCACCTGGGCGCCTGCCTCATCCAGCACCTGTTCCAGTTCGCGCAAGGTCTTGCCCGCAGCCTTGCTGTCCTCGCTCACACGCACCTCGGTGAGATAGGCGCCGGTCTCGAAGCCTTCCACCCCCGATTGCTTGCGTGCGGGCACCAGGCGCCAGCCCACCAGCGCCACGAAGATCACGCCGGTCACGGCCACGGCGAGGCCGACCGGCGTGAAGTCGAACATGGCGAAGCTGCCGCCACCCTGCTGGTTGCGGAAGCCCGACACGATGAGGTTGGGCGGCGTGCCGATCAGCGTCGTCATGCCGCCCAGAATGGTGCCGAAAGCCAGCGGCATCAGCACCTGCCCCGGGGTCAGGTCCAGCCGCTTGGCCAGTTGGATGGCCACCGGCATCAACAGGGCCATGGCGCCCACGTTGTTCATGAAACCCGACAGCACGGCCCCCAGGCCCACCAGGGCAGCGAGGCTGATGGTCGGACCTGCTTTTTTTGGCAAGGCGTATCGCGCCAGCACATCCACCGCGCCCGAGGTCTGCAGCCCGCGGCTCAGCACCAGCACGCAGGCCACCGTGATCACCGCCGGATGGCCAAATCCCGCAAACGCGTCGCGAGGGGCAATCAGCCCCGCCAGCACGCAGGCCAGCAGGGAAGCCGCCGCCACCATGTCGTGGCGCCAGCGCCCCCACAGGAACATGCCCACCGTGCTGAGCAGGATGGCCAGAATCAGGAGTTGGTCGTTCGTCATAGCGCCTTGTTGTTTGTTTGTGCCAGCCCAAGCCAATTCTGGGGACGGGCGAAAGCCAAAGCAAGCGCCACACCCGGCCTGTGTCCTCGCGATGCCTGCGTGGCGGCGCCAGTGCGTGGTCGCTGCCGACTTGTCGTCTTTACAACTTAGCAGGGACAATTGCCGTCATGGATACCCTCACCAGCTACGACGAACTCCCTTACGACAGCCTGCCGCTGCCTGAAACCCAGCCGGATTTCCTGGCGGCGATGGCGAAGCTGCACGGCTTTGACGCAGCCGCCCCGTCCCGTGCGCGCATCCTCGAACTGGGCTGCGCGCAGGGCGGCAATCTGATCCCGCTGGCATGGCGCTGGCCCGAATCCGACTGCGTGGGGGTGGAGTTGTCGCAGGTGCAGGCCGAGGCGGGCGCGGCCTTCGTCCAGGCGCTGGGGCGGCCCAACGTCCGCATCCTGCACGGCGACCTTGCCGCGCTGCCGGATGGACTGGGCGAGTTCGACTACATCATCGCGCACGGCGTGTATTCCTGGGTGCCGCCGTCGGTGCAGCAGGCGCTGCTCGAGCTGTGCCGGCGCCATCTGTCGCCGCATGGCATTGCCTGCATCAGTTTCAACGTCGCGGCCGGCTGGAAAAAGCTCCAGCCGCTGCGCGCCGCGCTGACCGAGCGCACCGCGGCCGAACTGCCGGCGCCGGCGCGCTATGCGCAGGCGTTGCGCGTGCTGGATGAACTGGCGGCAGAATGGACCGATCCGGCCTTGCTGAAGGAGGTCGCCTATCTCAAGGCGGCCGCTCCGTCCTACCTGTTCCACGAATACCTCGCCGATTTCAACGCGCCGATGGCGTTTGCCGAATTCGCCGCCCAACTCGACACGCATGGCCTGCGCTATGTCGGCGAAGCCGGCCCGCGCAGCGCCGTGGTCGAACTCGAGGACGCCTGGGGCCTGATGCCGGAGGGCATGGCCGGACGCTGGCTGGACGCCGAGGCCGCGCTCGACGATGCGCTCGGCATCCGCTTCCGCCGGGCGCTGGTCGCGCGCGACGACGCCTCCTGCGCCCAGCCGCCGCGGGCCGCAGCGCTGTGCGGTCTGGCGTTCTATGCCGATTTGCGCAGCGACGAGGAAATCGACCTGGAGGCCGCCACCGAACAGGGCTTCGTCAATCCGGCGGGCAATACCTTCCGCATCGCAATGCCTGCGATGAAGGCCGCGGCGATGGCGCTGTCGGCCGCCTATCCCGGCGCGCTCGACTACGCGGCCCTGCGGTCGACCGCCGCCCAGGTGCTGGCCCAATACGGCGCCAGCCCAGAACTGGACGAAGCCGCATTCCGTGACGCACTGCTTCAGATGGTGCTGCTGCACGGCGCGATGCCGACCATTGCCGCCGGATCGTTCGCCGTCGAACCGGGCGAGCGCCCCTGTGCGAATGCGCTGGCGCGACAGCAGGCGAACACCCCCGGCTGGGTGGTGAGCGGCATGCGTCATGTGGCGATGGATCTGGATGCGCCAGGACGGATGCTGCTGGGCAGGCTGGATGGCAGCCACACGGTCGATGAATTCGCGGCCCAGATGCAGGCGATGCTAGCGCAGTCGGGGCGGGACTTGCCGCTGGCACGCTTGCGCGAACTCACCTGGCAACTGCTTTGGCTGTTCGCCCGCCAGGGCTTGCTGGTGTAGGGGCGCGCTCGGCGCTTTCAGGGTGAGCGCGCCTTGCAATCCGGATGGATGCGCTATCTTGAAAGACTTCGTTCAAGGACGCCTATCGTGCAGCCCGCTCTACTCGATGCCATACAACAGCGCTACGCCTGCCGCAAGTTTGTCGCTGACCAACCTGTCTCCCTGGGCGAGTTGGCCTTGCTGCTGGAAGCCGGCCGGCTGGCACCTTCCGCCTTCGGTCTTGAACCCTGGCGCTTTATCACCGTCACCGATGGAGTGGAACGAGCAGCCATCGCCCACGCCTGTCATGACCAGCCTGCGGCGGCCACGGCCGCGGCCTTCATCGTGATCGTCGCGCTGGTGGCAGCGCTCAACCCCGATTCGGCCTACGTGCGCAAGCAATTCAAGGCGGAAGCGCGCGACGGAGATCCCGCGCCCATCCATGACGCGTATCGCGCATTCCACGCCGAATCGATGGCGGAATGGGCAAAAGGCCAGTGCAATTTCGCCGCCGCGCACATGCTGCTGCAGGCGACGCATCTCAAATTGGGCAGCTGCCCGATCGGCGGGTTCGATGCGGCGGCGCTGAGCACCGCCATCAGGCTGTCCGCGGGCGAGTCCCCCGCGCTGGTGATCGCATTGGGGCGCTGCGCGCACGCAGCACCGCAGCGTCTGCGCAAGCCTGATTGAGCCGCTGCTCACCTGTATTTGCGCAAGGGCCGGTCTGCTCGCCTAGCTGAGAGCCTCATGGGCCCGCCGCAAGCGACCGTTAATGCCTCGTCGAAGGCGCCGGGCCCGCCCCGGGACCGTCATGCTGGCGAGCAGGGCGGGCCCGGTCGGCTACTGTATCGCGTTCGCCCGGCAGCATGTGGGCCAGGTGCAGCTCCCGCAGCATGGACTGCTTCTTGGCCTGGTGCGCATGCATCCGCCGCAGAATATCGTCCAGAACCCGCACGGCGCTGACGACATAGGGTCCCTTGTTGAGCATCACGCATTCGGCGCGGAGTCCCATCGCCGCGTCGGTGATCTCGGCGCGCGAGGGCCGGCCTTCCCTGGCCAGCGTTTCCAGGACCTGGGTGGCCCAAATCACCGGGACATGCGCCGCCTCGCACAGCCAGAGAATCTCTTCCTGAACCTCGGCCAGGCGCTCGAACCCGCATTCGACGGCCAGATCGCCGCGGGCGATCATCACCCCGCAACACGGGGCACGCATGGCCGTCAGCAGCATGGCCGGCAGGTTCTCAAAGCCGCGCCGCGTTTCGATCTTCAGCACGATGGCCGGCTGCCGGCTCCTCAGGCGCGCCAGCCGCTGCTGGAGAAACTCCACGTCCTGAGCGCTGTTGGCGAACGACAACTCGACGATGTCGGCGTGCCGGGCCACGAAGGACAGGTCCTCGATATCCTTGGCGGTCATGGCAGCGAGGCGCAAGTTGCTTTCGGGAAGGTTGATCCCCTTGTCGGCTCGCAGCGTCAACGCCTTCACGTGATCCTGCGTGATGCGGATGAAAACCTGTGATGTTTCCACCTTCTCGATGACACCGCCGATCTTGCCGTCGTCGAACCAGATCGGTTCCCCCGCCCGGACGTCATCGAACACTTCCGGCAGGGTGCAACCGATCATGGCGGGGGTCAGGATGTTTCCAGCGCTGTCGCGGCTTGCCGGGCGGCCCGGCTTGAGGTCGCGGGTCAGGATGAGCAGGTCGCCCTGGTGGAGGGCGAGGCTGTTTTCAGTCGGCGGCAAGGTACCGATGCGGCATTCCTGCTCGTCCGGCGTGCCCGCGCCACGCACATGACGCAGCGGGGTGCCGGGAACCAGGTATGCCGTCCGGGTCGACTCCACCCAGCATCCCTGCTCGGTCACGTCGACGATCCTGAAGGCCCGCTGGGCGTCGCGGGCGTCCGTGCATTCCACCCACGCCCCGGTGCGAAGGCGGGCCAGCCAGGCCGACGGCACGGGGAGGCAGGCACTCGCGGGCGCGGGCGGGCGCTGGGGCGACTCGTCGGCCGTCAGCCAGACCCGCGCGGGGGCGGTGACCCGGCCATAGACGTCGCGAGTGGGGCGTATCCGGACAACCGCCGGGCCCGGCTCCAGCGGCCCGGTGCGCAGCTTCGGCCCGGCCAGGTCCATGGCGATGCGGCAGGACCGTCCCAGCGACTGCTCAGCCTGCCGCAGATGCCCGATCATCCGCGTCCAGGCCGCAGCGTCATCATGGGCGCAATTGATGCGCATGCAGTCCATGCCTTGCTGAAGCAGCTTGTGAACGAGAAGGTAGTTGTCCGCCGCCTCGCTCGGCATGGTGACCATGATCCGGACCTTGCGTCCCGTGTTCATCGGCCCCAGCAAGGCGTCCGTGTGTTCGGCAAGCAGCCGGTCGCCGTGGGCAAAGCCCATGACCGCGGATTCCTCGGAAGCCGGCTGCCAGGCGCGCTGCAGCAGCCGGTGCAGGACCGCCAGCACCGCATTGATCGTGGCCAGGACATGCGACTCGGCGCGCCCGAGGGAGGACAGTCCCAATTCCGCCAGGCGCCGCTGCAACGGGCGCAGATCGCGGCGACGCAGCGCCAGATAATGCAGCAGGTTGCGGGCACTGTCCCGCTGGTTCGCGTGAACCTTGGCAAGATGGGGCTGCGACATGGCCAGGCTGGCGACCATGTCCGCCCGGATGGCCATGAGCTCACTCAGGACAGCTTCGATGTCTGCGTCGCCCGGGAAAGTGCCGTCGGTGCTGTTTTCATTCGCCACGAATATTCTCTCCTGTCTCACGCGGGCTTTTCTGGAAAGCCTCCAGCCAAGGTCGCGCGCCTGATCGTGCGTCCGCGCGAGCCCAATCGGCGAGCCCAATCGGGATGAGCCGTGTTGCAGGGACTGCGGCTAGCGGACAGGCATGGCGGCAAATGCGCCACCGCCCAATATCGACGCTTCGAGGCTGCGCACCAGGACGACCACGTTGTGGCTGCCGAGCAGGTTGACGAACAGCTCGCTGGCGAAACAGCGGCCATCGCTGCGCCGGGCCTGAAAGGCAACGGCACAATGGCAGAGATGGGCCAGCCGGGCGTTGATGCGGCCATCCTGCACCAGGTCGGTGTCCGGCAGCTGCGGCAGGAGCATGGAAACATGGCGGCCCGCCAGTTCCTCCGGCGGGTAGCCGAACACCTGTTCACACGCGCGACTGCAGTCGCGGATCATGCCCTGGTCATCGAGCGTGAGCACCGCCAGGTCGATCTTTCCAGCATCGGAAACGCCGGATGAAACATGCGTGTTCGCCTGCGGGTTTTTCACTCGCAGGCTGCTTGCTGTCGTCATGATGGACTCCTTCCGTTATCGACCGGGAGTGCTCCCGATAATCTAGAATCCTGCCTCCTGAAAATGAACCATTCGTGACGGAAAAATGAATTTTGTGTGCGCTCGAAAATGTCCGGGAAAGCCGGACCGATACGCTGACTGAGGTAGCGAATCGAGCAGGGAATGGTGTAGCTTTAAAAGCCGATTTTCAAAACCCAAGGGGTGAGTTGCGATGAGAAAGACGCCTTCTGACGTGTACCTCGAAAAAGCCCAGACTTTGAGCAAGGAGGAAACCGAGCGCTTGCTGTCGCGAGCGCGGTTAAAATTAATCCGCCGACTGGAAAGTGAAAAAATGACCGCGCTGGAAGTCGTGGCAGTGCAGCTCGAGATCGAGGACGAGGATCTGAGCGAATGGCGAGCGAAGATGGCTGAAATCAGGAAAAAAGCGAAAGACAAGTAAGCGGCTGACGCAAGCCGGGGAACAATCACTGCTTGCCGCCGTCCCAGTGTTTGGGACGGGTGCTTATCGACGGAACACGCCATGGCAGAAGCTGCAAATAGAACCGAAACATTCACCCACAAGTTGCGGGTCGCCTATTTCTCCATGGAAATCGCCCTGGAGAACGATATCCCTACCTACAGTGGCGGCTTGGGGGTGCTGGCGGGGGACAGCCTGCGCGCCGCGGCGGACATCGGCGTGCCGATGGTGGCGGTTACCCTGGTGTCCCGGGCCGGCTATTTCCGCCAGGAGATCGATCCGCAGGGCAGACAGATCGAACACCCCGACGACTGGGATCCCGCCCGCTACGCGACGCGGCTGCAGGCCACCGTGGCGCTGGAACTGGAAGGTCGCCAGGTGTGGGTGGGGGGCTGGCTTTACGTGCTGAGCTCGCTGGTCGACAGCGGGGTCCCCGTCCTGTTGCTGGACACCGACCTGCCGGTGAACGACCCGCGCGACCGCGACATCACCCACTATCTGTACGGCGGCGACGAGGCTTACCGGATCAAACAGGAGGCGGTGCTGGGCGTGGGGGGCATCGCCATGCTCCAGGCCCTGGGCTTCAATCTCATGGGCTATCACATGAACGAGGGCCACTCTGCTTTTCTCACCCTGGCCCTGCTGCGACGCTACGCCCATTCCAGCGAAGACCTGCGGCCCGGCGAGAGCCCCTACGACTTGCCGCGGGTGCGGGAGCTGTGCACCTTCACCACCCACACGCCGGTGGAGGCGGCCCTTGACAAATTCGATTACGAATTGGTGCGGCGCATCTACGGTGATCTGCTGGATCCCAGAACGGTGAAGCTGCTGGCCGGCGAGGACAAGCTCAACATGACCCGCCTGGCCCTGAACCTGTCCGAGTACGTCAACGGGGTGGCCAAGCGACACGCCGAGGTTTCCCAGTTGATGTTCCCGGGTTATGCCGTGCACGCGGTGACGAACGGGGTGCATGCCGCTACCTGGACCAGCGCACCCATCGCAAAATTATTCGACGAGTATGTGCCGGGCTGGTGCCATGAGCCGGAACTGCTCTCACGGGCCGACCGCATCCCGGACGATAAGCTTTGGGCCGTCCACCAGGCGGCCAAACAGGCGCTGGTGGAGAAGGTGCGGGAACTGACGGGGGTGGCGCTGAATCCGGACCAGCCCATCCTCGGCTTTGCGCGGCGCATGACCGCCTACAAGCGGGCGGATCTGCTGTTTGCCGACCTCGCGCGACTCAAGGCCATCGCCCGCGAACGTCCCTTCCAGATCGTCATGGGCGGCAAGGCCCACCCGAGAGATGCCGCGGGCAAGCTGCTCATCGAAGCGCTGCATGGCTACATGCGGGATTTGGCTGGAACGGTACCGGCGGCCTTCCTGCCCGATTACGATATGGCGCTGGCGCTGCTCATGGTGTCCGGCTCGGATGTCTGGCTCAACACCCCCCTGCGGCCGCTGGAGGCCTCCGGCACCAGCGGCATGAAGGCGGCCTTCAACGGCGTGCCCCAGCTCTCGGTGCTGGACGGCTGGTGGGTGGAGGGCTGCCTGGAGGGGGTGACCGGCTGGGCGGTGGGGGATGACTCGCCCACCGCCAACGGACACGATGCCGTGGCCCTGTACGACAAGCTTGAGCAAGTGGTCCTGCCGCTTTGGCATGACGACCGGCCTGGCTGGATCGCCGTCATGAAAGGCGCCATCAGCAAGAATGCCGCCTACTTCAACAGCCACCGCATGATGCGTCGCTACGCCACGGAGGCGTACCTGAGATAGGAACGAGATAGGAACGGCTATGATCGTTTTTTCCGTGATTGTGAATTTTTTATTACAGGCGGATCAAACGTTCGAATATTGAAATTAACTAAATATACTGTTTATTTCGTATATATTTATTGGGAGATTGACCATGGCAGACGGCACCAGGAAGCCCGCCGCAGCAAAACCTAAGACCGTCGTTGCGCGCACCTCGACCGCTGCCCGCGCCAAACCGGCCGCCGCCAAGCCCGCTGCCGCCAAGCCCGCAGCACGGGCAAGGACTGCCCCGGCTGCTACGCCCGCAGCCAGAAGGCGGGCGCCGGCCAGGGCAGCGACGGCAACCGCAACAAAAACCGCTGCGCGTCCTGCCGCGGACAGGAAGTCACCCCCGGCAAAAAAAGCTGTACCCGAGCCAGCGCCGTTCGCCGCCAAGGACAACAAGGCGGGCAAACCGGCCAAGGCGAAAAAAGCCAAACTGGCCCGCGACAGCTTCACCATGCCGGATGGCGAGTACGCCCTGATCGCAGCGCTCAAGAAGCGTTGTCTTGATGCGGGGGTGCCGGCAAAGAAAAGCGAGATCCTGCGCGCAGCCGTTGCGAATCTGGCGAAACTGGGTGACGCCTCGGTGGTGGCCGCGGTACGTCGTTTGGACGTCATCAAGACAGGACGCCCCGCCAAAGGATCAAAGTAGTTTTCTGGCGATCGGGACAAGGGCTTTGGATGGCGGGTAAACTTTCTACTGCCCGTTTGCCCACGCCTCCCGTCACGCCCACCTCGTCCCCTTAACGCGGCGCCTCCCAGCAGTTATTGCTGATCTGCCAGGTCATCGAGAGCTGTTCGCTGCCGGGATACAGCACGTATTTGACCCCCATGTAGTCGGCGCCTTTGCGCCAGAACATCGCCAGCAGGTTTTTTTCGCCACTGGCGATGACGCTGGTGTAGGGAGTGACCTTGAGCGGATTGCCGTACAGATTGGCATAGTTCGACGCGATGATGACGAAGTGGCGGAAGGCCGGTGAGACTTCCTGATCGAATGCCACCAGGCTGCCCTTGCAGAAGGTGAACAGGAAGCGGCGGCCGGCGGGGTGGTTGGGGGGATCGTAAACCAGCAGGCCGTCGTTGCCGACCGACAGGGCCTTGCTGAAATTCCAGGTCTTGAGCGCCTGCTCGACCTCGGCGCGGCTCATGCCATGTTTGAATTCGCCAACCTCCCAGGCCTGGGCAGGCAGGGCGAGCAGCAGTCCGGCGAGGAGGGCGCCAAGTGCGGTTTTCATGCGCGGTGTGACGGCTATTTACCGCTGACGGCACCAAACACTTTTTTCAGCAGATCGCTGCCGGCCTGCATGGGATTGGCGCGGATCGCGGCTTCATTTTCGCCAATCACGGTGTAGGGCCGGTCGAGCGCCTGCTGGGTGACGTACTGCTCGACGCTGGCCTGTTTCTTGTCGATCAGGTTGAACTGCCCGGCCGCGCCGGCGTACTGGTTGTACTGCTGCGCGAGGCCGACCTTGTCGGTGCTTGCCTTGATGATGGGGCCGAAGCGTTCGGTGAGGGTGGATTCGGTTTTCCTGCGGAAAAAATCGGTGGCCGCGGTTTGCCCGCCGGTGAGGATGCCGCGGGCGTCTTCCAGCGTCATGTTCTTCACTGCACCGACCAGCAGGGTTTTGGCCTCGGGCACCACGGCCTCGGCGGCGCGGTTCATCGACAGCACCAGTTAGTCGGCCTGCCGGCCCATGCCGAGCATGCGCATGGCCTTTTCGGCCTTCTGCAGGCTGGGCGGCAACGGAATTTTCAGCGCCGGATTGCCGAAAAAGCCGTCCTTCCGCCCCAACTGGGCGACTGCGGCGTCCGCCCATGGGTGAGCGCCTCCTTCAGCCCGGCGTTGATGTCGGCGTTGGAGAGCGCTTCGACGCCGCTGGCGGATGGCTGGCCGAGCACGCCCCGCAGCATCTCGTTCCAGTCGACGGCGTGGGCCGGCAGGGACAGGGCGAGGGCGGCGGCCAGGATGATGCGGCGCGTTGAAATCAGGGTGCTCATGGCGCGTCTCCTTGCGTGGTTGGACTACAGTACTTCTGCAGCATAGTCCGCCAGACGCGAACGTTCACCCCTTTGTAGCGTAACGTGACCGTTGTGCGGCCAGCCCTTGAAGTGGTCGACTACATAGGTGAGACCGGAGCTGCCCTCGGTAAGGTAGGGTGTGTCGATCTGCGAGATGTTGCCCAGGCACACCACCTTGGTGCCGGGGCCGGCACGCGTGATCAGCGTTTTCATCTGCTTGGGGGTGAGGTTCTGCGCCTCGTCGATGATGAGAAACTTGTTGAGGAAGGTGCGGCCGCGCATGAAGTTGAGCGACTTGACCTTGATCCGGCTGCGGACCAGGTCCTGCGTCGCCGCGCGCCCCCAGTCCCCGGCCTCGTCGTCGCTCTTGTTCAGCACGTCGAGGTTGTCTTCCAGCGCGCCCATCCAGGGCGTCATTTTTTCCTCTTCGGTGCCGGGCAAAAATCCGATGTCCTCGCCCACCGGCACGGTGACGCGGGTCATGATGATCTCGCTGTAGAGTTTCTTGTCGAGCACCTGGGCCAGCGCGGCGGCCAGGGTGAGCAGGGTCTTGCCGGTGCCGGCCTGGCCGAGCAGGGTGACGAAATCGATCTCGGGATCCATCAGCACGTTGAGCGCGAAGTTCTGCTCGCGGTTGCGCGCGACGATGCCCCACACGTTGTTCCGGGTGTGGCTGAAGTCGCGCACCGTGATCATTTCCGCCTGCTTGCCCTCGACTTTCAGCACCTTGGCGTAGAGCGGGCTGGGGCCTTCCTGGTAGACGAATTCGTTCGGCAGCAGGCTCGATACCAGCGGGCCCGTGATGCGGTAATGGGTGTGGCCGTTGGCTTGCCACGACTCCATGCCCTTGCCGTGAGTCTCCCAGAAGTCGGCGGGCAGTTCGCGCAGGCCGGCATACAGCAGGTCGGTGTCTTCCAGCACCTTGTCGTTGAAGTAGTCCTCGGCCGGCAGCCCCAGCGTGCGCGCCTTGATCCGCATGTTGATGT
>JBAQND010000015.1:0-2069 GCA_049303455.1 Thiobacillus sp.
GGCTTCGTCGAGGATCAGCCGCACCAGTGCATCGTGGGTGTAGTAGCTGCCGGAGCCTTTGCGCGCGAAGCCCGCCTTGTTCACAGTCAGCGTGCCGTTTTTTTCCTCAAGGCGGTATTCGAGCAGCCGCTCGTAAATGCCGCCCAGGTGAGCGACCGAGAGGTCGCGGTAGTTGATGCGTGGCTTCGTGATGTCCTCGACGCGGCGCGAGAGCGCGTCGATGACCGGCGCAAGCTGCGCATCGGCCACCTTGGCGCGCGCCAGCACGGGCGAGCGGGCGCTTTCGAACAAACCACCGTTATAGGCGGGCATGCCGACGGCGTCGTCACCGTCCGAGATGAGCCGGAACAGATCGGACAGGATGTCCCAGTAGCGGGTGGATCGGCCGGAGAGTGTTTTGCCGTCGTCGCGTGCCAGGGCAACGACGTCGCGAAGATCGGACAGGCTGTAGGGCGCATAACGCGCATCCATGACGGGCAGGAGCCGCCGGTCTTCCGCGTAAAACAGGAACAACAGGCGGTAGAGTAAAAGCAGCGCCGCCTCGCGAAGCGCTTCCAGATACTCATCGGTGTATGCGCCCTGGGCCGTTTTGCGCGCTTCCGCGTCGCCAGCGGCCAGGGCCGCGCACAGGCTGGGGAACACCTCGGTGAAAACGCGGTTGCCCAACTGGTCGGAAACGGTTTCCTCGTACAAGCGGGCTTCGGACAGGGCGATGGCGTGAAAGGTGCGGCGCTGGCTGTCCCATGCCTGCGGGTTGAAGGCATCGCGCCCGAACATCAGCCAGAACAGCTTGAGGCCATGGCGCGTTTCATAGCTGTCGAGTTCGGGCTGCACGCCGGGTACACCCAGCAACCCGGCCAGGTCGATCTCGAAAAAATCCTCGGCGCGCGAGCGGGCATCCTGCCAGTAAAGCCGCCAGATCGTACCGTTGGTGAGAATGCCCCATTTCACCGCGCGGTCGCTCATGACATCGGCGCGGGAAAGGTAACGCAGCATCTGGGAGGAAGGCGTGCCGAAGTCGCGGCGTTTGCGATTACCCGCGCCGCTTTCTTCGCTCCGGTCGAGTTGACGCAGCCAGCGCTTGGCCTCCAGCAGGGCGACGCCATGCCGGGCACGGGCGCTGTCCGGGACTCTTAGCGCGCGGTCCTTTGCGGGAGGGTCGGCGAACAGCAGAAAATCCGGCACATCCTCGCGTCCGGACTCGGACAGATTAACCTGTGAAATCCATGCTTCATTCCAGCCGAGCAGGTCGATCACCGGCTCGATCAGTTCATCTTCGGTCTGGCTTTCGTTGAGGGCTGAGTCGGCCGTGAATGGCGCGTAATGCGCGCTGAGTTGGTCAATGAACGCATCCAACTCGGCGTCGGGTACGCCTTTCCACGTCTCGGTTTCCTGAATGCCGCGCAGTAAGAAATCTGTGGAAAAGAGTTGGCCTTGCATTGTTATAGGGTGAGGTCGTAATCCACGATCAATGGTGCATGGTCGCTGAACCGCTGGTCCTTGTAAACGCTGGCGGAGGTGGCCTTGGCCGCGATGCCGGGCGTGGCGATCTGGTAGTCGATGCGCCAGCCGACGTTCTTGGCATACGCCTGGCCGCGGTTGCTCCACCAGGTGTAGGCCTCGCCGGTGTGTTCCGGATACAGGCTGCGGTAGACGTCGACCCAGCCGAGTTCGTCGAACAGGCGGGTCATCCAGGCGCGCTCTTCGGGCAGGAAGCCGGAATTCTTCTGGTTGGATTTCCAGTTCTTGAGGTCGATCTCGCGGTGGGCGATATTCCAGTCGCCGCAGATGACGATTTCCCTGCCGGACTTGATCAGGGTTTCGAGGCGCGGGAAGAAAGCGTCGAGAAAGCGGTACTTGGCGAGCTGGCGGTCTTCGCTGCTGGAACCGGAGGGCTGGTAGAGCGAGATCACCGCGAGGTTTCCATAATCAGCCTCGATGTAGCGGCCCTCGGCGTCGAACTCGGGCACGCCGAGGCCTTCGATGATGCGTTGCGGCGGGGTGCGCGTGTAGACACCGACGCCGCTGTAGCCCTTCTTCTCGGCATAGTGAAAGGCGCCGGTCAGACC
>JBAQND010000016.1:0-8196 GCA_049303455.1 Thiobacillus sp.
GCGCTGCTGCGGCGCAGGCCCGACATCCGCCAGGCCGAACGCGGGCTGGCCGAGGCCACGGCGCGCATCGGCGTGGCCATGGCGGACCTGTACCCCAAGGTGTCGCTCGGCCTGGCGGCCGCATCGGCAGGCCAGGGCAGCGACTTCGGCGGGCGCGACACGTTCAGCTGGAGCCTGGGGCCGCTGATCTCGTGGACGATTCCCAACACCGGCACGGCGCAGGCGCGCATCGCGCAGGCCGAGGCCACCACGCGCGCCGCGGCGGCGAAGTTCGACGGCACGGTGCTCACCGCGCTGCGCGAGACCGAAACCGCGCTCAACACCTACGCCCGCGAGCTGGACCGCCGCGCCAACCTGCAGGCCGCGCGCGACGACAGCGCCCAGGTGGCCGAGCAAGCGCGCGCCTTGTACATCAAGGGCAAGATCGGCTACCTGGAAGCGCTGGACGCCGAGCGCAGCCTGGCCAGCAGCGAGGCCGCCCTGGCCGCCAGCGAAGCGCAACTGGCGGACGACCAGGTGGGGCTGTTCCTGGCGCTGGGCGGAGGCTGGTAACGACGCGATGCACTATCCAAAGCTTAGTGCTACTTCCACTGTATTCCTGATAAATTCAAGCCGAAAAGTACTTGAAACTGAAGCTACCAAGCAGACATTACCAGCGGCGACCTCTACTCGGAGTTCCCGGAAGGCTGTTTCTTATCAAGTGAGATCATCACGCTGCAAGGTGCACGAGAGACGAGACTTCGCGCCACTGAGTTCTCCACCATGCGCCTAAGACGGGAAATATGGTGATGGCCAATTACGATGAGGTCGGCGCCGATCTGTCCGGCCAGCGCGGCGATTTCCTCGGAAGCATCCCCTTCCAGCAGATGGGCATGTGGCACGATACCAAGCTGTTCGAGTTCCTGTCCCGCTTTTTCCAGCAGATTTCCGGTCTCCGCCTCCTGTGCATCGATGATCGAGGAAGCCGCTTCGGGTGCCGTTAACGCCCAGTGTTGAGCGAGGTCGAGAACGGAGGCCAAGTGGAGTTCCGCATCGAAACGGCCGGCAAGTTCCGCTGCCTGGTTCAACACGGCATGTCTTTAAGCTCTCGCGGAACCCCATGACGCTGGCCTGGGCTTCGATCATCCGCGACAGAAAGCGGTGCGCTTCGGCGTGGACGGAACGCTCATCCAGGCGTGGGCCGGTCACAAGAGCTTTGTGCGCAAAGACGGCAGCGCCGATGACGGCGACAACGCCAACTTCAAGGACAAGCGCCGCGGCAACGACAAAAAAAAATGGGGCAAAAAAATAGGGTCAGACCCGAATGGCACTCGGTTAAGCCAAACACCCGTAAAATCATGGTGATACATGCTCTCCGCTGATGGGTGGCCCGGCCAACCAGCATGCAGGCAGCGGGAGGCAAGCATTCTACATCCACGGCGAAGTGGGGTTGCCGAAGGAAAGAGAGATTTCTATCCTTATGATTTAGTGACTGTTATTTCTTAACCGAGTGCCATGAGTGTCTGACCCCATTTGACTCTTCGTCTGGCCAAGGGCTTGTCGCCCAGTTCGACGGCCATCACCGCCGCGGCCGCTAGTGTTGGCCGGGTTGTCGACGTCCTCGCAGGTGAGCGCTACGCACAGGGTGCTGGCGAGGCCACGCGGGTGCTGATCTGGACCTGGGTCATGTCGAGGACGATCCCTTCGGCCGCGCCGTTCTGGACTATTCCGGAACGACAAATTCAGGTAGGCCTATGATTTAATTGCTGATGGCCCATTGCGGAATCCTTCCCGTCGCGGAATCCTTCCCGTCGGGGTCGAATTTGTCTAGTCTAGGTTAAGAGAAAGCGATATGTCTTTGTACATGTTATGTGTCTTTGTACATGCTATGCTTTCTGCGGTGTGTCAGCGCAACGCGCAACAAGGTGTGTCAGCGCAACGCGCAACAAACGGCCCAGCCATCCCGGTGGGCTGCTGATGCAGGTGGTTGGGCCGCGTTCAGGTCCTGCGGCTTTTCTAGGAACTTAACTTTTTTGGAGTAAAAAATGAAACAGACACGCTCGTACAAAGCAATTTCCATCCTCGGTGCCTCGGCTTTTCTCGTTGCCTTGCTGGGCGGCTGCGCCTCGACCGACGCTGTGACCAAGTCCCAAGCCACGGCAGACAAGTCCCAAGCCACGGCAGACGAGGCATTGAGCAAGGCCAATGAGGCCAACGCCAACGCCACTTCCGCCAAGGCCGATGCCGCCCAGGCTTCGCAGAAGGCCGATCAGGCAAACTCGGCTGCCGCGAGCGCCCAGTCGACCGCAAGTGAGGCCAAAGCGACGGCCGATGTGGCGAAATCCCAAGTCGACGAACTGTCCGAGAAAATCGACCGCATGTTCAAGAAGACGATGCAGAAATAAGCCTGTGGATCCGGAGGACAGGGATCCCCGATCATCTGTCCTCCGACCCGAGCGAGCATCACACGTCATGGCTCTACGCTGCTCGTGGCTCGTGCACAAGCTCGACTCAGCGAATAACCACCTGGGTGCCGATGTGCATCCAGCGCGAAAGCTGCCGAATTTGCTGGTTGGTGAGCGCGACACAGCCGTCGGTCCAGTTGAAATCCCTGTGTATCATGGGGTCGCCGCGTCCGACGCCGTGGATGCCCAAGTAGCCGCCAAGCGGCGTGTTTTGGGGCGGGAGGCGATGCTGCCGCACGGCCTCGAGGATCGTCTCCAGGTCCGCCCGGCTGATGATTCCCTCGGCATAGGCGCTCCGGGCAACACGTTCGGAGGGATAATCGAAGCCGTAAAACGTGCCGAAACGGCTGCGGCGATCGATCCAGGCAATGTGGAAGATGCCGAGCGGCGTGGTTTCGTCGCCGCGGCGATGGATCTTGGCTGCGCCGCGGCTGCCGATGGAGATATCCTGGAAGTGCGCCAGGACCTGGTTTTCTTCGGAAAAGACCGTCAGGGTGAGCGCCTCGGTGTCCACCAGGACCCAGGGCAGTCGTCCACTTGCCCGGGAAACCGCGGGTGCCCCAAGGAAGGTGACGACGAGCAAGGCGACGAGCCCCCGCCTGAGGACTGCCATGAGCTGCCGATGAAACCCATGCCATTTTTCACGACCCCGACAGCGCTGCGACTGGTTTCCGGTCTGCATATCCTTGTGCTGCTCGTATGTGGGTCGCTGCTCCCCGCCCGGGGCGCGACCTTCCTGCTGCCCACCGATGGCGGCACTATCGTCGGTCAACTCCAGGTGGTGACCACCGATTCCCGCAACACTCTGCTCGACATCGCCCGTCATTTTGACCTCGGTTTCGAGGAAATCACCGTTGCCAACCCCGGTGTCTCGATCTGGCTGCCCGGCGAGGGAACCCGGATCGTCGTGCCCACGATGTTCATCCTGCCGCCCAAGCCGTGGCAGGGTGTCGTCCTCAACATTCCGCAGCGTCGACTGTACTATTTCCCACGCCCCAAGGCCAACGAACCCGCAACGGTCATCACCTTCCCGATCGGCACCGCGCGGACCGGCTGGCCCACGCCCCTGGGCACGACGCGCATCACCGGCAAGTACAAGGATCCCGCCTGGTTCGTCCCGAAGAGCATTCAGGAGGAGCACCGCAAGCAGGGCGAGTTCGACTTCCCCGAATACTTTCCGCCCGGTCCCGACAATCCCATGGGCATGCTCGCCATCGGAACCGGATTCGACAAGATCTTCATCCACAGCACCAACCGGCCCTGGGGGGTCGGGATGCGCGTCAGCCATGGCTGCATCCGCCTCTATCCCGAGGATGCCGCTGAGCTCTTTGCTGACCTGGCCGTCGGCACGCCGGTGAGAATCATCAACCAGCCGGTGATGCTGGGCGAACGGGACGGCGTGCTCTACCTCGGCGTGTCCAATCCGGTGGGCGAGTACCCGGAAGATGTCGACGACCTCCTTCTGCGGGCCGTCGACGCGGTGGCGCTCTACCTGGAGGCGCAGCCGATTGCCCCGGAAATCGACTGGGAGCGCGTGCGGGAGGCGGTCGCTGCCAAGCGGATGCTCCCGGTCCCGGTCAGCGTCGGTGCGCCGAGCCTGGACGACATCATTGCCTTGATCGCGCCGCAACACCACGACTTCGAGCCCTACGGCATCGATGCGAACCAGGGATTGCCGCCAGAGCGCTGACCTTGCTCACCTGCGGCGACGTGAGCATCCCGTTCAGAAGGAAATGGCCGCACAGCCCGCCCTGGCAGCCTGTCGGACTTGAAGCCGTGCTGCGCGCGAATCGACCGTCCCATTCAAATTCGCACACTTTTTAATCACTTTTCGCTCCTCAATCCAGCATTTGCGGATTGCCAGGGGGCTTCCTGCCAGTCCTGGCGGCCTTGTCCGCGCGCGCCTTGAGCTTGGCGTCGAACCCGACC
Organism: Thiobacillus sp.; assembly: GCA_049303455.1. Classification (GTDB taxonomy): domain Bacteria; phylum Pseudomonadota; class Gammaproteobacteria; order Burkholderiales; family Thiobacillaceae; genus Thiobacillus. The sequence goes on from JBAQND010000016.1 coordinate 4,374, forward strand.
TTCTCGCGGACGTAGCGTTCCCTGGCATGCGCTTCGATCCTGGCTTTCGCCTTGGCTCCTTGGCTATGGCGGCCAGCTGGTCATGTCATTTCGCCAATGCCTAAGCACAAATGACTTGCAACGACTCTCCCCTCATCTTTCCCGCACCAATGTATCCGGGTTGCCCGGATATCTCCTTACGCTGGCGCACACAAGGACACGCTTCTCTGCTGGCCGAGCCTGAACCGGTGGCGCGGCCAGCCGGCTGGCCACCCAGGGGCATTTCAGGCAAGCAGTCTTGCGAGCGCGCCCTTCATGAAGGAAGGCCCGGGCCTTGAAAAATCCGCTTGCGGGTCTAGGTTGGATACGTGGCCGCTATGGCGGCTTAAACCCGTATCCACAAAACCTGTTCGATAGGAGACCTCCATGGCCAACCTCGCGCGTCACGACCCTTCCAGCCTTGCCCGCTTCGATCCCTTCGGCGACATCGACGATCTGTTCCGGGGATTCTTCGTGCGACCTGCGCTCCTGGAGGGCCAGCCGCAGATGCAGATCAAGATGGACCTGAAAGAGGACGACAAGGCCTACACCGTCCACGCCGACATTCCGGGTGTGAAGAAGGAAGACATCCAGGTCAGCATCGACGGCAACCGGGTTTCGATCAGCGCCGAATCCAAAATGGAGAAGGAAGAAAAAGAGGGCGAGAAGGTGCTGCGGTCCGAGCGCTACGTCGGCAAGGTGGCGCGCAGCTTCACCCTGTCGCACGACGTCGACGAGGCCCAGGCCCAGGCCAAGTACAGCGACGGCGTGCTGGAACTGACGCTGCCGAAAAAGGCGGGCACGGCGACCCGGAAGCTGGAAATCAAGTAATTCTTCGCACACAGGCCAAGGCGGCGCCCTTCCCCGGGCGCCGCTTTTTTGTCTGCGCGCATTGGACACCCAAAGCGATAGCGTCCATCATTCGGTGGCGCGCGTCCTGGCTCAGGCAGCCCATGACGCCGCTGCCCCGCCACGTTTTTCCGACCGGATCACGCCATGGAAATCCTGCTGCTGGCCGCACTGATCGTGCTGAATGGCGTGTTCGCCATGTCGGAAATCGCGCTGGTGATGGCGCGGCGCGCACGCCTGGCGCGGCTGGCCGAAGATGGCAGCGCGGCGGCAGCGGCGGCGATGAAACTGCACGACGAGCCGACGCGCTTTTTATCGACCATCCAGGTCGGCATCACCTCGATCGCCATCCTCAGCGGCATCGTCGGCGAGGCCGCGCTGGCCGGGCCGCTGGCGCTGTGGCTGCAGACCGTCGGCATGGCGACGGAAGCCAGCCGCATCGCGGCGACCGCGCTGGTGGTGGCCATCATCACCTATGTCACGATCGTCGTCGGGGAACTGGTGCCCAAACGCATCGCCCAGCTCGATCCCGAGCGCATTGCCTGCCGGGTGGCGCGGCCGATGCAGCTGCTGGCGCGGCTGGCGCAGCCGTTCGTGCGCCTCTTGTCGCTGTCGACCGATGGCCTGCTGCGTCTGCTGCGCAAGCGTCCGCCCGAGTTGCCGGGCCTGATCGAGGAGGAAATCCACGCCCTGTTGCAGGAAGGTTCTGAAATCGGCGTGATCGAACAGCAGGAACGCGCGATGGTGCGAAACGTGTTCCGCCTCGACGACCGCCCGATCGAATCGCTGATGGTGCCGCGCGCCGACATCGTGTATCTCGACACCACGCTGCCGCTGCAAGACAACCTGCGGCGCATGGCCGAATCGGAGCACACGCGCTTTCCGGTCTGCCGCGACGGGCTCGACGAGGTGCTGGGCATCCTCAACACCAAGCGCTTGCTGGATGCGATGCTGGCGGGCGCGGCGCCCAGCCTCACCGACGCGCTGCTGCCGACCGTGTTCGTACCGGAAAGCCTCAGCGGCCTCGATCTGCTGGAGCAGTTCCGCGCGTCCGACACCCACCTGATGCTGGTCATCGACGAGTACGGCGAGATCAACGGCCTGGTCACCCTGCGCAACGTGCTGGAGGCCATCACGGGCGAATTCAAGCCGCGCCGGCTGGACGAGGCCTGGGCGGTGCAGCGCGGCGACGGCTCCTGGCTGCTCGACGGCCTCATCCCGGTTTCCGAACTCCAGGACAGGCTGGGGCTGAAGCAATTGCCGGAAGCAGGCCGGAGGCGCTATCACACGTTGAGCGGGCTGGTGATGTGGCTGTCCGGCGAATTGCCGCAGACCGGCGATGTGCTGACCTGGGAAAACTGGCGGCTGGAAGTGGTCGACCTCGACGGCAAGCGCATCGACAAGATCCTCGCCACACCGATTGCGCCCAGCGAAGCGTCCGGGCCGGGTGCGCCCGCCGAGCCGGATTGACGCCCGCCCCGCGCGCAGCCAATCAGGCTTTTTCGCCGCTCAGCAGCAGCAGTCCGCCCCACGGCAAGCCGGCGGGAATGACCGGTTCCAGCCCGCGGGACAGCTGCGTGGCGGCAGGCAGGAAAATGGCCGAGTTCACTGCCATCTGGCGCACCGGCAGGCCGGAGAACAGCGCGCGTACCTCGCCCGCGGTATGCCAGCGGGCGCCGCGGTAGGCGCCGCTGCCGCCGCCCCGCCCCTTTTGCCGGTACAGCAGGCTGGTCCGGTTGAGCCAGCCGATGGCGAAGCGATGACGCGCCACTCGCACGCACTCGGCCACGGCCTGCCGCGCATCGTTGACGAAGCACAGCGCGGCGATCGACAACACATGGTCGAAGCTGGCGTCGGCAAACGGCAGCGCGCGCGCATCGCCTGCCACCCAGCTCAATGCCGGGCTGCTGCGCGCGCGCGTAATCCAGCCAGGCGGCATTGGGGTCGAGCCCGGTGGCGACGAGATCGTCGGCCGCGGCGCGGCGCGTGAACCAGCCGGTGCCGCAGCCGACGTCGAGCAGGCTGTTCCCCGGCCGTGCTGCGAGCAGGCGCGCGGCCAGCGCGTATTCGGTCTCGCCGATCCAGCGCCCGCGCGGGGTGGCGTACCAGGCATCGTAGTCGGCTGGATTCATTCAGCCAGCGACTTCCAGGCGCCGATCAAGGCTGCGGCCGCCGTATCGATTTCGGCCTCGGTCGTGAACCGGCCGATCGACAGGCGCACCGTGCCCGCGGCCGCTTCTAGTGTCAGCCCCATCGCGGCGAGCACGCCACTCACCGCAGAGTCGCCGGCATGGCAGGCCGAACCGGTGGACGCGGCCACGCCGGGGGCCGCGGCCAGTACCTGCCATCCCGCTACAGCGGGAAAGGAAACATTGAGCGTGTTGGGCAGGCGTTCGGTCAGGTGGCCATTGAGCTGCAGGCCGGGAATGGCGGCGGCGAGCAGGCCATGCAGGCGGTCGCGCAGCGCTGTCACGCCTGCGGCTTCGTGCACCAGCGTTGTCCGTGCCAACCGTGCTGCCTCGCCCAGGGCAACGATATGCGGCACGTTTTCGGTGCCGGGGCGCAGGCCGTGTTCATGACCAGCACCGTACTGGATCGGTTCAATGGTGACGCCTGTTCGCACATACAGCGCTCCCACCCCCTTGGGTGCATAAAACTTGTGACCAGCCAGGGTCAGGAGGTCGGCGCCCAGCGCCTCCACGTCCACCGCCACCTTGCCGACGGCCTGGGCCGCATCGACGTGCATCAGCGCGCCCGCGGCATGGGCAAGATCGGCAATCGCGCACACGGGCTGCAGGCTGCCGGTCTCGTTATTGGCCAGCATGACCGATACCAGCGCCACGTCCGGCGTGATGACGGTCGCCGCCTGATTCAACTGCACCCTGCCGGCCGCGTCCACCGGCAGCTCGGCAACGGACCAGCCTTCCCGTGCCAGATGGCGCAGGTGATTCATGAC
>JBAQND010000017.1:0-18508 GCA_049303455.1 Thiobacillus sp.
GGCCAGCACCGCGCGCGCCAGCGGGTGCTCGCTGCCCGCCTGCAGGCCGGCGGCGATCGCCAGGACTTCATTGGGCTCAACGCCGTCCGCCGCCACGCAGGCCGTCACGTGCGGCGTGCCGTCGGTGAGCGTGCCGGTCTTGTCGAACACCACGGTGGTGATCTTGTGCGCCAGTTCCAGCGCTTCGGCGTCCTTGATCAGGATGCCGTGGCGCGCGGCCACCCCGGTGCCGGCCATGATCGCGGTGGGGGTGGCAAGCCCGAGCGCGCACGGGCAGGCGATCACCAGCACCGCCACCGCGTTGAGGATGGCGACTTCGGCGTTGCCGCCGAGCGCCCACCAGGCGATGAAGGTCACCAGCGCGATGACCATCACCACCGGCACGAACACCGCGCTCACCTTGTCGACCAGTCGCTGGATCGGCGCCTTGGCGGCCTGCGCGTTTTCCACCAGACGGATGATGCGCGCCAGTGTGGTCTCGCCCCCGACTGCCGTGGTGCGCGCCACCAGCACGCCGTGCGCGTTGATCGCGCCGCCGGTCACCGCATCGCCCGCCTGCTTGTCCACCGGCATGGATTCGCCGGTGAGCATGGATTCGTCGATCTGGCTTTCGCCTTCGATCACTTCGCCGTCCACCGGTACCCGCTCGCCGGGGCGAATCACCACCAGGTCGCCGACGCGGAGGGCGTCGATCGGCAGGTCGCGGTCGACGCCGTCGAGGCGCACCCGCGCGATGGTCGGGCGCAAGGCCTGCAGGGCGCGGATCGCTTCGGTGGTCTGGCGCTTGGCGCGCGCTTCCAGCCACTTGCCGAGCAGCACCAGGCTGATCACGACCGCAGAGGCTTCGAAATACAGGTGCATGGCGTCGGCGCGGGTAAGCAGCAGGTACACGCTCAAGCCGTAGGCGGCGCTGGTGCCCACCGCCACCAGCAGGTCCATGTTGCCGCTGCCGGCGGCGAGCGCCTTCCAGCCGGCGCGATAAAAGCGCGCGCCCAGCCAGAACTGCACCGGCGTCGCGAGCAGCCATTGCTGCCAGCCCGGCAGCATCCAGTGCGCGCCGACGAGGCTGCCGAACATGGGAACGATGAGCGGCAGCGACAGCACCATCGCCAGCGCCACCGGCCACCAGTCGGGCAGGGCGCGCGCCGGCGCGGCAGGCGTTTCGCCTGACGGCAACGGCAGCTGCGCGCCGTAGCCGGCGCGTTCCACCGCGGCAATCAGCGCGGCCGCCGAGGTGCCCTGCACCAGCTTGACCGTGGCCTGTTCGGTAGCGAGATTGACGCTGGCCTCGAGCACGCCGGGCACCTTGGCGAGCGTCTTTTCCACCCGCGATGAACAGCTCGCGCAGGTCATGCCGGTGATGCCCAGGGTGAGGGATTCGGTGGGTACGCTGAAGCCGGCCTTCTCGATGGCGCGCTGCACCGACGCCAGGTCGGTCTCGCCCGAGACCGTCGCGGTTTCGGTGGCCAGATTCACCGTGGCGTCGGTCACGCCCGGCAGCTGCCTCAGCACTTTTTCAATCCGTGCCGCGCAGCTGGCGCAGGTCATGCCCTGGATGCCTACAGAAAGAGAAGGGTTCATATCGGGAGTCCTGGACGATGCGTCGAGTGCACCATAAACCTTGCCATCATGGCAATGTCAAGCGCTTTCGGACCGGGGACCCGGACGCCGGTGCGGGCAAGTCCGGCTCAAGCCGTTTCGGATTATTCCTACGCGGGGCTGCCTCCGCTTCCGACTGTGGCGCCTTCCCCGCTCACCCAGAATGCTTCCTACAGGGCCCGGCCTTCGATGGGTTGGACAGCCGCCCGTCCACAGGGTGCCGCAGCCTGTCACGCAAGGCACCTGTCTCGCGTGCATCGCAAATCGTAGACGGAACAGGAGAGCCAGATGAAATCGAGTACCTCCAAAACCAACGTCCAGGGCGAGGGTGATTACGCCTCGGCGAAGAAATACAACGAGCAGCCCCGGGCTTTTGCCAAATCCGGCAAGGTCGACCAGGCCGCCCGTGACGCCGCCCCGCGCAATGCGCGGGAGCAGGACGCGATGCGCCAGGCCGAGGCCGGGCAGGACGGCAAGGGTTCGCCCAGCCGGCCGAAGCCGGACAAGCAGGCTCCGGGCGAGCATCCGCAGGGGCGTAAACCCGAACCGGAAAAACTTCCCGGACGTTGAAGCGACTGAATGCCCGCACCCCATTTTTTCTTACGCCAATTGAATCAGGAGAATGTCATGTCCAACCTTTCCTCAAGCCACATCCTGTCCGCGATATCAAGGATCTGATGATCGACGTCGACAGTGGCCGCGTCGCCTATGCGGTGCTGGAATTCGGCGGCGTGTCCGGAATAGGAAGCAAGCTGTTCGCCGTCCCGCTTTCGGCCATGGAAATCGACACGGAGCATCTCGCTTCATCTTCGACAAGGACAAGGAGGCCCTCGAGACCGCGCCCGGCTTCGACAAGGATCACTGGCCGACTTTTCCGACCGCGAGTGGGGCAGCAGCGTGCATTCCCACTACGGCGTTCGCCCTTATTGGGAATGAGCCTGGCCTGTCCCCGGTTCGGGGCAGGTTTTTTTCGTCATAACCCTGGAGCCGACGATGCAATCTACCTTCGTCAGCATGGCGGTGGTCGCCCTTCTCGGCATCGCACCGCTATCTGCCCAGGCAGCCAAGCCCTGCGAGGCCCTGAGCGAGGGTGCGGCAGCCCTCGGCGAGCGACAGAGCGCCAGGCCGGAAACGCAGGCGTATGCCGAAACGAACAAGGGACTCTACAATTTACGTGGTTGATGCGGCGCACACCAAATCCATGTCCTGATCCTTATTGGGCCGGTCGCTGGCGCGATTCAGGCCGGCAGCACCATCCGGATCTTGACGCCTGTCTCCGGCGCGGTGTTGATATCGAGTTTGCCCCCATGCGTGAAAACCCGATGCTTGATTCCGGCCAGTCCATGACGCGCCAGCTTGGGCGAGTCAAGGTCGAAACCGACACCGTCATCCTCGATCGAGAGTTCGATGCCGGTCGACGTGACGTGCGGCGCCACGCTGACATGGTGGGCCCGGGCATACTTGCGGATGTTGGTGAAGGCTTCCTGAACGATGCGGAACAGGCTGAGCGAGACCGCCTTTGACAGTTCGGGTTCGGTCTCGGGAAGGTCCGCCTTCACCTCGATTTCCTCGCCTTGCCGGAATTCATCGATCAGCGCCCTCAGCGCATCGATCAGTCCCAGATCATACAGCAGCGCCGGCCGCAGGTCGTTGGTGATGCGGCGTTTGAGCGTGATGCCGCCGGTCAGGCTCTGGCGCAGGCGCGCCCAGCGTTGCGTAACCAGCGTTCGCGACTCGGGCGGCAGCTTGCGTTCGATCCAGTCGGCGTCGAGCTTGCGGCGTGAGCAGGGCGCCGAGTTCGCCGTGCATCTCGCGTGCCAGATGCAGTTTCTCCGTTTCCCGCACCTCGGTCAGGTAGGTCGCAAGATTGGTCAGCTCTTCGGTGCGATGGCGAACTTCACGCTCGAACTGTTCGTTTTCCGCTTTCAGCACGTGATTGATTTTTTCGCGCAGTTCCTGCTTCTTCTGCTTCTGGGCGATGGCCAGCACCAGCAGCGTGAGCGAAGCGATGGACAGCGGAACGGTGCTGATGCGGGCGTTCTCCAGGAATCATCCGACAGGTCAATCCGTTGTCCGCCGACAGAGGATGTCGGCCTCGTGTCCTGCGATAGATTGCAGGCGACGTCCGATGGCAGCGGGATTGTTTGCCGAGTCAGTTATCTGTATTTCAGGAGACCATCATGAAAGCGCTTCTCGCACGCTTAATGTCTTCCGCTTTTGTCATCCTGGCAGGCTGCAATACGGTGGCAGGCGCTGGCAAGGATATCGAACGCGTCGGTGAGAAAGTCCAGGATACGGCCAAGGACGTCCAGCAACGGATGTAAGCCGCCGTCCTTTCAGGATTTCCCCTTCGGTTCCGCGCAGTAGCGTGACTGGGCGCGGCAAACGCCGCGCCCAGTCATTTCCGCTGTTAGCGCCTGGACGCGAGGCCGGGCCAGGTCTTCGGCAGCAGCACCCACAAGCGGCCGCGTTGTTTCATGCGGCCGGCGAGTTCGCCGGCCTTGTCGCCAAAACCCCAGAAGAAGTCGGCGCGCACGCCACCGCGGATGGCGCTGCCAGTGTCCTGCGCCATCACCAACCGGTTCAGCGGCCGTGGCGAATTGGGCTGGGTGGTGGCCAGGAAGACCGGTGCGCCGAGTGGAATGAAGCGGGGGTCGACGGCAATCGAGCGGCCGCCGGTCAGCGGTACGCCGAGTGCGCCCAGCGGGCCGGACAGACCGTTGGGCAGTTCGCGGAAGAACACGTAGCTGGGGTTGCTGGCGAGCAGCGCGGGCAGCTTGTCGGGGTTCTTCGCGCCCCAGTTCTTGATGCCCTGCATCGACGCCTGTTCGCGTTTCAGCTCGCCGCGTTCGATCAGCAGCTTGCCGATCGACAGGTAAGGGTGGCCGTTCTGGTCCGCATAGCCGACCCGCATGTGCGAACCGTCCGGCAGTTCGATGCGGCCCGAGCCCTGGATTTGCAGAAAGAAGAGGTCGACCGGGTCTTCGGCCCAGGCGATGGGCTGTCCCTTGAAGCCGTTGCCCGCCGTCTCGATGTCCTTGCGCGTGGGGTAGGGCAGCAGCTTGTTGCCGACCAGCCGTCCGCGCAGGCGCATTCCCTTCAGTTCGGGGTGGACGCTCGCCAGTTCCACCGAGATGAGGTCGTCGGGGGCGGCGTACAGCGGAAAGCGTGCCCGCGCGGTGCGCACGCGGTCGCCTTTCAGCAGCGGTTCGTAATAGCCGGTCACCATCCCTTCGGCGCTGCCGTCCTCCGTGGTGGCCTGGTAGGGCTGAAAACGCTGCTCGAAAAAGGCGCGGGCGGCCGCGTCGTCGGGCGCGGCCATGCGGGCCGCTTCGGCACAGACCGCATGCCAGGCGGCACGCTCGACCAGCGTGGAACAGCTTTGCAGAAACGCGCCCCAGGTTTCGCTGATCGCGTCGTCCTGCCAGAAGGCCACTGCCGCCCAGCCGACCGGTTTGAGCAAGGGGTAGGCCACCGCCGGCGAGGGGATGAGTGCGGGCGGTGCGGGCAGGGGTTCGGGCACCGGTTGCGGCACCGGCACCGGGGCAGGTGTCGGTATGAGTGCCGGCGTCGGCGTGGGGAGGGGGGCCGGCTCCATGGGCGGCTGAACCGCACAGGCTGACAATAACAGGGCGAACAGCCATGGGCTTGCGCGTAACAGCATCACGGGTGAAGATGGCTCAGATTGGAAACACGCGTCGAGTATAACAATGGAGAGATTGTCTTAATGGAGACTCAGGGGCTGGGCTGGTTGTTGCTGGAAGCCGGCATTGCGCTGAGCCTGTTCGTGCTTATCGTGTGGTGGACGATGAAAAAATAGGGTCGCGGTCAAGGGCGACCTGGCCCCTGTTCCCCCTGTTCAATGCAGCACCCTGGGCATCGACAGCGTGAAAACGGGAATCTCGGCGTCGAACTTGTTGCCGTCTTCGGCCACCATCTGATAGGTGCCGCGCATGGTGCCGACCGGCGTCGCCATCGCGGTGCCGCTGGTGTATTCGAAACTCTCGCCCGGCCGCAGCAGCGGCTGTTCGCCGATCACCCCGAGGCCCTTGACTTCCTGGATGACGTTTTCCGCATCGGTGATGATCCAGTGGCGCGAAATCAGCTGCGCGGACACGGTGCCGGTGTTGGAGATGGTCACGGTGTAGGCGAACACGTAGCGATCCGCAGAGGGGTCGCTTTGTTCGGCCAGGTACGTCGTGTCGACGTTGATGCTGATCTGGTATTTCTTGCCTTCGGCCACGGTTTTGCTCGACAAAATGGAATGCGTGAAGTGTAACGCAATGCCATGGCGGCTGCTAAAATGCCCGGGTTTCCCAAAATTCCCGGAGCTTCCCATGACTTATCGCATCGCCCCGTCCATCCTGTCCGCCAACTTTGCCAAGCTGGGCGAGGAAGTCGACTTCGTGCTCGCCTCCGGCGCCGACATTGTCCACTTCGACGTGATGGACAACCACTATGTGCCCAACCTCACCATCGGTCCGCTGGTGTGCGAGGCGCTGCGGAAGCACGGTGTGACCGCGCCGATCGACGTCCACCTGATGGTGAAGCCGGTCGACCGCATCATCCCTGATTTCGCAAAAGCAGGGGCGACCTACATTACCTTCCATCCGGAAGCCTCCGAGCACGTCGACCGCACCATCGCCCTGATCAAGGAAAACGGCTGCAAGGCCGGCCTGGTGTTCAACCCGGCGACCCCGCTCGACGTCCTGGAATACACGCTCGACAAGATTGACATGGTGCTGCTGATGTCGGTCAACCCAGGCTTCGGCGGCCAGAAGTTCATCCCCTACGTGCTGGACAAGGCGCGCGCGGTGCGCAAGATGATCGACGACCGCGGCCTCAACGTGAACATCGAGATCGACGGCGGCGTCGGCCCCGCCAACATCGCCGAAGTGGCGCGCGCCGGCGTCGATACCTTTGTAGCCGGCTCCGCCATTTTCGGCGCCGCCAAGGACAGCGACCCGCAGCGCTACAACAGCGTCATCGCCGCGATGCGCGCGGAACTCGCCAAAGTTTAATGCATTAACCACAGAGGCACAGAGACACAGAGAAACCCATGATGGTTTCCTGCCTTTCTCTTTGCCTCTGTGTCTCTGTGGTGAAAAAATGAATTTCCCAATTCCCATCAAAGCCGTCGTCATCGATCTCGACGGCACCCTGCTCAACACCGCGCCGGACCTGGCGCACGCCGCCGAACTGATGATGGCCGACCTCGGCCGGCCCTGCCCGTCGCTGGAGACCATTTCCACCTACATCGGCAATGGCGTGTCGCGGCTGGTCAAGCGCGTGCTCACCGGCGAGATGGATGCCGAGCCGGATGCGGCGCTGTTCGAACAGGCGATCGCGTCGTACCAGAAGCATTACGGCGAACACGTGTCGCTGCATTCGCGCCCGTTCGACGGCGTGGTTGAAGGCCTCGACGCCTTCAAGGCGATGGGCGTGCATATCGCCTGCATCACCAACAAGGCCGCGCAGTTCACCCACCCGCTGTTGAAGGACACCGGCCTGTTCGATTATTTCGAGTTGATCCTGTCGGGCGACACGCTGCCCCGCCGCAAGCCGGACCCGCTGCCGCTCTTGCATGCCTGCGAGGTGTTCAAGGTGACGCCGGCCGAACTGCTGCTGATCGGCGATTCGCTCAACGACACCCAGGCCGCGCGCGCCGCCGGCTGTCCGGTGTTCTGCGTGCCCTATGGCTACAACCGCGGCCGCCCGGTCGCCGAGCTCGATCTGGACGCGGTGGTGCCGAGCCTGGTCGAAGCGGCGAAGATGGTGGTGAAGGGCTGAATCGGTGAGGCGTGAGGCGACAGGGGTGAGGTGTAATGCCGGCGCGAGTACCCGATGGCGGCGTGCCGCGCTGTACTCAACGCCTCACCCCTTACCCTTTACGCCTCACTGACAAATGACTGAACAAGACTTCTTCGATCTCGTCCGCCAGGGCTACAACCGCATCCCGCTGGTGCGCGAACTGCCTGGCGACCTGGAAACGCCGCTGTCGGTGTACCTCAAGCTGGCCAACGCGCCCTACACCTATCTGCTCGAATCGGTGGTGGGCGGCGAGCGTTTCGGCCGCTATTCCTTCATCGGCCTGCCGGCGCGAACGGTGTTGCGGGTGCGTGCGCACCTGCTGACGGTGGAAACCGACGGCCAGAAGGTCGAGGAGCATGACCTGCCCGACCCGCTGGCCTTCATCGCCGACTTCCAGGCACGCTACAAGGCGGCACCGGTGGCCGGGTTGCCGCGCTTCACCGGCGGGCTGGCAGGCTACTTCGGCTACGACACCATCCGCTACATCGAGAAGCGGCTCTCGCCGGAGTTCAAGAAAAATCAGCCGCGCAAGGAAGACGTGCTGCACACGCCGGACATCCTGTTGATGCTGACCGAGGAACTGGCGGTGTTCGACAATCTCGCCGGCAAGCTCTACCTCATCACCCACGCCGACCCGATGCAGCCGGATGCCTACGCGCAGGGCCACCTGCGCCTCGCCGAGCTGGCCGAGCAGCTGCACGCGCCGGTGCGCCTGCCGGCCGAGCCGGTGATGGTGGCGGACGAGCCGCACTCCGAATTCGGCGAGGCCGAGTTCAAGTCGGCGGTGCAAAAGGCCAAGGACTACATCGCGGCCGGCGATGTCATGCAGGTGGTGCTCTCCCAGCGCATGTCGCGTCCGTTCAATGCCTCGCCGCTGTCGCTCTACCGCGCGCTGCGCGGCCTCAATCCGTCGCCCTACATGTTCTATTACGATTTCGGCGGCTTCCACGTGGTGGGGTCCTCGCCCGAAATCCTGGTGCGGCTGGAGGGCGATTCCGTCACCCTGCGCCCCATCGCCGGCACCCGCCCGCGCGGCCTCACGCGCGAGGACGACCAGCGCCTCGCCGAGGAGCTGCTGGCCGACCCGAAGGAGTGCGCCGAACATCTGCAGCTGCTCGACCTGGGCCGCAACGACACCGGACGCGTGGCCGTCACCGGTTCGGTCCGCGTCACCGAGCACATGCAGATCGAGCGTTATTCGCACGTCATGCACATCGTCTCCAACGTCGAGGGCAAGCTGATACCGGGCTTGTCCGCGCTCGACGTGCTGCGCGCCAGCTTCCCCGCCGGCACCGTGTCCGGCGCGCCCAAGGTGCGGGCGATGGAAATCATCGACGAACTCGAGCCCAGCAAGCGCGGCATCTACGCCGGTGCGGTCGGCTATCTTGGTTTCAACGGCGACATGGATCTGGCGATCGCCATCCGCACCGCGGTGGTCAAGGACGGCATGCTGTACGCGCAGGCGGGCGCCGGCATTGTTGCCGATTCGGTGCCCGACAACGAATGGCTCGAAACGCTGAACAAGGCGCGCGCCATCATCCGCGCGGCCGAGCTGGTGCAGGCGCGATTCGGCACCCTGACCGACTGAGCCGGGCGCCTAGCTCAGGCCGTAACGCTTGAGCTTTCGATAAAGCGTGCGCTCGGTGATGCCGAGCGCGGTCGCCACCCGGTTTCGATGGCCGGCGTGCGCGGCGAGCAGGGCGCGGATGTGGGTGCGCTCGACCTCGGCCAGTGGCTGGGTCTCGGGCAACGTCGGCGCCGGCACGGTGGGCAGATGCAGATCGGCGGCGCCGACCACGCCGTCGCGGCACGTCAGCACCGCACGCTGCAGCAGATTGCGCAGTTCGCGCACATTGCCCGGAAATTCATATGTCTGCAGCGCGGCCAGCGCGGTCGCATCCAGCCGGCACGCGCGCCGCATGCCAGCGAGCCGCTTGAGCAGGAACGCCGCCAGCCCCGGGATGTCTTCGCGACGCTCGCGCAGCGGCGGCAGGTCGACGTCGATGCCGGCCAGCCGGTAATACAGATCGAGCCTGAAGCGTTTCTCGTCCACCTCGTCCAGCAGGCGGCGATTGGTGGCCGATACCAGCCGCACGTCGGCCTTCAGCGTGTGGGTGCCGCCGACGCGCCGGAATTCGCCGCTTTCCAGCACGCGCAGCAGCTTGGCCTGCAAACCCAGCGGGATTTCCGCGACCTCGTCCAGAAACAGCGTGCCGCTGTCCGCCAGTTCGAACAGTCCCTTCTTCAGCCCGCTGCTGCCCGAGAACGCACCGCGCTCGTGGCCAAACAACTCGCTCTCGAACAGGGTTTCCGGCACGGCGGCGCAGTTGATCACGATGAAGGCGCCGCCGGCCCGCGTCGAACGGGCGTGAATGAACCGTGCGGCGAGCTCCTTGCCGACGCCGGACTCGCCGAACAGCAGGATCGACGCCTCGCAGTCGGCCACCCGCGCGAGATTGTCGACGCAGGCCAGAAACGCCGGGGATTGCCCCACCATCTGCATGGCGTCGCAATCGGTGCCGATGCCGGCTTCAAGCGGGTAAAGCTGTTCGCCCAGGTAGCGCTCGCCGTTCTCGCCGCGCAATGCGTGGCCGCGGATGCGGGTGCGTTCGGGCTGGTCGTCGGCATGGAAATGCGTGTGCAGCACCTCGACCGCCTCGCCATGCTCGAACAAGGCCTGGTGCGGGCATTGCTCGCCGTTTTCGTGGCAGGGACGCGCCGAGTGGTGCGACACGGCATGGCAGGACTGGCCGACGATGGCGTCGGGTGCGACGCCATACGCGGCGGCGTAGCGCTGGTTGGCCGCGACGATGCGGTATTCGCGATCGATCACCACAAAAGGCTGGTCGTTGGCGTCGATGAGGTCCTGCAGATCAATGGATGGCATGGCAACCTCCGTTCTTGTCATGACGAATAGTAGTAGTGTCATGACAAGAATGCCATGTCGGCGCCGGGGCGATGCTGTCGAATGGCCTGAAGCCCAATGATCGCAAGGCCTTCCCGGTTGGCACGCCTGTTGCATACGGTCACGGTGCATTCCCCCGCAACACGATGGAGACCAACATGTCTGAAGACAAGAACTGGAAGCTGCAACCCGGCGTGAACCTCGCCCCGGAGATGGTCGACGAGGTGGCCAAGATCGCCTGTGCCCTGAAGAGCCTGTCGGCCTACACCACCTTCGCCTTGGAGCGCGACGACTGCCCGGAGGATCTGCGGAAGATCGTGGAAGAGGGCCTGGACGCCATGGGCCGCATCTTCCAGTGGTAATCCCCACGCCTACCCGACACAGCACAAGGAGCGACAACAAATGGCACACATCGTGATTATGGGCGCCGGCATCGGCGGAATGACCATGGCGTATGAAATGCGCGAAGAGGCACGCAGCGAAGACCGCGTCACCGTGATTTCCAACCTGCCGTATTTTCAGTTCACCCCGTCCAATCCGTGGGTGGGGGTCAACTGGCGCAGCCGGGACGACATCACCATTCCGGCCGCGCCGTATCTGAACAAGAAGAACATCGACTTCATCGCGGTGGGTGCGGCGCGGGTGCATCCGGATCGCAACCAGGTCGAACTGACGGACGGCCAGATCGTGGACTACGACTTTTTGATCATCGCGACCGGCCCCAAGCTGGCGTTCGACGAAGTGCCAGGCCTGGGACCGGAAGGCCATACCCAGTCGGTCTGCGTGGTCGAACACGCGGTGGCCGCGGGCCGCGCGTGGGATGACTTTGTGAAGAAGCCGGGACCCATTGTGGTGGGCGCAGTGCAGGGTGCGTCCTGCTACGGGCCGGCCTACGAGTTCGCCATGATCATGGACACCGATCTGAAAAGGCGCAAAATCCGTGACCGCGTGCCGATGACCTACGTGACGGCCGAGCCTTATGTCGGCCATCTGGGCCTGGGCGGCGTCGGCGATTCGAAGGGCATGCTGGAATCCGAGATGCGCGATCGCCACATCAAGTGGATCTGCAACGCAAAAGTCACCAAGGTCGAGGCCGGCAAGATGTTCGTCGCCGAACACAACGGCCGCGGCGAGGTCATCAAGGAGCACGAGCTGCCGTTCGCCTACTCGATGATGCTGCCGGCCTTCAAGGGCATCGACGCGGTGTTCGGCGTCGAGGGACTGGTCAATCCGCGTGGCTTCATCATCATCGACGCCCATCAGCGCAACCCGAAATTCCCCAATGTCTATGCGGTGGGCGTCTGCGTCGCCATCCCGCCGGTCGAGGTCACGCCGGTACCGACCGGCACGCCGAAAA
Source organism: Thiobacillus sp. (assembly GCA_049303455.1). Taxonomy (GTDB): domain Bacteria; phylum Pseudomonadota; class Gammaproteobacteria; order Burkholderiales; family Thiobacillaceae; genus Thiobacillus. Next base: position 11,673 of record JBAQND010000017.1, read on the forward strand.
CCGGCTACATGATCGAATCAATGGTCACCGCCACCGCGCACAACATCCGCGCCGTGCTCGACGGCCGCGAGCCCACCGAGAATGCCACCTGGAACGCCATCTGCCTGGCCGATTTCGGCGACACCGGCGCCGCCTTCGTGGCGCTGCCGCAGATTCCGCCGCGCAACGTCAACTGGTTCAAGGAAGGCAAATGGGTGCACCTGGCCAAGATCGGGTTCGAGAAATATTTCATCCGAAAAATGAAAAAAGGCTCGACCGAGCCGCTGTACGAAAAATACGTGCTCGGTTTGCTGGGCCTCAAAAAGCTCAAATAGCGCCTCGCGGCGCCAGCCTTCAAGCGCCCGCGGGCGCTTTTTTTGTGTGGGTGAGGCCGGCTGCGCGGCTATAATTCTCCGCTCTTGACGCAGGCGCTCACCTTCCCCGATGGCGTGACGCCGAAGGACACCCCATGCTTTTGATGATCGACAACTACGACAGCTTCACCTACAACCTCGTGCAGTATTTCGGCGAGCTGGGGGAGGAGGTCAGGGTCGTCCGCAACGACGAGATCGACCTCGCCGGCATCGCCGCCATGCGCCCCGACCACATCGTCGTGTCGCCCGGCCCCTGCACGCCCAACGAGGCGGGCGTGTCGGTGCCGTTGATCCGTGAATTCGCCGGCAGGATTCCCATCCTCGGCGTCTGCCTCGGTCACCAGAGCATCGGCCAGGCCTTCGGCGGCAAGATCGTGCGCGCCAGGGAGCTGATGCACGGCAAGACCTCGATGATCCATCACCTGGATACGGGCGTATTCAAGGGCCTGCCCAATCCCTTCCGCGCCACCCGCTATCACTCGCTGGTGATCGAGCGCGCAAGCTTGCCGGACTGCCTGGAAATCACCGCGTGGACCGAGGATGGCGAAATCATGGGAGTGCGCCACAAGACCCTGGCGGTCGAAGGCGTGCAGTTCCATCCGGAATCGATCCTCACCGAACACGGCCACGCCATGCTGGCGAACTTCCTGAAGGAGCGCGTGTGATGCAGTACAAGGATCTGCTGACCCTGCTGATCGAGCGCCACGACCTGCCGCACGACACCATGCTCGGCGCGATGAACGCACTCATGGGCGGCGACTACACGCCGGCGCAGATCGCCGCCTTCCTGATTGCGCTGCGCATGAAGGGCGAGACCGTGACCGAGATCGCCGCTGCCGCTGAAGTCATGCGCGCGCTGTCCGTCAAGGTGCCGCTCGCCGGCGTCGAGCATCTGGTCGACACCTGCGGAACCGGCGGCGACGGTGCCCACACCTTCAACATTTCCACCGCCGCCGCCTTCGTCGCAGCGGCCTGCGGCGCGCGCGTGGCCAAGCACGGCGGGCGCTCGGTGTCGTCCACGTCGGGCAGCGCCGACGTGCTGGAGGCGCTGGGGGTGAACGTCAATCTGTCCCCGGAAAAAGTCGCCGAGGCGGTGAAGACAATCGGTGTCGGCTTCATGTTCGCGCCCAACCACCACAGCGCGATGCGGCACGCCGCGCCGGTGCGGCGCGAGATCGGTGTGCGCACGTTGTTCAACCTGCTCGGCCCGATGACCAACCCGGCCGCGGCGCCCAACCAGGTGATGGGCGTGTTCAGCCGTGAACTCACCGGCACCCTGGCGCGCGTGCTGCAGGCGCTGGACAGCCGCCACGTGCTGGTGGTCCACGCCGAGGAGGGGCTGGACGAGATTAGCCTGGCCTCGCCCACTTTCGTGGCCGAACTGAAGGACGGCCATGTATCCGAATACGAACTCGAACCCGGCCTGTTCGGCTTGCCGCAGGTCGAGGCGAGCGAACTGGTGGTGAAGGGAACCGACGAGGCCGTCGAGATGCTGCTGGCCGCGCTGGAAAACCGCCACGCCGGCGCGTCCGCCATCGTCGCGATCAATGCCGGCGCGGCCATTTATGTATCGGGCCGTGCCGCCAGCCTGATGGACGGCGTGGCGCAGGCGCAGCGCGCGATTGCCAGCATGGCCGCGCGCGACGTGCTCGAACACTATCGCCGTTTCAGCCAGTCATGAGCGACATCCTGGAAAGAATCCTCGCCACCAAGCGTGTCGAGATCAATGCCGGGCTGGCCCGTGTGCCGCTAGCAGAAATGCGGGCGCGCGCAGAAGCCGCATCCGCGCCGCGCGACTTCGTCGGCGCGCTGCGCGCGAAAATCGCTGCCGGACAACCGGCAGTGATCGCCGAAATCAAGAAGGCCAGCCCCTCGAAAGGTGTGATCCGGCCCGACTTCCGCCCCGCCGAGATCGCCGCCAGCTACGAGGCGGATGGCGCCGCGTGCCTGTCGGTGCTCACCGACCGCGACTATTTTCAGGGCTGCGCCGACTATCTGGTCGAGGCGCGTGCCGCGTGCGCGCTGCCAGTGCTGCGCAAGGATTTCATCATCGACCCCTACCAGGTCTATGAAGCGCGCGCGATGGGGGCGGACTGCATTCTGCTGATCGTCGCCGCGTTGGAATTGCCTGCGATGCAGGCGCTGGAAGCACTGGCGTTCGAACTGGGGATGGCGGTGCTGGTGGAGTCGCACAACGCCGAAGAACTCGACGCCGCACTGCAGCTGAAGACGCCGCTGCAGGGCGTCAACAACCGCAACCTGCGCACCTTCGAGGTCAGCCTCGACACCACGCTGGCCTTGCTGCCGAAAATCGGCCATGACCGTATCGTCATCACCGAGTCCGGCATCCTCGCCCCGGCCGACGTCGCCAGGATGCGCGGCCATGGCGTCAACGCCTTCCTGGTGGGCGAGGCCTTCATGCGCGCCGACGATCCCGGCGCGGAGCTCGCGCGGCTGTTCGCCCTGTAGGAGCGGCGCCCTCGCCGCGATTACGCACCCGTGCACGCGCCACGGCATCGGGCCGAGGGCGGGCGTCAGCGCTTGCCGCCGAATAGGCTCCCCAGCACCCCGCGCATGATGGCGCGGCCGGCCTGGCTGCCGATCGCGCGCGCGGCGGATTTCGCCAGCGCTTCGGCCGCGCCTTGAGGATTTCGTGGGCGGATTCGCGGTCGACCGTCTGGTCGTGGACGCCGGCCACCAGCGAGGTCTGCATCAGTTGCCGGCGCTGCGCGTCGGTAATGGGGCCGAGCTGTCCCTGCGGCGGCACGATGAATGCGCGCTCGACCACGCCGGGACGGCCCTTGGCGTCGAGGAAGGACACCCGTGCCTCGCCCACGCCGAGTTCGGTGATGATGGCGGCTTCGTCCAGGTCCGGGTTGTCGCGCATGGTTTCGGCGGCCGCGCGGACGGCCTTCTGATCGCGCGGCGAGAACGCGCGCAGCGCATGCCGCACCCGGTTGACGAGCTGCGACAGCACCTTGTCCGGCACATCGACCGGATTCTGGGTGACGAAGAACACGCCGACGCCCTTGGAGCGGATCAGCCGCGCCACCTGTTCGATTTTCTCCACCAGCGCATCGGGCGCGTCGGAAAACAGCAGGTGCGCCTCGTCGAAGAGGAACACCAGCTTCGGCTTGTCGAGGTCGCCTGCCTCGGGCAGGTTTTCGAACAGTTCGGCCAAGAGCCACAGCAGCAGCGTGGCGTACATTTTTGGCGACTGCATCAGCTGCTCGGCCGACAGGATATTGATGACGCCGAGCCCACGGTCGGTCTGGATCAGGTCGTCGATGTTGAGCATCGGCTCGCCGAAGATCTGCTCGCCGCCCTGCGATTCCAAGGACAACAGGCCGCGCTGGATGGCGCCGATGGAGGCGGCGGACACGTTGCCGTATTCGGTGGTGAACTGTTTTGCGTTCTCGCCGACGAAGGCGAGCAGGGTGCGCAGATCCTTCAGATCCAGCAGCAGGCCGTTGTCGTCGGCCACCTTGAACGCCAGATTGAGCACCCCGCTCCGGGTTTCGTTCAGGTCAGCATGCGCGAGAGCAGCAGCGGCCCCATGTCCGACACGGTCGCGCGCGCCGGATGGCCGCTTTTGCCGAAGGGGTCCCACAGGGTGACCGGATAGCCTTGGTAGGCAAAGCCTTCGAGCTTGAGCATCTCGACCCGCTCGGCCACCTTGGCGTTGCTGCCGCCCGGCTGCGAAATGCCCGACAGGTCGCCCTTCACGTCCGACATGAAGCACGGCACGCCGATGCGGGAGAAGTGCTCGGCCAGCGTCTGCGGGGTGACCGTCTTGCCGGTGCCGGTGCCGGTGCCGGTGCCGGTGGCGCTGGTGCTGGTGATGAGGCCGTGGCGGCTGGCCATCTGCGGCAGCAGGATGAGATCGGCGGTGGCGTTTCTGGCGACGAGCAAGGGGTCGGTCATGGCGGTTCCTGATTCGGGGATGCAGGAATTCTGGCGAGTTCAGCGGCGTCCCGAGTGTAAGCAATGTATAGAAGCGCTTGCTTATGTTCCGGGTATCATCGCGGCATGATGAAAACAGGGGAAGCCGTGGCAACGGAACAGCGAATGCATGAAATCGTCATTGTGGGCGGCGGCGCGGGCGGACTGGAGCTGGCCACCCGGCTGGGCGACAAGCTGGGCAGGAAGAAACGCGCGAACATCACGCTGATCGACGCCTCGCCCTCGCACCTGTGGAAACCGCTGCTGTATGAAGTCGCGGCGGGCAGCCTCGATTCGTATGCCGAGCGGCTGGAATACCTGGCGCAGGGGCACTGGCATCATTTCACGTTTCGCCTCGGCCGCATGGACAGCCTCGATCGGGCACGCCAGGAAATCAGCGTCGCCCCGACGCTGGACGACGATGGCGTCGAGATCATCCCGCGCCGCAGCTTTCACTACGACACGCTGATCATCGCGGTGGGTTCGGTCGGCAACGACTTTGGCGTGCCGGGCGTGAAGGCGCATTGCATCATGCTCGACACCCCCGAGCAGGCACGCGAATTCCATCGCCGCCACATCAACGCCTGCCTGCGCGCCAATACCCAGACGGCCACCGTGGCGCCCGGCCAGCTCACCGTCGGCATCGTCGGCGCGGGCGCCACCGGCGTCGAACTCGCGGCCGAACTGCACGACACCACGCGCGAACTGTCGGCCTACGGCATGGACAACATCGACCCCGACAAGAGCCTGAAACTGCTCATCGTCGAGGCGTCCGACCGCATTCTCCCGGGGCTGCCGCCACGCCTGTCGGCCGCCGCCGCCGAACGCCTGGCCGAACTGGGGGTGGAGATGCATACCAACGAGCGCATCGTCGAAGTGCGTGCCGACGGCATGCTCACCGCCGACGGCAAGCTCATTCCCGCCAGCATGATGGTGTGGTCGGCCGGCATCAAGGCCCCGGATTTTCTGAAGGACATCGACGGTCTGGAAACCAACCGCATCAACCAGCTGGTGGTGCGGCCGACGCTGCAGACCACTCGCGACGACAACATTTTCGCCTTCGGCGATTGCGCCGCCTGTCCCATGCCCGAAGGCGGTTTCGTGCCGCCGCGCGCACAGGCTGCGCACCAGCAGGCCAGCATGCTGGCGAAGTCGATCTGCCGTCGCTTTCGCGGCAAGCCGCTGCCCGAGTACGTCTACCGCGACTACGGCTCGCTGGTCGCGCTCGGACGCTTTTCAACCGTTGGCAACTTGATGGGCACCCTCACCGGCGGCAGCATCATGATCGAAGGCACGCTGGCGCGGCTGGTGTACTGGTCACTGCACAAGATGCACGAGATCGCGCTGCATGGCTGGTTCAAGACATCGCTCACGACCTACGCCCACTTCATCAGCACGCCGACGCGGGCGCGGATCAAGCTGCACTAGCGACTTGTTCCCCGATTCGGGGGCAGGGTTCGTACGGCAAGGCCCCAACGCGCTAGAATCTCCAAAACAATCAGGACAAGAATTGGATGGGGAGCAACGAAGCCTTCTCGCGCGTCGTCATCGACGCGCAACTGGCCGATCAAGGATGGAACACCCAGGACACCAACAGCGTTCGCTATGAAGTCGTGTTGGAGGACGGCACGCGTGCCGATTATGTCCTGTGCGACCGTCACGGCCGCTCACTCGCTGTCATCGAAGCCAAACGCTTCTCCATCAACCCCGCCGACGCCGCCGAGCAGGCTAGGAACTACGCCCGCCAGCTCAATGTGCCCTATGTCTTCCTCGCCAACGGCCAGGAGATTCGTTTCTGGGACTGGCAGCGCGAGGCCTACCCGCACCCGGTCAAGACTTTCTTCAAGCAGGACGACCTCGAACGCCGCGCCGCCACCGCCCAGGTCAAGCGCGACCCGCTCGAAGTGCCTATCGACTCCCGCATCGCCGGGCGCGATTATCAGCAGGCCTGCATCGATACCCTCTGCAAGGAAATGGGCCAGGGCCGCCGCAAGCTCCTGGTCGAGATGGCCACCGGCACCGGCAAGACCCGCACCGCCGCCGCGCTCATCAAGCGCCTGTTCGAGGCCAACGCCATCACCCGCGTGCTGTTCCTGGTGGACCGCATCCCGCTCGCCAAGCAGACCGAGGACGCCTTCGCCGAGCACTTGACCGACTACCCCGCCTATGTGCTGCGCGCGGGACGCCGCTTTCAGGACGAGAAACTCATCACCATCACCACGCTGCAGAGCATGGTGAACATCTACAGCGACTACTCCTCGGGCTACTTCGACCTCGTCATCTCAGACGAATGCCACCGCAGCATCTACGGCAAGTGGAGCGGCGTGCTCAAGCACTTCGACGGCGTGCAGATTGGCCTGACCGCCACCCCCTGCGTCGCCAACCTCGACGACCTCAACGCCGACGAGGAGGACAAGCTCTTCGTGCGCGATACCCTGCGCTTTTTCGAGGTGGACAAGCCGACCGTCTCCTACAAGCTCAAGGACGCCAGCGACGATGGCTTCCTGGTGCCCTATCAGATTTAGAAGGACAAGACCGTGA